>DAONEV010000091.1:0-12928 GCA_035403265.1 Thermoanaerobaculaceae bacterium | reverse complement strand
GAGCACAAGCCGGCGCAACATGACAGGGGTATCAAGCCGGGACCAGGCAGGGCTCGCGGTCCGATGCGGGCCTCGTGAGCCCTGGCCTGGGTTTCGGCTCCGGCAGGCGATGGCCCTCCGGCTCCTGGCCGGCTCAGGCCCGATCGTTCCGGCCGGAGGGCTGTTCCCACCAAGACTGGATGTCGGCGCGTGAGAAGTTGTGGTCGGGTGAGGTTTGAGGGGAGTCCTGACTCGTCGGGCAGGGAGAAATCATGACAGGAAAAAAGATCATTGCCGTGGTCGGCGCCACCGGGGCGCAGGGTGGCGGCCTGATGCAGGCGATCTTGAAGGATCCGACCGGCGGCTTCGCGGTGCGCGCCCTCACGAGGAGCCCGGGGTCCGAGAAGGCGAAGGAGCTCAGGGAGCTGGGGGCCGACGTGGTGGCGGCCGACATCGACGACGCGGCGAGTCTGCGGAAGGCGTTCGAGGGCGCCTACGGTGCCTTCTGCGTGACATTCTTCTGGGGCCACTTCTCGCCCGAGAAGGAGCTCGCTCAGGCCCACGCGATGGCCGCCGCGGCGAAACAGGCTGGCGTCAAGCACGTCATCTGGTCGACCCTGGAGGACACCCGCAGATGGGTTCCGCTCGGCGACGACCGCATGCCCACCCTGATGGGCAAGTACAAGGTGCCGCACTTCGACGCGAAGGGCGAGGCGGATCAGGGCTTCACCGCGCTCGGCGTGCCGACGACGTTCTTGCGCACGTCATTCTTCTGGGACAACTTCATTCACTTCGGGATGGGTCCGAAGCGCGGCACGGACGGCCGGCTCGCGATCACCATGCCCATGGGCAAGGCCCGACTGCCAGGGATCGCGGCCGAGGACATCGGTGCATGCGCGTACGGGATCTTCAAGCAGGGTGGAGCGCTGATCGGCAGGACCGTCGGCATCGCCGGCGACCACCTCACCGGCGCGCAGATGGCCGCCGCGCTGACCCGGGCGCTGGGTGAGGAGGTGCGCTACAACGAGGTCTCGCCCGCTGCCTATCGCGCCTTTGGCTTCCCGGGCGCCGAGGATCTCGGCAACATGTTCCAGTTCAAGCGCGATTTCGAAGCGGCCTACTGCGGCGAGAGGAGCCTCGAGTTCAGCCGGTCGGTGAACCCGGCCCTGCTGAGCTTCGACGCCTGGCTGGCGAGAAACGCGAGCCGCATCCCTCTCGGCTGAGAGCAAAGGGCGGCCACTGGCGCACCAACGGAGCCAGGCGTCCGGGGGAGGCCGGCGTCCTCGATCAGCGGCACGCTCGTCAGCCACCCGTTTGTCACGCGGGTGGCGGGCCTCCCGCAAAGAGGTAGTTGATCAGGTAAAAGACATCGACCACGGTGACCTGACCATCGGCGTTGACGTCCCCGGTGCCGACCGGCGCCGATCCCCCGGAGACGAGGTAGTCAAGCAGGTAGAACACGTCGCTGACGTTGATCGAGCCGTCACCGTTGGTGTCGCCAGGCCCCCAGGTCACTTCCAACGTGAAGCTCTGGGTGGCGTCCGCGCCGACTCCGTTATGGGCGGTCAAGGTGAGCGGGTAGGAACCGGTGGCGTGGACCGGACCGGCCAGGGTCGCGGTGCCGTCTCCGTGGTCGGTGAAGGTGAGGTCCGGCGGCAGCGGGTCCGCGGCCGACAGGCTCGGGGTCGGGCTACCCGCGGCGGTAACGGTGAAGGTGCCGGGGAGGTTGGTCCAGAAGGTCGCGCCAGTCGCGCTCGTGAAGGCGGGAGCCACCCCGAGACTGAACGCCGCCGTGACCGTTCTCGGGGTCGAGGAGTCGATGGTGAGGCTGCAGTCGTTCGTTCCCGCGCAGCCGTCGCCACTCCAACCCGTGAATGACGAGCCGTCGCCGGCGGCCGCGTGCAGGACGACGGCTTGTCCCACCTGGAAATTGGCCTGGCACGCCGTGGGACAGGTGATGCCCGGCGGTGTCGAGGTGACCGACCCCGACCCGGTCCCGGTGAGGGTCACGGTGACGGGCGCTGCGTTGACCGCACTTGTCCACACGAGCGCCTGGTTGTCGGCGGTGCTGGGATCGACCAGGGTGCCGGTGATGGATCCCGAGCTCCTGACAGCGCCGGCACTGGTGGCACGCACGACGACGACCTTCTCCGGCAGGGCGCCCTTGTCCACCGTGCCAAAGGAGCAGGTCACGGTGCCGGCGGCGTGGCTGCATCCCGACGAGGCCGAGACATACGCGACCCTGGCCGAGAGGACCAACGTCGCAGTGACGCCCGTGGCGGAAACCGGACCGTGATTGCTGGCGATGATGCGATAGGTGAGCTCGTTGCCAACCAGCACCGGGTCCGGCGTGGCGCTCGCCGCGATCCCCAGGTCGGCCACGCTCACCGAGGCGAGCGCGTCGATGCGACCCCAGCCGAAGGTGTTGTTGGGAATCGTGTTGCCACCGACACCGCCACAGCTCTGGGTGGTGGTACGCGGCACCGCCGACTGGGTGATGCGCTGCTCGATCCAGTCGACGTGGCCCTTCCACTGCGGGATCGCCGAGAGCAGAAGGGCGACGTGTCCAACCACGTGAGGGCCGGCCATCGAGGTCCCGCTCATGGTCCCGTAGCCGTTGGTCGGGACACTGGAACGGACGTTCACGCCGGGCGCCGAGATGTCGGGCTTGGGGCGGTTCGAGCCGTCCACGGTGACCGGACCTCGACTGGAGAACGATGCGATGCCGTCGGATGAGTCCGTCGCACCGACGGAGAACGCGGAGTCGTAGATCGCCGCGGGATCGCTCACCGTTCCACAGCTCGACCCGTCGTTGCCAGCCGAGACCACGACCACGATTCCGGCCGCCCTGGTGTTGTCGACGACAGTCTTGAGCACCAGGGGATCGGTGCAGCCCTCGCTCGGGGGACAGCCCCACGAGTTGTTGATGACATGGGGCGCCTTGGTTGGGTCGGGGCTCGATCCGGCGATGTTGGTGGGGGCGATGAACCACTGGAAGCACTCGGCATAGGTGGCCGGGGTCCCATTGCCCTGGTCCATGTTCCGGCAGCCGATCCAGCGCGCCATGGGAGCCATGCCGATCTGGTTGGTGCCGCCGTCGTCACCGACCATCGTGCCCATCGTGTGCGTGCCGTGCTCGTCGTCGTCGCAAGGGGCGGTGGCGTTGGCGCCGCAGACCCCGCCACCCGAGTGGATGGCGTCGTGCCAGTTGTAGTTGTGGTCCGCCGTGGAGCCGTTCCAGCCACGGTACTGGTTCTTGATGGCCGGGTGGGTCCACTGGTACCCCGTGTCCTGCCCGGCGACGACCACGCCCGCCCCCTTGAAGCCGAGCGCCCAGACGGCGGGGGCGTTGGTCTTTGCGACCCCCCACTCGACGCCGGTCGGCTGCTCGGGCTGCATACTGGGAGCGGGGGAGACCTTGTGCAGCGGGACGCGGGGGTTGGCCGAGACCCGCACGACATCGGGGCGCTCGGCCATACGGCGGGCGACCTGCAGGTCGCCACGCACCCAGATCATGTTGGCGACCCAGAACGGCCGGACCTCGACGCCCAGCGTTGCCAGGTCGGCCAGGACCGCCGACTGACTGCGAGTCGCGGTGTCGCGCAGCGTGCGGGCCACCAGCTCGCCCTTCGCTTCCTTGGAGGACAGGAGAGCAGCCGCGCCGAGGTCGGCCTGCTCGCGAAGGACGACGAGGAACTCGGTGCTTCCGCTGGCACCGGAAGACAACACCCACGGGTCGACCTTGCGTGTCCACGCCTCGGGCTCGGCCGCCTGAGCCGGAGCCAACCCGCTCCACAGGCCAAGCACCGTGCCAAGCATCGTCCATCCCAGGTTCCTTGCCATGCTCCACCCACCTTTGGCGCACCATGCCGCGCCGCGTGAGTATAGCTCCGCAGGACGAGATTCGACCTCACGTCGAGCTGCCACCCCCGAAACCGAGATCCCGTGCCACTCATGGTGCTTCCGGCGTCTGTGCGTATCGCTCGCAGGGCTCAGATGGCGACTGTGAGGTAGTTGGCGGCTTCTGGGAAGTCCTCCAAGGGGTGGAATCCAGTGGTTCTAGGAGATCTTGTGGGGCCGCCGGAATGTGGCGACCGGAGGCCGGAATCGCAGGTGAGGACCGCCTCGTCTGGACGGGCATGGCCTCCCCCGTGGGCCGGCGGGATCGGGGCTGCGCTACTCTCCCTGGCGACCCGCCGCGGGGCGGTCCTGGGGTGATCGATGCGACGACGACGGTTTCTTCTTGCTTGCCTGGTGCTGTTCCTTGTCGCGCTGGTCTGGAACGCCTTTGTGCACCTGGTGGTGTTGCGGGCGGCGAACGCTTCGGTACAGCATCTGCGGCGGCCGGATCTCGCGGACAAGCTGTGGCTTTCCCTGCTCCTGACCGCCGGTCTCGTGACGCTTTTCGTCTGGGGGTACGGGCGGTTCGCGCGCGACGGATCGCTGCGTGAGGGACTTTGCTACGGCCTCTTCTTTGCCCTCCTGGCGGGCCTGCTGGTGGACCTCAACCAGTACGTGCTGTTCCCGATCCCCGCCGCGGTGGCGGCGCAGTGGTTTGTCGGCGGGTTGCTCGAGTTCCTGCTCGACGGCGCGCTGGTCACCAGGCTGGCGCCGCCCGCGGGAATGCCGCGCCGGACATGAGGCGGGGCGAGCGGCCTCCGGCAACCAATCGGTCGAGGAGTGCGTACGAAAGGGCATGAAGGTCCAAACCCGCCAGTCGCGCGGGTTACTTCGGCTGAGATGACAGGACAACGACTCCGGGGTGAGCTCCGGGCAAAGGGAGGCAGGGCATGCATGAAATGGATCGACGGGAGCTGCTCAAGCTCGCCGGCGGCGGAGCGGGGGTGGTGATCGCCTCCTCGTTCTTCGCTGATCGGCTGCTCGCGGGCAGCGTACCGGCTAGCGGCGTGGAAATGCTGCAGGGCCGCTTCGGCGTCGGGCCGGAGGTGATGAAGAAGGTGCTGACGGCCGCACTCTCCAAGGGCGGGGACTACGCCGACCTCTACTTCGAGCACAAGATGTCCAACTCGGTGTCGATGGAGGATGACATCATCAAGGAGTCCACCGAGGACGTGACGCTGGGGGTGGGGATCCGGGTGCTCAAGGGGACGCAGACCGGGTTCGCCTACTCGTCCGACCTCTCGCCTGAGCGTATGCAGCAGGCGGCGCTGACGGCGGCGGCGATTGCCAGCTCGCCCGCGCCGGTAAGCCTGCCGGCGTTCAAGGAGGTCGCGCTGCCCCACCAGCTTTACACCTTGGACCGCCCGTGCGCCGAGACGCCGCTCGGGGACAAGATCGCCATGGTGCGCGAGGGCTACCAGGCTGCGAAGGCCAACGACCCGCGCATTACCAAGGTCCAGGTCACCCTCACGGACGAGCTGCAATATGTCGTCATCGCCAACTCCGAGGGGCTGCTGGTGGGCGACACGCGGCCGCAAGCGCGCTATGTGGTGTCGGCGACCGCCGAGGCCAACGGCAAGCGCGGCTCGGGCCGGGACAACGCCGGCGGGCGCATCGGCATGGCGTACTTCACGCGGCCCGGCCTGACGCCGAAGGAGATCGGCGCCCGCGCCGCCAAGGACGCGCTGGCGCTGCTGGAGGCGGAGAACCCGGTCGCCGGCGAGCAGCCGGTGGTGCTGGGGTCGAAGAACTCCGGCGTCATGGTCCACGAGGCGGTGGGGCATCCGCTCGAAGGCGACAGCAACTGGCGCAAGACGTCGATCATGTGGGACAAGCTCGGCAAGATGGTGGCGAACCCCATGGTCACGATCTACGACGACGCCACGATCCCCAACTACCGCGGTACTCTCAACGTCGACGACGAGGGCACGCCGACGCGCAACGTGATGCTGATCGAGAAGGGCAAGCTGGTCGGCTACCTGCACGATCGGCTGTCGGCGCGCACGCTGGGCCTGCCGGCGAACGGGCACGGGCGGCGCATGTCGTTCGCCCACATCCCGATCCCGCGCATGGGCAACACCATGCTGGGGCCAGGCGAGGCCACCCCCGAGGACATCATCAAGTCGGTCAAGAAGGGGTTCTACGCCCATAGCTTCCAGGGGGGCCAAGTGGAGGACACCGGCAAGTTCACGTTCTCGGTCAACCTCGGCTACATGATCGAGGACGGCAAGCTGACCAAGCCGGTCAAGAACGCCACCCTGGTCGGCACCAACCTGCAGATCCTGCAGGAGGTGGAGATGATCGCCAACGACACCCAGATCTTCCTTGGGAGCTGCGGCAAGGAAGGCCAGTGGGCCGCCGTCACCGCCGGCACGCCGACGTTCAAGATCCGCCAGATGACCGTGGGAGGCCGCGCATGAGCAAGGAAAGCCTGCAGTCGCTTGCCGAGCGCCTCGTGGCCTACGGCCGCAAGGGGGGCGCGTCGCAGATCGAAGTCACCGTCGAGGAAGGTCGCGAGCGCAACGCGTTCGTGTTCGGGGGTGAGGTGCAGAACCTCACCGAGGCGGGCGCGCGCAACGTCAACATGAGGGTGTTCGTGGACGGGAAGGCCGCGACCGCCAGCTCCTCCGACCTCGCCGAGGCCACTCTCACCCGGCTCGTGGACGGCGCCATCGCGCGCGCCCGGCTGGGGTCGGCCGACCCGTTCTCCGGCCTGCCACAGGCGCAGCCGCTGGGGGCCAAGGCCGAGGAGCTCGCCATCCACGACCCCGCGATCGGCGAGGTGGCCACCGAGAAGCTGATCGAGCGGGCACGGCAGCTCGAGACGATCGGCCTCGCCGACACGCGCGTCAAGAAGTCGCTGGGCGCCACCGTCGGCACCCGCGAGGGGTCGCGTACCCTGGTCAACTCCCAGGGGTTCTCCGGCTCGTTCCGGCGCAGCGCGATCTTCTGCAACGTCGGATTCCAGGCCGGGGAGGGACAGAACCTCCTCCAGGAGTCCTGGGGCGACGCGAGCCGTCGCCTCGCGGACCTCGAATCGCCGGAAGTGGTCGCCAGGAAAGCCGTGGAGCGCACCGTGAGGCTCATCGGCGCCCGCCCGGTACCGACCCAGAAGGTGCCCATGGTGCTGGAGCCGGCGATGACCGCGTGGGTGCTGGGCTTCCTTGCCCGGTGCGTCGGCGGCGACGCCATCGCCCGCCGACAGTCGGTGTTCGTGGACAAGCTCGGGCAGCAGGTTGGCAACGAGCTGGTCACCATCGTCGACGACGGGCTGCTCAAGGGCGGCATCGGCACCGAGCCGTTTGACGGCGAGGGCGTGCCCTGTCGGACCACCACCGTGGTCGAGAAGGGCATCCTGAAGAGCTACCTGCTCGACACCTACTGGGGCCGCAAGCTGAAGCTTCCCTCGACCGGCAACTCAAACGGCGTCAACAACCTGTTCTGGAAGGCCGGAAGCTCGACGCCGGCCGAGATCGTCAAGTCGGTGGACAAGGGGCTGCTGCTCACGGGCGTCATCGGCCTCGGGCTGATGCCGACCACCGGCGACATGTCGGTGGGCGCCTTCGGGCTGTGGATCGAGAAGGGCGAGATCGTCCACCCGGTGGCCGAGGTGACGATCTCGGGCAACCTCGGGGAGATGCTCAAGGGCGTGCAGATGGTCGGCAACGACCTCGAGATGCGCGACTCCGTCGACGGCCCGACCGTCAAGTTCGCCGAGATCACGGTGGGTGGCAAGGGCGCCGCGTAGCGTCTCGGAATTCACGTGGATGTGCATCGGCCGGTCCTTCGGGGCCGGCCGATGTCTTGAGACCGCCGTGGGCCGCAGCGCGGCCCGGAGGTCGGCGCCCACCCTGGGGGTCAGTTGACGGGACGGCCGAGGGCGCGGTGGTGGGCCTCCTCGAGCATGGACCTGACGATCTCGAAGCTGGTGGCCCCGGTGGTGGCGCCGACGCGCGCCAGCACCTGGTTCCACCGCCCGTCGTCACGAGCCAGGTCGAGCAGCTCGTGGCCTGCCCAGGTGAGTCGTTCGACGACCACGTAGACCGGCACGGGGGAGTGGTCCAGATAGGTGATCTGGGCCTTGAGCAGGCCGGCCTCCACAAGCAGCTCGACATGGTGGGCGACCTCGGCGAACTCGTGGTCGAACCCCATCTCCAGGACGTTGGTGCCCGCGGCGGAGGCTTCCGTCCGCAGAAGGATGGTGCGCAGAAGGTCGAAGTGGCGCTTCATCGGGAGCCTGTGGCGCTGCTACTTGTTCGCCAGCTCGATGGCCTTGACCAGGGCGTCCAGCTTCTGGAGCAGGACGTGCTCGCGGGCGAGCTTGATTTTCCTGACCGCGGCGGTGAGGCCTGCGTACTCCGGGGTCACCTCGACCGGCTTGTCCTTGTACATCTTGGCCTTGTCGCCGAGCTTGGCAATCACCGGCTCCAGATTGGCGAGGATCTGCTGGTTGGCCGGGTCGAGCTTGATGCTCTTGCGGGCGGTCTTGATCGCCTCGACGGCGCTGACGACGCCGCTGGCACCCTCGTACCCCTTGATGTAGACGGGCTCGGAGGAGATCGCTGCCAGGCCGGCCGCGATGCCGAGCAACACGACAGTGAGGATGGACGCGCGCATGGTTGCCTCCTGTGATCTGGTGACCATGGTAGCGCAGCGCGGGGGCTTCGTGACCGGGACGACGACCCCGGAAGGAGCGCTCAACGATGGTCCGGAGGCGCCACCTGGTCCAGCCGCCAGGCTTCGGTGGTCCGCACCCAGCCGCGGGCGCCCGAGGAGTCCTGAATGCGGAGGAACTCGCCGGCGGCGTCGAGAACAGGGACGACCTCGCCCTCGCGCAGGGTTGCGACGACGGAGGCGCCCGGCGCTGCGGCGTCGAGGAGACGGGCGTCCCTTGTCGTCACGACCGCCGTCGGACGCGAGGCCGTGACGGCAAGCCCGACGAGGGCGATGCCGACGCCCGGGACCACCATCACCCAGGCGGCAGGCTTCAACCAGGCAAGAGAGCTGCGACGGGCTGCGGTGTGGAAACCCAGCGAAGCCAGCACGAGCAACATGGCCACGGACGCGAGGTGCCAGCGCCGGATCAGGCGCCCGAGCCTGGCGGTCGGGACCGGATCGAGCTCGGCGGCGTCGAGGTGCAGCGCCTCGCGCAGTCGCTCGATCTCGCGCTCCATCGCCGCATCGGCCGCGCCCGTGTCCCGTCCCCGCAGCAGCGCCCAGACCGCCTCGCCGGCCTGACCGCGCGCGGCCGCGGCCTGCGCCCAGTTCCAGTACAGGTTGACGCTCGCGTCGCCGGCGCTCGCCAACTCGCGGTAGATCCGCAGCGCTCCGGGGATGTCCCCGCCCCGCATGAGCGCCGTCGCCTCGCGGAAGCGCTGCTCCGGGTTGGGGGTCGCCGCCAACGAGCTCCCGGCCGCCATTGTCAGGACGACGGTCGTCAAGCAGAGGATCACGGGCCACGGGCCGTGCGGGGACCTCATGCCCACCTCCTGATCGCCGTGGCGGCCCGGTCGACGACTTCCCCGAGCTTCTCCGAGTAGTCGCCGAGCTGAGGCGCGTAGCGGATGAAGCGGGCGTCCCGCAGGATGGACTTGAGCGCGAGCTCGCGCTCGCTGTCGCCCTCAGCCGGGCGCTCGTCGAGCGGGCCGAAGAGGTCCGCGATGCACTGCTCAACCAGGACGGCGGCGGATTCCTTGCTGAGGTCCCCCCTGGCCACGAGCCGCAGGTCCGACAGGGCCTGGCGGGTTGACCGCCCGTGCACCGTCGAGGCGTGGACTTCGCCCGCACTGGAGAGCCTCGGCCATCCCCAGAGCAGCAGGTGCCCGAGAGCGGCGACGAGCGCCAGGATCGAGAGCCCGGTCGCCGTGACGCGCGGGATCACCTGATGTCTCGCCTCGAGCTCGGCCCGCAGCCGCAGCTCGCCCCCAGGTGCCGTCGGAGTGGATAGCTGCCCGGTCGCGGCCGAGGACACAGTGGTCGTCGAGCCTGCGCCTGCCGTGGCCCGCAGCTCCAGGGGCTCGGTGGTCGTCCGGGTGAGGCGCCGGCTCCCGAGGTCGAGGTGGGAGAACGTGAGCGCCGGGACGTGGTGGATGCCGACGGTCTCCGGGATCAAGACGTACTCCCAGGTACGGGATCCGGACATACCGGCGGGTCCCGCCTTGACGTCGGTCTTGACCTGCGGGGGGTAGACCCGCACGCCCGGAATCGACACCTCGGGGCCGTGCTCGATCCACTTCAGGTTGCCGGTGCCGGCCACCCGGAAGCGCAGGGTTGCGGCTTCGCCGACCTGCACCGAGTCGCGGTCCAGGGCCGCGGTGGCCTGGAGCCGGCCCACGGCGCCGCTCATTCCTTCTGCGGCGGGAAGCGGGTCGACCGTGATCCGGAGCGGCTCGGTGGCGCGGCTGATTGTCGTCGTGCCGCCCGGGAAGCCGTCGAAGAAGGACGGTCGCTGGGGGACGCCGAGCCGGAAGCGGGCCGCCGGGATCTCCAGCACACCGGCCTTGGTGGGGTAGAGGAGCTTCTGCAGCACGGCGAAGCGCTGGAAGGGCTCGCCATCCCTGGCGACCCTTTCGCCCCGCGGTTGTTCGTCGGTGCGCGGCAGCTCCTCGACCCAGAACCCCGGGTACTTGGGGGCGTCCTCGAGCTCGATGCCGGCAATGGCGGCCTGGGTGACGAGGTAGTAGGTCACGAGGACCGACTCGCCGACGAAGACGTGCGTGCGGCTGGCCTCGGCGGTGACGAGGACCTTGGCACGTTGCACGGGTCCGCGCTGCTGGCCGAACAGTGCGTCGAACGGGTTGTCCGCGTCGGACCGGTCGAACGGGTCGACGGGCCGCGGCCGCGCCTGCACCACGGTGCCGGCGACGACGTCGACCGAGATCGGTTCGGTGGAGCGCTCCCTTTCGCCAAGCGTGGCGCGCACCGGGCCGATGGAGGCCGTACCGACGGCGGAGGGCTGGAGAATGAAGGTGTACTGCCTGGACTGGGAGATGGCGCCGTTGACGAACGACACGCGGGTCGAGAGCGACGGCCCGCCGACGATCTGGAGGTTCTGCAGCTCCGGGGTGCTGATCTCCCCCTTGAGGTCGATGGAGCGTCCCTCGATGGTGATGGTAAGCGCAAAGGTATCGTCGAGGCCGACCTTGCGGGCCTCCACCTCGGCCCTGAACTCCGGCTCTTCCGCTCGTGCCACGCCCGCTCCGACTCCCAGGAGGGCGAGGGCGGCGAGAATCAGCATCCCCTGCCGGCCACGCTGCCCCCCGCCCGATCGACCGGCGTTTCTTCCGGGCCCCGGGCCGCGGACTCCAGACCAGCGGACGGGCAGGTGGATCGGGCTCACCAGTCCTTCCCCTTCTTGCGGACGGCGCGCAGCGCCTGGAGCTGCCGCTTCTGCTCGTCCTTCTCCGTCTGCTCGAGGGCTGAAAGCAGTTGCATGGCCTGCTCCTTGGGCATACCGGCCTCGCGCTGGAAGCGCTCACGCTCCTGCTCGTCGCGCCGCTGTTGCTGCTGTCCCTGCTGCTCCTGCTGGTTCGGCTGCTGGCCCTGCTGCGGCTTGTCCTTCTGATCCTGCTTGGGGTCCTGCTGTCCTTGCTGCTTCTCCTGCTCTTTCTGCTGCTGGATGGCGCGCAGCGCCAGCTCCAGGTTGCGGCGGGTGTCCGCATCGTCCTGGCGGAGCCTGAGCGCCCGGCGATAGGCGCCGACCGCGTCGGGGAACTTCTGGCGGGCGAGCTCAACATTGCCGAGGTTGTAGCGTGACTCGAAGGCAAGCGGCGCATCGTCCTTTTCGCCCAGCGCCCGGAACAGCACGCCGGCCTCGTCCAGCTTGCCCGCCTTGAAGAGGGCGTCCGCGAGGTTGAAGCGGGCACGAGCGTCCGAGGGACGTGCCTGGTTCGCGTCGGTAAAGCGTTCGAGTGACTTCGGGTAGTTTCCCTCGTCGTAGAGGGATCGTGCCCTGGAGGTATACCGGCTCGGGCGCAGCAGCACCTCGTCCACCACCGACCCCTTCGCCGGCGCGGCCTCCTGCGCCCCCGCCACTCCAGCCAGCACCAGCATCGCCGCAGTGAGGATGGAGACCGTCGGCCCTGTGAAGGCCCCAGCCGGACCTCGGAGCCCTGACCCCGGACCCCGACCCCCGCCTGGCTTGTCGCTGGCAGCCGGCTTCTTCCGCCTTCGCAATGGCGGAAGAGGAACCAGCAACCCGAGGGTCAAGGCGACGACGGCGACCGCCAGCGGCCACTGGAACCGTTCCTTCTTGCGGTAGGCGTACTCGCGGGCCAGGGTCTGCTGCTCCATGCCGTCGATGGCCGAGGCGATCTCCCAGGCCAGGGGCTGACTGCCCTGGACTCGCACCGCCCGCCCGCCGGTCGCGCGCGCGACGGCTTCGAGGGTCTCGGGATGGAGGCGCGACACCACCGCCGAGCCGCCCTCGTCCTTCTTGAAGCCGACCTGCTTGCCGTCGCGGTCGAGGTCGGGCACCGGGCCGCCGCCTTCGGTGCCGACCGCAATGGTGTGCACGACGACGCCCATCTGCTTGGCCTTCCCGATCACCTCGTCGAGGCCGCCCTCGAGGTCCTCACCGTCCGAGGCCAGGACCACCACCTTGTTGGCCCGGTTGGGGTCCACGAAGAGGTCGAGGGCGCGGGCCAGACCGGCTCCAAGCGAGGTCCCAGGCGTGGGCACGATGCCGGGTTCCATGGTGTCGAGGAACAGCCCGACCGCATCGGCATCCAGCGTCAGCGGCACGAGCGGGTAGGCCTCGCCCTCGAGGGCCACAAGGGCGAAGCGGTCGCCGGCCAGCCGGTCCAGGAGGGCGGCCGTAGCGGCCCGGGCCACCACGAAGCGGCTGGGTTGCACGTCGGAGCAGCTCATGGACGCGGATGTGTCGAGCACGAGCACCACGTCCACGCCCTGCCGCTCCAGCTTTTCGCGCACCATTCCCCAGCGCGGCCGCGCCAGGGCCAGGACGAGGCTGGCCGCGGCCACGAGCACCAAAGCGAGCCGCACCCAGCGCCAGGCCTCGGCCGGTTGCTGGACGACCCGGGGCCAGAGG
>DAONEV010000090.1:0-12952 GCA_035403265.1 Thermoanaerobaculaceae bacterium | reverse complement strand
GCGGCCGCGGCTGCAGCCGCCACGAGAGGCGCCAGACCGAGCTGGAAAGGCACCGCATAGCGGGGGAAGGTGCGGTTCTGGATGGCGATGATCTGCCAGATGCCGATCCCCAGGACGGCCACCGAGGTCACGGCCGCCCGGGGCCCGACCCGGCGGGCCCAGACGGCGATCCCGAGGAGGGCCAGGAGCCCGAGCCCGAAGGCCGGCCATACCCCGCCCAGCCCCTTGACGAGTCCCCAGTCGGGAAGAGGACCCTGGTTGACCACCAGGTTGCGCGCGTGAGTCGCGCCGTGGACGAAGAACGGGGTGCTGAACTTCGTCCAGCCACCCTGCATGACGATCATCCAGCCTGTCGCCGCGACGCCGGCCAGGGTGCCGAGTCCGATGCCGGGCAGGAGCCGCTTCCGCGGCCGCACCCCGGCAGCCCCACCCAGCCAGAGCAACCCGATCGGCACCAGCAGGATGGGTCGAATCAGAAACGCCGCGGTGAGGAGCAGGGAGAACCAGGTGGCGCGCCGCCCTTCCAGGCCCCAGACGGCGAGCGCCGCCGCCCAGAGGGCGAAGAAAGCCGCCGGGGTGGACGAGAAGCCACGGCCGGCGTGTAGCCAGACGCCCGGGGCGAAGAGGACCACCAGGGCGGACGCGGTGGCCACGCTGGGATGGGCGACCCGCCGCCCGAGAGCGGCCAGGGGCCACAGACTCAGGACGGAGAACAGGGCCGAGAGGATCTGCAGGCCGACCAGAGGCTCGGAGACGAACGGCAAGATCAGCCGCCCGAGGAGGATCCAGAGCGGAAACCCGGGAGGATGAGGAAAGTGGGCGGCGAGGTCGAACTCGACCACACCCTTGGCGAAGAGAGTCTCGTCCCACTCCCACGGGCCCGAGGCGAGGAAGGCAAGGCGACTCACCGCCAGCACGGCGACGAGGAGGCAGCTCAGGGCCAGGTCGAGGTCCCCGGACGTCAGGCCGAGCAGGCGCAGCGTCCACACCCTGGGCGCGCCCTCGGGTCGCGCCACCGGAGCCCGCCCGGCTCCCGGGGTCGCGGTGGTCGTCACGAGGGTCTCTCCCGGTTACCGGGCGCCACCGGCCGCAGCTCGACGAAATCGACCGGGAACCCGAGGTTCCGGGTGTCGCGCCCGCCACCGGACTGGCTCGGCACGAAGGTGGCCGAGGTGATTCGGATCTCCTCGATCTCCCGCAGACCGCGGAAGAGGGTGAAGGCCATCTCCTTGCCTTGCTGGCCAGCGAACGCCAGCTCGATGCCGTTGACCCGGACGCCCAGCCCGAGCCTGTCGCGGTCCTCCAGGGCCGGGTGACCTCCGCGGCAGGCCACGATCAGGACCCGCTGCGACTCGCTCACGGAAATGGCGAGAGAGGAGAGAACGCCGTTCCCGTCGGTCCAGTTGTTGTCTCGGTAGAAGCCCGAGCGGTCCGCCACGAGCTCGGGGAGGACCCTGGGCGCCAGGACCTGACGTGGCCGGCGCGTCGGCTCGCCGAGCGCCCCGGAGCCCGGGACCAGCTCGATCGAGGCCAGGTCGAGGCCGAGCGGGGTCTGGCTTGGCGTGGCACCGATCTGCTCGGGCCGAAGTGGGACGACGCTGAGCTCCAGGTCGGTGATCGGCAGGTTGGATGGCACGGCGAAGAGGAAGGCCCGGTCCTGCGCCGAGACGAGCGGCAGGCTCCGCCCGTCGGCCGTCAGCCGGGGCTGGACGAGATCCGGGTTGACACCGCGCGGATCCCAGCCGTGGGTTCTGACCACCAGCAGCGGCGCGCCTGCCGGTGCCCGCAACCGCAGGCCCCGGATGCGCACGTCGGGCGCGGCCCAGCCCCCGGCGGACAGACCCTCCGCACTGGCTCCGGCAGGCAGCGGGACCAGTCTCCGCGCCGGGCGTTCGAGGTCGAGCACAACTTCGGTGCCGGCGTCGAACAGCGCGTGGTAGGAACCCACGAGCGTCCGCACCGCTTGGTCGAAATCCTCGTGGTAGCGCAGCATCGCCCATCGCGTCCTGGACCTGGGGTAGCGCTGGTTGATCTCCGCCTCCGAGAGATTGAGGAGACTGCCCTCACCGCTGGACGGGCCGAGCGAGTACGCAAGGTAGCGGATGCCGGTGGCCCGGAGGTAGGTGGCGACGGCCTCGGGCCCCTGAAACAGCGGCAGGCCGGGCGGGGGGCTGGCCATCCCGGGAAATCCCATGATGTAGACCTCGTGGGCGCCGAAGTCGAGCCGGAACGGCAGGCGCAGGCGCGCCAGCACCGGCGAGCCGGCCGGCACGCCAGCGAGGAGCTGCGAGTGGACGAGATCCTCCCGGTCGGTGGCCAGGCGATCCTCGGCACGCGCGCCGGCCAGGTTGTCCACCAGACGCGTGAGCAGGCGCTGCGTCACTTCGTTGCCGCTGACGAGCAGGGCAAGACCGACGACCACGGCGGCCAGCCGTTCGAGTGGCCAGCGCCGGCCAGGGTGAGGCCGGCCCGACAGGCAGGCGCCGAGGACGATCAGCAGGCCCGCCTGGGCCAAGGGAAAGATGTACCGTCCCAGGCTCCGGTTGAGGGTCGCGTCGACGAGGAAGACGATGGCGCCGGCCGCGACCAACGCAGCGACGACGAAGGCTGCCGCCTCGCGATGGCGTCGGCGAGGCAGGAAGAGGAGCAGGATCAAGACCACCCAGACGTGCCCGAGCTGCCGGATGAGCATCCGCAGGGCCTCGTGCCAGGCGAGCCCGCCGCCCTCGGTGACGTTGCCGAAGCCCGGGAAGTAGTGGGTGGCGTGGAAGCCGCGTCCGAGCAGTGGGTAGAGGAGGGTTCCGGACGACAGCATGACCGAGAGCATCCAGGGCGCCAGGACAAGGGCGGCGAGCCCGGCCGTGAGAGCGCTCTCCCGCACCCGCTCCCTCCAGGCCCGTCGGGGCTCTCCAAGGATCAGGAGCATGACGAAGGCGACGGCGACGAACGGGATGAACGTCGACTTCAGGCATGCGGCGGCGGCGATCAGAAGGGCCTGCAGGATCGCCCGCGCGGCCGGCGGGGCAGCCTTGACCTGCGGATCGGTGATGGTGCGGTACCAGGCGAGGAGGACGACGACGCCGGTCATGACGCTCGAGGTGTTGCCGCGCGCGTCCAGGTGGGGCAGCGTCGCGGTGACGAGCAGGATCAGGCCCTGCAGAGGCCAGGGCACGCGCTCGCGGCGCATCCACCCCCAGACCAGCCCGAGCAGCATGAGGACCGCGATTCCACCATCCAGGAGGTGGATCTGCCGCAGCGGAAGGGCAGAGACGACGAGAGTCTGGAGGAAGCTCTGGCCGCCGAGGTTCAGCATGCGGCGGGGCTCGAACGGCTCCGGCCCGAGGCTGCCCTGTTCCAGGAGCTTCTCGGGGAAGACCAGGTAGGCTTGCAGATCGTCGTGGAGGTCGAAGGGCCGGAAACGCTGCACGTCGTTGATGGTGCCGTTGACGCTACCGAGGAGCTGGAGGGCGGCCACGGCGACGAGCACGAGCCCTGCCGCCAGGACCGGCGGCTGCAGACGCCAGCGGGCGTTGCTTCCCAGGCCGCCGATCCACGAGCGGCGGCGCGCAGCCGCCCCGATCACAAACGACGCTGCGCCCAGCGCGAGGAGGAGCTTGATGGCGGCGGGCGAGACGAGCCCACCGAGATTGAGAACGGCCCCTGCCGCCAGCAGTCCAGCCATGCCCCAGGTGGCGGCAAGGCCGGCATCCGGGACGCTCCCCAGACCGAGCACGCGCGCCAACATGCCACCCCAGCCGGCGAACGCGGCCAGGATGTAGAGGCTCCAGACCACCCCCAACACGAGGGTCATCCCTGGCGAGGGTGGCTGCCGTGGATCGAGCAGCAGGCTGGCGCCCAACAGCCCGGCCGTGAGAGCGAGGTGGGCGCCCAGCCTCGGGCCGGACGACCGGCCTTGGCGCCAATGCCTCAGCCCGCAAAGCACAGCGACCGTCGCGAGCGCCGCCGGGAGCAGCGCTCGACCCGACGGCAGCGCAGGTACGAGCCCTCCCAGGAGGGGGAGCCAGAGGACGAGAAGAGGGCTCGCCAGCCGCGCGAGTCGACGGATGCGGGCTCCAGGGTCCGATGGCGACCCCTCGCCACCCGGCCATCGCGTCACGGCCCAGGCCGTCAAACCGACGTAGATGACGGTGAGGGCGGCGGCCAGCCATCGCGTCGGGTGGGGGTAGGCGGCGCCTCCGCCCGTCAGGGCGTACGGAGCCACCAGCGCCGCGAGCACGAGGGCGATGCCGCCGGTCGCCATCACCCTGGAGGTCTGTCGGGGTCCGGGCACGTCGTTCTCCCTCCGGAAACGGGGTGCATGAGGCTCGCCCCTTGCTGGTTCGCTAGTGTAGCCGTTGCGAAGCCCAGGTGGAGAGCGCGGGGCGGGCCGTGCGGCCGCGACCACGCACGATCGTGCGCCCGCCCGGCCGTCGGGGTTCGCGAGGGTCGGCCCATCGCGCTATGCTGATCGCGCGACGTCGGATGTGAGCAGGGTTTGACCGCCTGGGACGGTGGCGAGGTGCAGGGCGACGGACCAGGGCTCGGCGTAGCGGTGAGAGGGAGCGGCATGCGGGTTGCGGTGATCGGTTCGGGGATCGCGGGGCTTGGCGCGGCGTGGCTGTTGGCTCGTCACCACGATGTCCACCTGTTCGAGCGTGAGGGCCGGCTAGGCGGCCACACCTACACGGTCGAGATCGACGAGGGAGACCGCACCCTCGCGCTCGACATGGGGTTCCTCGTCTACAACGAGGTCACCTACCCGAATTTCGTGTGGCTGCTCGACACGCTGGGAGTCGAGACCCAGCCATCTGACCTGTCGTTCGCGCTGCGCTGCGATCGCTGCGGGCTGGAGTACTCGGGGTCGAGCCTGAAGGGCCTGCTGGCGCAGCCTCTCAATGCCCTGCGGACCTCGTTCCTGCATATGCTGGCCGACGTGGCTCGCTTCAACGCCGCGGGGCAGAAGCTCGTGACCGAGGAACGGGACCCGGGCCAGACGCTGGGGGAGTTCGTGCTCGCCGAGGGGTACTCGGAGCAGTTCGTCCGGCACTACCTGGCACCCATGGCGGCGGCTCTCTGGTCCTCTGGCACCGACGACATCCATCGCTTCCCGATCTACGCACTCCTGCGCTTCTTTTCCAACCACGGGTTGCTCGGAATCAAGTCGCGCCTGCCCTGGCGCAGTGTCACGGGCGGCAGCCAAAGCTACGTGCGCGCCATGGAGCTGGGCCTGGGTGACCACGTGCGCCTGGGCTCGACGGTGAAGCGGGTCGAACGGAGCGAGCACGAGGTTCGCCTGCTGCTCGCGGACGGCGAGAGCGAGGCGTTCGATGCAGTGGTCATCGCCACCCACGCCGACGAGGCGCTTCGGCTTCTCGCCGAGCCGAGCGAGGATGAGCGGGCGGTCCTGGGCGCCTGGCAGTACTCGATCAACCGGGCGGTCCTGCACACGGACACCAGCCTGCTCCCCTCGAGCCCGGCCGCGCGCGCGTCCTGGTCGTACCTGTTGGCGGACTGCTCGGAGCCGACCGAGCGGGTGTCGGTGACGTACTGCCTGAACCGCCTGCAACGCCTCGACACCGCCAGAGCCTACCTCGTGACCCTCAACCCCCACCGGTCGCCGGCCCCGGGCAAGGTGCTCCACGAGACCGTCTTCACCCACCCCCTCTACTCCCAGGAGAGCCTCGACCGGCAGCCTGGAATCGAACGCCTGCAGGGCGTGCGGCGGACGTACTTCTGTGGCGCCTACCACGGGTGGGGATTCCACGAGGACGGGCTGTCCTCGGCCCTGGGGGTTGCCGAGCAGCTGGGCGTGAAGCCGCGCTGAAGGTTGCGCCGGTGCCCGCGTTCCGGCTGGGACGGTGCGATCTACCGGCGGATCTCGACCGCCGAGACGAGGCGCGGGGTGCGGTCGATCTCGAAGAGGATGCCGCTCGACCGGTCGTGCTCGACCAGCCAGGCCCTCGCTTCCGCCGGGCTTGCGACCGTCTGGATGTTGCGCCTGGCGTAGTAGACGACCTGCGGGTTGATGGTGAACCTGGAGACGGCGAAGACCACCTCGCCGTCGCCGGCCTGTCGCGCGATCTCCGCCCCGAGGTGCGCGAAGCGGGATGAGTCACCGGCCGAGGTGAAGTCCTTCCGATACCCCCGGACCCCGTGAGCGAGGACGACCAGAAGAAGCGCCCCGGCGGCGCCTGCCGTCCACCGCCGGGCGCACCCCGGGTCGAGCAGGCGTCGGAAGACCATGGCCGTGAGGACGGCGAGCAGGAACGAGGTCTTGACCACCGAGTAGGCGTGCCGGGCGGTCCACTGCACGAGCACCGCGTGGTGGACGAGAATGGGCACGGCCGTGAGGACGATCAGTGCCCACTCGCCCGACGGGACCCGGCGGCAGGCCGAGCTGGCGCGATGGCCAGCGAGGGCGACCAGCGCGCCACCGGTCCCGAGAAGGGCCAGCAGCGGCCCGAACCACCTCAGGCAGGTGCGAGCGATCAGCACCAGGGGTGAAGCGCTGCCGAGCTCGAGCATCTGCGGTCGGGACTTCGGGCTGGCCATCAGGAAGCTCCGTTCCTGAAATGCATAGACCAGGGTGTCCCAGAGCGTGCCAGGTCCGGCCAGGAGCGAGTACTGCACGAGGGTCAGCACAAGGGGCACGGCCACCGCGGCGGCGAGCACTCCCAGAGCCCAGCGATGGCGGCGAACGCCGCGCATGATGAGCAGTCCGGCCAGTGTGGCGGCGCAAAGGGCGCCGATGAACTCGCTGTAGACGAGGGCAAAAGTGAGTCCGCCGAGCAGTGCCAGCCGGCCGGGGTGGGACGGCCGGTCACTTTCGAGCAGGCCGAGCGCCACCACCAGCCAGGGGGCCCAGAGGAAGTGCCAGAACGTGTCCCAGGAGTAGGTGCTGAAGAGATACCAGAGGTTGGGCGCGAGGAAGAGGAAGACCGCGGCGCCAGCCAGCGCTCCGGTCTCCCGGCCCGCGCGGCCGCGGCCCATGGCGCGCAGGAGGGCGAGCACGAAGACGGCCGCGAGGCCATGCAGCACCAGGCTGAGGAGCCGCAGACCCGGCAGGGTGGGTAGAGTGCCGAGCAGACGGAAGACCAGGTGCGGGACGACGATCGAGAGCGGGGGGAAGCTCGTGTAGTAGCCCACGCCAGCGGCGTCGAAGAGACGGATGCCGGCGTTCCGTACGTGCCGGTTGGCGGCTCCCGGGTAGGTCTGGGGGATGGCGAAGGAGTGCCTGGCGAGGCCCTCGGCGTCGAGGATGTCGAGGGCGATCAGGCTCTGGGCGGTGATCCAGTCGTGGGGCTCCGAGAGCGGTCGGTCGAGTCCCGGTAGCCGCAGCCCGAACGACACCGCGATGAGCACCGCCAGGGCGGCAGAGGAGAGCACGGACGGGCGGCGAGTCACCGGACCTTGGGCACCCGGCAGCGAGGATGGGGCGGAGGAGTCTGCCTGGGAGGACATCCGCGAAACGATAGCATGGGCGGGGGATGGCGGGGCGGCGGCGCCACCGGGCGAGTATCATGTGACGCGCCCGCATGGCCGGGGCGCGATGAGGTGACGATGCCTGCAGCGCTGCAAAGCATGACCGGGTTCGGATCCGCGGAAGGGCCGCTGGGGCCACAACTCGGGGTGCGCGTGCGCCTCGTGGCACTCAACGCCCGATTCCTGGAGGTCGTGGTGCGCACCCACCCGCGTGTCGACACCGCCGATCTGGAAGCGCTCGCCCGGACGGTCCTTGCGGAGCGGGTGCAACGGGGCAAGGTCCAGGTCACGTTGGAGATGCAGGCGCTACCCGGCCAGGCGGCAGGTGGCTTGCAGCTCGACTGGAGCGTCGCCGACGCCCTCAGGGACGCGCTGGCGCAGCGACCGGCGGGCCTCGACCTGGCGCCGCTGACACTCTCGGATCTGCTCGCCCTGCCCGGCTTCGCCACGGGTCGTGGAGAGCTGGTCCTGGGCGAGGACGAAATGCTCGCCCTGCGCGCCCTGCTGCTCCACGCCCGCGATGGCCTGGTGGCGACGCGCGAGCGGGAGGCGGCGGTGCTGCTGCCTCGCATCGAGGCCGACGTGCACATCCTCGAGGGCTTCCGGGTGTGGCTGGCCGGAGCCAACGACGGCGTGCGGGAGCGGCTCATGACCAGGCTGCGCGAGCGGCTCGCCAGGCTCCTTGACGGTGTCGCGGTGCCCGATGAGCGGCTCCTGGCGGAGGCGGCGATGCTGGCCGAGCGGGCCGACGTGGCCGAGGAGGTCGAGCGCCTGGCCGCTCACCTCGACCACCTGCGGAAGTTGCTCGCAACCGGAGGCCCGGTCGGCAAGAAGCTCGATTTCCTGCTTCAGGAGATTCTGCGCGAGGTCAACACCGCCGGCTCCAAGTGCCGGGAAGCCGGGCTCGGGGAGCAGGTGGTGGAGGCGAAGGCGGCTGTCGATCGTCTGCGGGAGCAACTCGCGAATCTCGAGTAGGTCGCGTTCCGAGCCCTGGAGGGGCAACGATCAGGGATCGGCGGCCCACTCCCCCGGCCAGCCACCGCCAACCACAGGGGCCGCGGCAGGAACCTCATTCCTGATGGAAGACAACGGTGCTGGCACTGCCGATGGCGAGGATCTGCTCCACCTTGCCTTTGACCGTGACTTTCTCTCCCTCCTGGGGGACGCCAGCCTTCGGGACGACCAGGATCTTGCCGCTCCCATCCTCCACCCAGAAGCCCTTGACGAAGAGGACATTGGCGCTGGCGGTCACGGTTCCCGATATGGTCACGACCTTCCCCTCGTACTTGCCTGGATTGGCCTTGAGGTCGCCGATCTTGGTTGGGAACAGACTGCCGCACGCCACGGTCAGCACCACGGCTGCGAGGGCAAGTACCGCGCTCGGGGCAAGTGAACGGCGCATGAGAACCTCCACCGCCATTGTGCCCCATGTTCCTTCCATCCCGATGGCAGGCGGGAGACCGGATGTCGCCTCGCATCGGTGTCCGTCCTGCCGGCCCTGGCCCCTGAGCGCGCGGGGGCTTGCGCTACAATCCGCGACTTGACGGGAGGTGCGCCATGCGCGATGCCGAGATTCGCCAGCTCAAGGACCTGATCGGGGAGACCGTACGGATCCAAGGCTGGCTGTACAACTCCCGCTCGTCCGGCAAGCTCCGGTTCCTGGTGGTGCGCGACGGCTCGGGATACCTGCAGTCCGTGGTCTTCAAACCGGGTGTCGAGGAGCGCGTGTGGGACGAGGCCGGTCGTGTCACCCAGGAGAGCTCCCTGTGGGTGACCGGCAAGGTCAAGGAGGACCCGCGCTCCCCGGGTGGCGTCGAGCTCGAGGTCGCCGACCTGGGCATCGTCTCGCTTTGCCCCGAGTACCCGATCACCCCCAAGGAGCACGGCCCGGACTTCCTGCTCAACAACCGCCACCTCTGGCTGCGCTCGAAGCGCCAGCACGCCATCATGCGGGTGCGTAACGAGCTCGTGTTCGGCATCCGCGACTTCTTCTACCAGCGCAACTACGTCAACATCGACTCGCCGATCCTCACCCCGGCCGCATGCGAGGGCACCTCGACGCTGTTCGAGACCGACTACTTTGGCGAGAAGGCGTTCCTCTCCCAGTCCGGTCAGCTCTACCTCGAGCCGGCGGCGGCGGCCCACGGCAAGGTGTACTGCTTCGGGCCGACGTTCCGGGCCGAGAAGTCCAAGACCCGCCGCCACCTCATGGAGTTCTGGATGGTCGAGCCCGAGGTGGCGTGGATGCGCTTCCCCGAGCTGCTGGAGCTGGCCGAGGAGTTCGTCTCGTCGCTCGTGGCGCGGGTGCTCGACCGCTGCAAACAGGAGCTCGAGTGGCTGGAACGCGACATCTCCAAGCTCGAGCCGGCCGCCAGCCGTCCCTACCCGCGCATCGACTACGGCGATGCAATCGTCAAGCTCAACGCCAAGGGGTATGAAGCCAAGTTCGGCGACGACTTCGGCGGCGACGAGGAGACGGCGCTTTCCGACGACTCGGGCAAGCCGACGATGATCACCCGCTACCCGGCCGCCATCAAGGCGTTCTACATGGAGCCCGACGCCAACGACCCGACCCGGGCGCTGGCGGTGGACGTCATCGCCCCCGACGGCTACGGCGAGATCATCGGCGGCTCCGAGCGCATCGGCTCCTACGAGCTGCTCGAACGGCGCATCCGCGAGCACAACCTGCCGCGCGAGGCGTTCGAGTGGTACCTCGACGTGCGCCGGTACGGCGGCTTCCCGCACTCCGGCTTCGGCATGGGCATCGAGCGGGTGGTGACTTGGCTCTGCGGCCTGCAGCACCTCCGCGAGGCCATCCCGTACCCAAGAATGTTGAATCGCCTCTACCCCTGAGCCGCGCCAGTCTCGGACCTGCTTCGCGTGCGGGGGGTCCAGCGGCCAACCGGCCTCCGCACCGGCCGCTCCAGACCCCCCGATCCCCCCTTCTCGGCCGGAGTGAATCCGGTCTCGCCCGGTTTGTCGGCCGGCGCGCCTCGCATGCTCACGTAGCCTCCGGCTACGTTCCGCTGCTCGCCGCTTGTCCTCCTGGCGGCTGGCCCAATCCGGGCGCGGCCGCTGCCGCGGGCCGAGACTCGGGGAGGAGTCCATCCACGCTCCGGGCGTCGAGGCTGCTTTGCAGGTGGAGTTGGATGGCTACCGAACGCCCTCGACGAGGAAGAGGTGAGAGAGGGTCTGCCAGGTCTGGTAGGCGTAGACCGCCGGGTTGTCGGCCAGAGTGAGGCGGACGCCGAGCACGCCGATGCTACTGCGGGGGTTGATCTCGGCGATGCGCTGGCGCTGGCCGGTGGCGAGGTCGTACCGGTCCACGAGGATGACGAGCCCGGGGCGGCGCCAGACCCAGATGGAGTGCCCGTCCGGGCTCCAGCGGGCGATGGCGTCGTCGGCGGTGAGCCCGGAGAGCGGCCGGGGCTCGCCGCCGGCGAGCGGGAAGAGAAGGTATCCGCGGCCCACCTGCATGGCGACGAGGGTCGTGCCGTCCGGCGACGGCCAGCCGTCGTTGACACCCTCGGGCGTCACCGGGCGCTGGGGACCGCCGTCCGCGGCCCGCACAAAGCAGCGGGACGCGCTTCCCGGCTCGTTGCCGCAGAGCAGGAGCGCCTTGCCGTCGGGCATCCACCTGGCACTGGCCAGCTCCGCGAGCCCGGGTAGCTCGACGGAGCGCGCGTCGCCGGCGCCCAACGGGTAGATGCGAAGCGACGGGGGCGTTGTGCGGACGATGGCAAGCACACGGTGCCCGTCCGGAGACAGGTCGTGGCTGGAGCCCTCTCCAAGGCGGACGCTCGGTGAGCCGTCGGTGTCCCGCATGTACACGGCATAGCTCGGGCCTGCGGCTTCGCTCTGGTCGAGAAAGAGGAGGGTGCGGCCGTCAGGGGAGAGCAGCGGCTGGATGCCGCAGTCGAGCCAGGAGAGGTCGCGCTCCGGGGTCTCTCCCGGGGCCTTCGCGACCATCTCGATGCGCCAGTCATCGCGGGTCACCAGCCAGCGTCCGTCGCGGGCGATGTCGTGGATCGTCAGGCGGCCTGGGGACGAGAGCACCTGCCGGCACCGGTCCCCCAGGCTCAGCGTGTGGACCGCGAGGCTGTTGAGGCCCGCACCGACCTGGGCAGAGAAGAAGATCTCGTCTCCGTCCGGCGACCAGGCGAGCCCTTCCATGGCATCGAACGGCTCCGAAGCCGCGACGCGACGGCCCTGGCGGTCGACGATCACGGCGAGGCCCCGGTTGTCGTAACGGACCGGGTGCTCGATGAAGGCGAGGCGCTCGCCGTCGGGCGACACCCGAAGGTCGGAGAGGTAGCCGCTCGACGCGAAGACGACCGTGCCGGCGGGCAGCTCGACGCGGTCCCTGCCACCCACGTCCCGCACCACGGCGAACTCCGAGCCGTCCGGCAGCCAGTCGGCGTCATGGACGTCGTCGAGCAGCTCGCGCGGCGCGCCACCCCCCATGGAGACCCGGGCCAGTGTGCCGACGAAGAGCCGGAAGACGAGCGGCCGGGGGCGCGTCAGCACCGCGAGCTCGCCGCGAGACGAGATGGCGAGCAGGTGGGCACCCGCTGGCCCGAGGGGCACCGACTCCGGATACTCCGGCCTGATCACCAGGAGCTCGGGTGAGATGCCACGCTGCGCCGCGCTGTAGGCAATGGTCCGCCCGTCAGGTCCGAAACGCGCCGAGAAGATCG
This sequence comes from Thermoanaerobaculaceae bacterium, assembly GCA_035403265.1. Classification (GTDB taxonomy): domain Bacteria; phylum Acidobacteriota; class Thermoanaerobaculia; order Thermoanaerobaculales; family Thermoanaerobaculaceae; genus JAAYVZ01. The sequence continues at coordinate 773 of DAONEV010000090.1, read as the reverse complement.
TCTGGGCGCGAAAGCTCCTCTGGGTGAACACCGGCGAGCTGGGAGCCCGGCTCGGCGAGAGAACGTACCTGCCGAGGAGGGCGGAGCCGGCCACGCCCAGGGCGACGGCGCCGGCCACCAGCAGCACGCTCCACCGCCTGCGGCGAACGGCGGGTGGTGCGACGCGTACGGTCCGGGTGCCCGACGGCGCGGTGAGTGAACGAAGCGCGAACGCCAGGTCACGGCTCGCCTGGAAGCGGTTCTCGGGGAGCTTCTCCAGGCAGTGCCGGACGATGCGGTCGAGGGCCGTGCCGAGCGGCGGCTCGAGCTCGCCGAGCGGCGGGGGCTCCGCGTTGAGCAGGGCGCTGATCGTGTCGACCGGGGTCTCCCGCAGGAATGGCGAGCGGCCGCTCACCATCTCGTGGAGCAGCAGGCCGAAAGCGAAGATGTCGGAGCGATGGTCCACGGTGTAGCCGCGAGCTTGCTCCGGCGACATGTACGCGGCGGTGCCGACGACGGTGCCGAGCTGGGTGAGCGCCGGGGTCTGACCGGGGTCCGAGCCGCCGAGTATCCCCGTCTCGCGGCGGGTCAGCTTGGCGAGCCCGAAGTCGAGGATCTTGGCCCGGCCGTCGGAGGTGAGGAACACGTTGTCAGGCTTGAGGTCCCGGTGGACGATGCCCTTCTCGTGGGCGGCGGCGAGGCCTTCAGCGACCTGGATCGCCAGCTCCAAGGCCTTGACCACCGGGAGGGAGCCGCCCGCCAGGCGCTCGCGGAGAGTCTCTCCATCAGCAGCT
>DAONEV010000089.1:0-13024 GCA_035403265.1 Thermoanaerobaculaceae bacterium | reverse complement strand
CGATGCACCCACGACCTTGTAGAAGGGGCATTCCTGCCCCGAACCGGGAAGTGGGTCGCGAGGTCGCGACAGGAATGTCGCTCCTGCCACGACAGGAGAACGTGCGGCCAATGGGCAACGCGAACTGGGCTGGGGCCTGTCCCCTGGCCCACGATCCCCGTCCCCGAGCGGGCCGGGTGGAGGCAACATGAGCTGGTACTTGTGGGTGATTCTCGGCTACTTGCTGGTGCTGACCGGGTTCAACATCTATCGTTCCCGGCAGATCAAGACGCAGGACGACTTCATGGTGGCGGGGCGCAAGCTCTCGCTCACCACGATGGTCTTCACCCTGGTCTGCACCTGGATCGGCTCGGGCACCTTCATCGCCGGCGCCGAGTACGCCTACTACGCCGGGTGGAGCGCCGTCTGGCAGCCTGCCGGCGCGTTCCTCGGCATCGCCATCATCTACTTCGTGGCCGCCAAGATCCGCACCTTCGGCCAGTACACGGTGGGGGACATCCTCGAGGTGCGCTACGGGAAGTTCGCCCGCCTGTTCGGCGCCATCGCCCTGATCATCGCCTTCACCACGATCGTCGCCTACCAGTTCCGGGCTGGCGGGTACATCCTCAACATCGTCACCGACGGCAAGGTGTCGCTGGAGTTCGGCCAGGCGATCGCGGCGGCGTTCGTCATCCTGTTCGTCGCCATCGGCGGCATGGTGGCGGTGGCCCACACCGACCTTCCGAACGGCATCATCATCGTGGTCGCCTGCTGCCTCGCCCTGCCGTTCGTCATCCTCACGGCCGGCGGCTGGGCGCACATCCACCAGGTGCTACCCGCGGGGCAGTTCGAGGTGTTCTCGCCCGACTTCGGGAAGTACCCGGCGCTCAAGGGGCTCTCGTACTTCCTCTCAACCCTCTTCCTGCTCATGGGCGTGCAGTCGATGTACCAGAAGTTCTACGCCGCCCGCTCGCCCAAGGAGGCCAAGCAGGCCGTCGCGATCTGGATCGTCGGGACCATCGTCGTCGAGACGATCGTCATCGCGATCGCGGTGTTTGCCGGCTCCTACAACCTCGAGCACGGCACCAACTGGGATCCGCGCTCGCTCGTGCTCAACGCCGCCCGTCACATGGTGCCGCCCCCTGTCGGCATGCTGCTGCTCGCCGCTGCCTGCGCCGTGGTGCTCTCCACCGGCATGAACTACCTGCTCTCCTCGAGCTCCAATGTCATGCGCGACATCTATCAGGGAATGGTGAACAAGAACTCGGACCCCACCAAGATGGTGGCCCTGCAGAAGGTCTTCATCGTCGTCATGGGCCTGGTGGCGTTTCTCATGATCTTCATCCCGACTGTCCTCAAGTGGCAGATCTCGGTGCTGCAGTACGCCTACTTCGCGTACACCCTGTATGGCGTGGCCGTCACGCCGGCGCTCTTCGCGGCGTTGACCTGGAAGCGGGCCACCAGGGCCGGCGGCCTCGCCTCCATCGTCGGTGGCACGGTAGCCACGATCTTCTTCGAGTTCGCCCTTCCACGCCTCGCGCCATCGGTGCTGGTCGCCTCCAAGACCGGCAGCTACTTCGGGGCCGATCCCTGGGGCATCCCGAGCATCTACCCGGCCGCCATCATCTCGATCGGCCTCTTGATCGTCGTCTCCCTGATGACCGCGAAGCCCACCGAGGAGGAGCTCGCTCCACTGTTCGGCGCCGCGAAGAACTAGAAGCAGGCTCAAGGCTACAGGCTCAAGATCCCCCTCCCGCCCCGGTAGGGCGGGGGAGGCTTTTCCTTGAGCCTTGAGCCAGTAGCCTTGAGCCTTCCATGAGCGGGAAGACGCAACCTCCCTCCTGCATTGGCGTAAATGAGGTGAGGGAGGATCTATGCCTGCACGGTGGAAGTGTGTTCTCGTTGTGGCACTGGGGCTGACGGTTGCAGCCGGGGCTGCCGAGGCCCAGACCAAGATGCTGCGGTTTCCCGATATTCACGGCGACCGCGTGGTCTTCTCCTATGCCGGTGACCTGTGGACGGCATCCTCGGCGGGTGGCTCGGCGACCCACCTGACCGCCCATCCGGGTCTCGAACTGTTCGCGAAGTTCTCCCCGGACGGGAAGTGGATCGCCTTCACCGGACAGTACGACGGTGACGAGCAGGTCTACGTCGTGCCGGCGAGCGGTGGCGTGCCGCGCCAGCTCACCTTCTACCCGGCGCGCGGACCGATGCAGCCGCGTCACGGCCACGACAACCTGGTGTACGGGTGGACCCCCGATGGCACGTCGGTGCTCTTCCGGTCGATGCGTGACGCTGACGGCATTGTCGACGAGGGCAAGCTGTATACCGTGCCGTCGACCGGTGGCGTCGTGACGGCGCTGCCCATGCCAACCTCCGGTGCCGGGGACTTCTCGCCGGACGGCAAACGCATGATCTACTCGCCGCTGTTCCGCGACTTCCGCACCTGGAAGCGCTACCAGGGTGGGTGGGCGCAGGATCTCTTCATCTACGACCTCGCGACCAACCAGATCGAGAAGGTGGCACCGTCGGTGCGCACCGAGCGCGATCCGATGTGGCTTTCCGACGGCATCTACTTCGTTTCCGACCGCGACGGCAAGCTCAACCTCTACCGGTTCGACCTGACCAGCCAGGCGGTCAGTCAGCTCACCACCAACACGGTGTGGGACGTGCGCTGGGCCGGCTCCGACAACGACCACCAGATCGTCTACGAGCTCAACGGCGAGCTGCGCGTCTTCGACACCAGGGCCGGCAAGGAGCGGGCACTGGCCATTGCCGTGCCCGATGACGGCGTCGCCTCCCGGCCTTCCCGCTATGCGGTGGAGAAGTTCATCGAGGACTTCGAGGTGTCACCCAAGGGCGAGCGTGCGCTGTTCATCGCTCGCGGCGACGTCTTCACCGCCCCCGTGGAGCACGGGCCGACCCGCAACCTGACCAACTCCTCGAACGCGCACGAGAAGTGGGCGCGCTGGTCGCCGGACGGTAAATCCATCGCCTTCGTGTCGGATCTCTCCGGCGAGGATCAGCTCTACACCATCGCCCAGGACGGTACCGGCAAGCCCGAGGCGCTGACGACGACGCACGTCGGGATGCTGTACGCCCCGGCCTGGGCCCCCGACGGCAAGCACCTCGCGTTCAGCGACTACAACGGGAAGGTCTTTGTCGTCACCACGGCCGACAAGAAGCTTCTCGAGGTGGCGCATGACGAGCGCGGCGAGATCCACGACTATGTCTGGGCCCCGGACGGGCAGTGGCTGGCGTTCTCCATGCAGGATCGCAACGGCAGCCGCTCGCTCTTCATCTGGAGCGCCGCGGACGGCCAGACCCGCCGCGTCACCGACGAGGTCTTCTCCGAGTACGGCCCGGCCTGGGACGTCGAGGGCAAGCAGCTCTACTTCCTGTCCGACCGGCAGTATGCGCCGCTCATTTCGGACGAGTGGAACTACGCCATCACCCGCACCTCGGGGATCTTCGCTCTGACTCTCGCCAAGGACGGCCCCAACCCGTTCCCGCCGCGCTCCGACGAGGTGACGGTGGACGGTGAGAAGAAGGACCAAGCGGCGAAGGACGAAGCGAAGGCCAAGGACGACAAGGGGAAGGACGAAAAGGGCAAGGAAGCGAAGAAGGCCGAGCTGCCGGTGGTGAAGATCGACTTCGACGGCCTCGCCGACCGTGTCACCCAGGCGCCGGTCGAATCCGACAACGTCGGGGGACTGACCGCCGCCAAGGGCTACCTGCTCTATGTGAAGTCAGGCTCGAACTTCTACGGGCGCGACTCCTACATGAAGCCGGCGCTGCAGATCCTCGACCTGGGGGAGCGCGAGGCCTCGACGCTGGTCGACAACACCGACACCTACGCGCTCTCTGCCGACGGTAGCAAGGTGCTGGTGGAGCAGGACCATGCCTACAAGCTCTACGACGCCAAGCCCAAGGCCAAGGACCCCAAGGCCGTCTCGACCAAGGGGCTGTTCGTGGACCGCGTACCCGCGCAGGAGTGGGCGCAGATCTTCGACGAGGTGTGGCGTCGCTACCGCGACTACTTCTACGCCCCCAACATGCACGGCTACGACTGGGTGGCGATCCGCGAGCAGTACCGGCCGTGGGTCAAGTGGGTCGGGCACCGCTCCGACCTCAACTACCTGCTCGGGGAGATGGTGGCCGAGCTCAGCGTCGGCCACGCCTACATCCAGGGCGGCGACTTCGACCTGCCCGCGCGGCCGAGGGTGGGCCTGCCAGGCGCCCGGTTCGAGGTGGACGCGGCCTCGGGCCGCTACCGGATCAGCCGCATCCTTGCGGGGCAGAACCAGGAGGAGAAGTATCGTTCGCCGCTCACCGAGGTCGGGGTCAACATCAAGCCCGGGGAGTACGTGCTGGCGGTCAACGGCGAGGAGCTGCGCGGGAATGACGACATCTACCGCCTGTTGCGCTACAAGACCGACCCCGTCACCCTGACCGTCAACGCCAAACCAACGTTCGAGGGTGCCCGGAAGGTGACCTACACCCCCATCTATTCCGAGGCCGACCTGCTCTACCTCGAAGAGGTGAACGCCAACCGCGAAAAGGTGGCGAAGCTGACAGACGGCCGCGTTGGCTACCTGCACATCCCCGACATGGGGGCGGACGGCGCCTACGAGTTCATCAAGTGGTTCTACCCGCAGATCCGCAAGGAGGGTCTGGTGGTGGACGTGCGCTCGAACGGCGGCGGCAACATCTCCCAGTGGATCATCGAGCGGCTGGACACCAAGCTGCTGGGCACCCGTTTCGGGCGCGAGAAGGAGCCCGGAACCTATCCCGGCGTCGTCTTCCACGGCCACAAGGTGTGCCTGCTCAACGAGACCTCGGCCTCGGACGGCGACATCTTCCCGCACATGTTCAGGCAGGCGGGGCTGGGTCCGCTGATCGGCAAGCGTTCGTGGGGCGGCGTGGTCGGCATCTCCGGCCGCGGTCCGCTCATCGACGGCGGCGAGGTATTCGTGCCGCTGAATGGCACCAACGCCCCGACCGGCGAGTGGGTGATCGAAGGCCACGGTGTCGACCCCGACATCGTCGTGGAGAACGACCCCGCCTCGGTGATCGCCGGCCGCGACCCGCAGCTCGAGCGCGGTGTCACGGAAGTCCTCAAGGCGATGGCGGCGCAGCCCATGAAGCTGCCCACCAGGCCGCCCGACCCGGTGAAGACGAGGTAACGGGAAACCTCAGAGCAATCCCGTGGGGTCCGGCGTCCAGCTTCCGGGGTGCCGGACCCCCGTTCTGTCAGGGCGCGGAGGAGCGGGAGGCCATGAGCAAGGTGGCCAGACCAAGGTAGGTTGCGACCGTGACCACGTCGGCCAGCGCCAGGGCCACCGGGCCTGCGGCGATGCTGGGATCCAGGTGCGTGCGGTGCAGGATCGCAGGGACCGACAGCCCAAGCAGCGAGGCCACGAGCAACGACAGGAAGAGGCTCCCGCCGATCGAGAAAGCGGCCAGAGGATTGCCGTGCCACAGGTAGGCGATGACGGCCACCAGGCCGCCGCACGAGACGCCCAGGAGGGCTGCGGTGGCGGCCTCGTGACGGAAGGCCCGGAGGTACCAGCGCCAGGTGGGCTGGTGGTGCCGTAGGACCGGGATGGTCATGGCCAGTGCCTGCGCGGTCACGGCTTCGCCGAGACCGAGCACGAGCGTCAGGAAGAACGCCAGGATTGCGAACTGTTGCAGGGTGACCTCGAACACGCCTGCCAGCACGGCGCAAGCGCTGCCGCCGACGATGGTCGCGAGCAACCATGGGAACCGGACCCGGAAGGACATGCCAGGGGACGCGTCCCGCACCTGGGACACACGGAAACCGATCGTCTCGAAGAGATCGTCGACCTCCTGGCGCTCGGCAAGGTCGAACACCTCGTCGGAGAGGAGGGTGACATCCACGACGCCCGCAACCCGACCCTCGGCGTCGACGATCGGAATCGCCAGGAACCGGTGCATGACGAGCAGCTCGCAGGCTTCCAGTACGGTCGCCGAAGCGGGTAGGGACACGACCCTCCCGGATGCCAGGTCCTGGATCACCTCGTGAGGCTGGCCATGAAGAAGGCGACGCACGGGCAGCACGCCGACGAGGTGCTGCTCGCGATCCACGACGTACAGGTAGACAACGCGCTCTCCGAGCTCGATCTTGCGCAGCTCCTCCAGGGCGCCTGCGACGTCGAGGTCCGCTGCCAGCAGCGGCATGTCGTGCCGGGCGAGCTCCAGGGCCGGGCGGGAGAGATGGTCGCGGTCGTCCATCTCGGGCAGGTTATCAGAGTCGAGAGAGAGGTTGGCCGTCGGCGCCGGAGCCTGCCGGCCGCGGTCACGGCGCGAGGTGAGCGAGGGCGGGCGCGCTCTCAGCCGGCCAGGTGCTGGACGAGGATGCGAAGGCCGATGGCAATGAGGACCAGGCCGCCGGCAACCTCCATGCGCTTGCCGAAGGTCGAGCCGAGCACGCGGCCGAGCCGCACACCCAGGACGGACAGCGCCGCGCAGACGACGCCGATGACGACCGCCGGCAGCCAGATCGACACCTTCAACATCGCCAGGGTGAAGCCCACGGCGAGGGCGTCGATGCTGGTGGCCACGGCCAGCATGATCAACGTCCAGCCCCGCGACGGGTCGTCGGGAGCGGCCTCGCCCCGGGAATCGAGACCGGAGAGGACCATTCGGCTTCCCACGAAGGCCAGCAACCCGAACGCGATCCAGTGGTCGATGTTGGCGATGAGGCTGACGACCCGCGAGCCCGCGAACCAACCGGCCACCGGCATGAGGAACTGGAAGAGCCCGAAGTGGAACGCCAGCCTGAACACCGGCCGCGCCTCCCGGGTGTGCGGACCCGCCCCGGCGCCCAGCGACACCGCGAAGGCGTCCATGGCCAGACCGACGGCGATGAGGAGGACCTCGATCGGGCTCACTGGCCGTGGTCCGAGGTGCGTGGCGCGTCATCCGGGTGGTACGAGGCTGACGGTTCTGGCAGGCAGACAGGCATCGTGAGGTAGTTTGCCCCATGCCTCTCCGCAAGGGAAGGACTGCCATCTCCGTACGGGGTCAGCCGAGGAGCGTCAGGTCAGGTCGTTGTGGAACGTGGACAGCGAGCCATGGACGAGAGGCCACGGGCGAGCGGCCGGAGGATATACTGTCCTCGTGCTCAGCTTCGATCTGCCGAAGTTCCTGACAGTCATCACCGCGGCTGCCCCCAAGGCAGGAGACGTGTTGCTGGCCGTCGGCCTGCCCCCGCAGGTGCAGATGGACGGGAAACTGGTGCGGCTCCAGATGGCGGGCCTGGAGTCGCTCACGCCGTTCCAGACCGAGGCAGTGGTGCTCCACCTGCTGGCGGTGGCGCCGCCCTCGGCCGCGGCCCGGGTTCGCCAGGACGGGGCGGCGAGCTTCGCCTACTCCGTGCCAGGGGTGAGCCGGTTCCGCGCCTCGGTGTTCTCCCAGCGCGGCACCTATGCGGTCTCGCTCCGCACCATTCCCGAGAGCGTGCCGGCGATCGCCGAGCTCGGGTTGCCGGAGGCGATGGGCGAGGCCTGCCGCGAGCGCAACGGCATCGTGCTCGTCAACGGACCGGCCGGCTCGGGACGGAGCACGTCACTCGCGGCCATGCTGACGCAGATCAATCAGAGCCGGTCCTGCCATGTGGTGACGGTGGAAGACCCCATCGAGTTCATGCACCGGCATCAGGAGGCCACGATCAACCAGAGGGAAGTCGGACGGGACACGCCGTCACTCGCTCAGGGGATGACCGACGCGCTCCGGCAGGGGGCGCAGATCCTGCTCTTCTCGGAGCCGCACACCGCCGAGCACACGCACCTGCTGCTCGAGGCCGCGGAGACGGGCCATCTGGTGCTGACGACGCTGCGTGCCTTCGACACCGCATCGGCGTTGCGTCGGCTACTCTCGTTCTTCCCGGTGGAGGAGCGTGAGGACGTCCGGTTCCGCCTCTCCCGCACGCTGCGATGGTCGTTCACCCAACAGTTGCTGATGTTGCAGTCGGGCCGCCAGCCGGTCGTGGAGATCTGGCGGCACACGCGCGCCACCGCGGCCCACCTGGCCTCGGCCGCCACGCTCGACTCGGCGACGATGGGTGACCTCCTCCGGGACGGCGAGAAGGATGGCCTGATCGGCTTCGACCGGGAGCTGGAGCGTCGTGTGCGTTGCGGCGAGGTGAGCATCGACGCCGCGCTTTCCAGCGCGGTGCTGCCCCAGCAGATCGAGCTGCGCCTGCTGGATCTGCGTGGGGGTAAGCGATGAAGCGGATCGTGCTCTTGAGTGACCCGCGGGTGCGGCTCGAGCCGGCGGCCGGAGCCCTGGCGTCCTCCGGGCTGGAGGCCGTGAGTGTGGCCTCCATCGCCGATGCCCGCCTGCAGGTGGAGGCCGGCGCGGTCGGCCTGGTGGTCGGGGTCTCCGGTGCGGACTGGAGCGGGGAGCGGGCCGCCGGCCTGGCGGGCTGGCCCCCGGCGCTGCGCCGGAAGTGCGTGGTGGCGTTGCTGGGTCCTGGGTTCGTCACCGGCGACGGAGTGCGCGCCTTCCTGCTCGGCGTGGATCTTCTGGTCCTGGCCGGGGAAGTGGGAAGGCTGGGCGAGATCATGGCCACTGCCCTGCTGAGCAAGGGCGCCCTGCTGGCGCCGCTCGACCCGGCATCCGCCGCCCGTTTCGGGGCCTAGCCCATCGGCATGGAATAAACTACCAGGGCGCCAGGCTCGTAGAGCGGAGGGGGTGGGGGCGTGGTCAACGCAGTCGCCAAGCTGGCGCAGCTCAAGGCCTCGGTGGGACGGGTCATCCGCGGCAAGCCCGAGGTCATCGAGTGGATCATCGCGGCGCTGCTGGCCCGGGGGCACGTGCTCATCGAGGACGTGCCCGGTGTTGGCAAGACCACCCTCGCGCAGGCCCTTGCCCGCTCGTTGAACCTCGCCTTCAGTCGTATACAGTTCACCTCGGACACGCTCCCTTCCGACGTCATCGGTGTCTCACTCTGGCGCGCCGAGCGCGGCGAGTTCGAGTTCCTCCCCGGGCCGATCTTCACCAACATCCTGCTCGCCGATGAGATCAACCGCGCCACACCCAAGACCCAGGCGGCACTGCTGGAGGCCATGAACGAGCGCACGGTGACCGTCGAGAAGACGCGCTACCGCCTGCGGGAGCCGTTCATGGTCCTGGCGACCCAGAACCCCGTGGAGTACCTGGGCACCTACCCGCTCCCCGAGTCCCAGCTCGATCGCTTCCTGCTACGCCTGTCCCTCGGCTACCCGGCCCACGAGGAGGAGATGGAGCTCCTGCGCCTGGGCGGGGTCGAGGATGAGCTCGAGGCCCTGGCTCCGGTGCTGAGCGAGGGCGAGATGGTCGAGCTGCAAGGCCGCGCCCGCGCCGTTCGCGTCGCGCCACAGCTCCTCGAGTACCTGCTCGAGCTGGTGCAGCGCACCCGCAAGCACCCCTCACTGGCGCTCGGCGTCTCCACCCGCGGGGCCCTGGCGCTGCAGCGTGCCTGTCAGGCGCTGGCCATGGTGGAGGGGCGCGAATACGTGATCCCGGATGACGTCGCCCGCATGGCCGTGCCGGTGCTAGCCCACCGGATGCTGCTCGCCGGGGGCGAGCTGGGAGAGGGGTGGAGCCGGAGCGAAAGCGAGCGGGAGATCGTCCGCGAGATCGTCGGCGCCACGCCAGTTCCCCTGTGAGCGCACGAGCCTCGACGTTCGGGCGGGCGTTCCCGGGCTTTTCGTTGCGGCCCGCGCCGGCCTTGTGGGTGTTCCTTGTCGGCATGCCCTTGCTCGGCCTGGCTGCCCTCAACACCGGGAACAACGCCCTGTACCTGCTGGTCTCGCTGCTCCTGGGCGCTTTCGCAGCGTCCGGCGTGCTCTCTCGTCACAGCCTGCGAACGCTCCGGGTGGAGCTGTTGCCGGCAGGCGAGATCTTCGCCGGGACGCCGGTCCGCCTGCGGCTGAAGGTGGAGAACCGCTCGGCGTGGCTGCCCGCCTCGGGAGTGCTCTGCCGACTCGTCGGCATGCCGGGCCGGACCCTGGTGCCCGTGGTTCCCCCACGGGGCGAGCGCACCACGACCCTGACGACGATGTTCGGCCGGCGCGGCTTGCATCGTCTGCCGGCGGTGCAGGTGGAGGTGCGACTGCCGCTGGGGTTCTTCGTCAAGACCGTGCGCTGGCCTCAGGAGCTCGAGGTCCTCGTGTACCCCCGGCGGGTGGCGAGGGGCCTGGCGCGGTGGCTCAGCCTGAGCGACCGGGAGGAGCACCGGCGCCGGGGCGGGCGGGAGCGCGGCGGCGACGTCGACCAACTGCGGGAGTTCCGCACCGGCGACGACCGGCGGGACATCCACTGGAAGCAGACCGCCCGCCAGCAGCGGCTGATCGTCGTGGAACGCCGCGAGCGCCGGCGACCGTCCCGCTACCTGGTCCTGGACCGCCAGCTCCCTCGGCGGGACGACGCGCTGCTGGCCGAACGGTTCGAAGGCCTGGTGTGCGAGATCGCATCGGCCGCCCTCGCTGACCTGCAGCGGGGATACCAGGTCGGGCTGGTGGTCGGCTCCAGGGTGACGGTCCCGGCGGCAGGTCCGGCCCAGTCCCGGAGGGTGTTGGGCCAGTTGGCCCTGGTCAAGGCGGTCGGGCCGGGCGAGGACCCGTTGCCGTCGCTGATTGGGGGGGAGGACGTCTACCGCCTCGTCGAGGGGCGCCCGTGAGCGATCTCGAGCGGCAGCGCTGGCTCGCCGGGATGGCCCTGCTGGCGGCGATCCCGCTGCCCATCACCGGGATCGCCACTTGGCCCTTCGTACTGCCCTACATGCTCGTGGCCGGATGGCTCCTCACCCGCCCACGGGCCGTCTCACCGCTTCCACCGTGGGTCGAGAACCTGCTCGCGCCGTGTGTGCTGGTGGTCGTGGCGGCGGCCGGGGGCCTGCGGTTCGGGGTGCTCCGTCCGGTCGCCCAGTTGGCGGTACTGGTGGCGATGATCCGGCTTCCCGGATGCGCGTCCTCGGGTCGGATTCGCAAGACGCTGATCATCACCTCGATCATCGGCATGGCCGGTGTTGCCTCGTCGACGCATCCCAGCCTCCTGGCTTACCTCCTGGTCGTCCTCGCGCTGGGGGTCCTGGGGGTGGGCAGGGTGACGCTCCTGGAGCTGCGCAAGCCGGACCAGGAGCTCTCCCGGCGAGCAGCGTGGCCAACGGGCCGCCTTGTGGTTGGCACCGTGGCGCTGACCATGCTCATCGCCGCGCCTCTCTTCGCCCTGCTGCCCCGCCTGCGTTCGCCCTTTGCCGGGTCGGCGATCGGGGGCGGGGGCACCAGCGGCTTCCGCAACGACGTGACCCTCCACGATATCGGGACGATCAAGGTTTCGCAGCAAGTCGCCCTGACCGTCCGCTTTCCCGGCGCCGATGGGCCGCCTCGCGAGTGGCTGCGGCTCGAAGGCGCCACGCTCAACCACTACCGTGCCGGAGGCTGGGTGGAGGGCCGGCACGTCGAGCGGCTGCCGCTTCCCTCCGGCGGGCAGGCCGTTTCCCTGTGGCCGGTCGCCGACGCCAGGGGGCTTCAGCGCGCCGAGATCACGGTCGAGCGACCGGGAGGGAACCTCTTCCTTCCTCCCGGCTCGGTCAGCCTCGAGCCGCCTCTGGCCGTGGAGGTGAGCCGGACGCCCATGGGTGTGCTGCGCATCCGCAGAGACACGCCCGTGCCGTTTTCCTACGCGGTGTCGTTCGACCCGCTGCGACTCCGGACCCGGCCCCCCGAGGCGTCCGATCTCGAGGTTCCCGGTCACGTCCGGGAGCGCATCACCCCGCTCGTCGAGGATGTCGTGGTGGGGTCGCCCAACTCGCTCGCCGCCGCCCTCGCCATCGAGCGGCACCTGCAGACTGAGTACACCTACTCGCTGCACACGATGGCCTCCCTGCGCGAGGACCCGGTGGTCTGGTTTCTATTCCGCGGGCGCCAGGGGCACTGCGAGTTCTTCGCCTCGGCGATGGCGATGATGCTGCGGGTAGCGGGCATCCCGGCCCGGGTGCAGGTGGGGTTCTCCGGCGGGGAGCAGCAGGGGGATGGTTCCTTTGTCGTCAGGGACAGCCGGGCCCACGCCTGGGTGCTGGCCTGGGTGGCCGGGCAGTGGCGGGTCTTCGACCCCACCCCGCCGGAGGGCCAACCGTCCGCCGCGCAGGATGGCTGGCGAACACGGCTCCCGTGGAGCCTGGACGACCTCGACGCGCTCTGGAACCGCTGGGTCCTGACCTTTACCCTGTTCGACCAGGCCGAAATCCTGCGCACCGTCGCGACGTGGGCCGGCGCCAACATCCAGTTGATCTCCCTGGTGCTTGGCGCCGCGGTCGGGCTGGCAGGGCTGGTCGTGGGACTGTGGCGCTGGCGGCCGAGCCGCCGTCCCGGCCCTGGTTCGGGACGGTCCCGGGGCTCCGACCCGGTGGTACGCGCCCTCGAGAAGGTGCTCGACCAGGCCCGGCGGCGCGGGCTCGACGTCAGGCCCTCGCTCTCGCCGCAGGTGTTCGGGGCGCTGGCGGCGGCGGCCTTTCCGGCCGCCCGCGAGCCGCTGGCGTGGTTGATGGTGGCTCACGAGCGCCGCCGCTACGCGGGAGGACCGCCACCGGCCCGCCGGGACCTGCGGCGCCACCTTGCGCTGGCCCTGCGCGCCATGACCGCCCACCCTCTGAGAAGGGCTCCGTAGGAAGGGCATTCCTGCCCCGACCGGACCGATCACGCCGTCAGATGCAGAGTCGCGACAGAAATGTCGCTCCTACGCGTCCTTGGAGTCGGGGTCAGGTTGGGAGGAGGCAGGCGAGTGGCCGGTCGGAGAGGGGCTCGGCGGCTCCGGCGCCGGGGACCTGATGGCGGAGGTCCTCGACGAATTCGAAGTCGCGGCCGTCGGGGTTGAAGAGCAGGGCATCGTCCGGCCGGAGCTCGCGTTGTAGCAGGACGAGGCCCGCTGCCGGGTCCGTCAGAGGCATGAGGACCGAAACGGCGGGAGCCTTCCTGGCCTCTCGCCCGATCAGGACCGAGACCCACAGCAGGGCCTGAGTGACAAGCGGCAGGTCCCC
>DAONEV010000088.1:0-13148 GCA_035403265.1 Thermoanaerobaculaceae bacterium | reverse complement strand
GCCGCGCTCTGCATCGGCCTCGCGGTGGGCCTCACCGGCTGGTACAACCAGGCGCGTTTTGGCTCCATCTGGAAGGTCTTTGACTACAAGGGTTTCTATTTTGATCCGGCGTCGGTCGGCGGGGAGTTCAACGTGCGCCGACTGGCCTCGGGGATCGTCAACTACTTCGGGTTCTCGACGTCGTACTTCGCGCCGGAGTCACCGTTCATCCGGATGGCGCCGTCCCTTTACCTGGACCCGGCCGTTTTCTTCAAGTGGAGGGAAGAGGCCATCTCGTTGACCTTCGCCGCGAGCTGGCTGGTGGCCGGGGCGCTGCTCGGAATCGTGGCGATGGGGAAGGGGAGGCGCTGGGCCGAAGCGGCGGCCTGCCTGCCTCTCGCCATCCAGGCCGTGTTCATCCTCGGCTTCTACTTCATCACCGAGCGCTATCAGGGGGAGCTGATGCCGTGGCTGGTGTTCTGCTACGTCGCGTTCGCGGTCCACTGGCGCTTCGACCGGCAGGCTGGGAGGCTGTTCCTTCGCAGCCTGCCGCTCCTGGTGGGCGTCTCCGCCATGGCCAGCGTCGCCTCGACCCTGGACTTTCACCTCCGGCTGTGCGGAGACACGCCGATATCCTACAAGCGCGACCTGATCCACTGGTTGCGACCGGGGCCGGAGTTCGGGCCGTGGAAGGGGCACCGCCTCCTCCTGAGCGACCTCGCTCCGGTCTCGACGACGTTTTCCTTCGAGAAGATGGGCACCGACATCAGCTTCGACGGGAAGATCCTGGACGTGCAGGGGCGGCTGCTGGCGCGCGGTCTCGGCATGCATGCGGTAAGCACGGCGGTTTACAAGGTGCCGGCCGGCTCGTCCGCCATCGAGGCGCTCGTCGGGCAGCCGAAGGTGTGCCAGGGTTCGAGGGGATCGGTGACGTTCGAGGTCCTCGATCAGGACGGCACGGTGCTGTACGGCTCGGGCGTGATCCGTGGCTCCGACCCGGGGCGCACCTTCCGGGTTACGGTCGAGGGCGTTCGCGAGGTGACGTTGAGGTTGGGCGATGCCGGCGACGGTATCGACAGCGACCATGGCGTCTGGGGCGAGGTGGCCTTCCTCATCCGCTGACCGTCAGCGGTGATCGAAGGAGAACGCGTCCGGGAGCAGGTCGCGTACCGTGACCACGGCGTAGCCTGGCGGGTCCGGAGCAGTCAGTACGACCTGTAGGTCGAGCCCGAACTCGGCGAGCACCTGGCGGCAGGCACCGCAGGGCGGAAGCCCGACTTGAGGGCCAATCACCGCCACCACGGTGGGCCGGGCGCCGGCCACGACCGCAGCGGCCACGGCATTGCGCTCGGCGCAGACGGTGAGGCCGAAGGATGCGTTCTCCAGGTTGCAGCCGACAAAAAGGCGACCGTCCTCGGCCAGCACGGCGGCACCCACCTGGAAGTGGGAGTAGGGCGCCCATGCATTGGCCTGGGCCTGCCGGGCGGCGGTCAGGAGTCGATTGATGGTCAGCGGTGCCAGCTCCATGCTCACCTCGGTGGGCCGATCGCAGGCGGCCTTGACCATCCTGCGACCTCCCGTGTACCCTCGCCCCGACCGCGGCGCCTGCCGGGACGAGTAAGCCCCGATTATACAGAATGTTCGGCGCAGGTCGGGGGGCGGGGGAGCTCGCCGCACGACCAACCCCCTGTTGAGGGGCGTTGCGGCGCGGAGGCACGAGTGGCAGAACCCCAGCTTTCCGAGCGGCCCCGGATCTCGGCGGTCATCACCACCTTCAACGAGGAGCACAACGTGGCGGCGTGCGTCGAGTCGTTGCTATGGTGCGACGAAGTCGTCGTGGTCGACTCGTTCTCCACCGACACAACCCCCGCAGTCGCCAAGTCCTACGAGAAGGTCCGGTTCCTGCAGCGCAAGTACTTCGGCTCGGCGTCCCAGAAGAACTGGGCGATGGACCAGGCGCAGTTTGAGTGGATCCTCATCCTCGATGCCGACGAGCGCTGCACGCCCGAGCTGCAGGCGGAGATCGAGGCGACGATCAGGGACCCGCGCGGCACCGAGGCCTTCATCATCACCCGGCGAGTCTACTTCATGGACCGCGTGATCCGTTTCTCGGGCTGGCAGCACGACCGCGTCGTGCGGCTGGTCAAGCGGGGCGCCGGCCGCTACCCCAACAAGCGCGTCCACACCGACATGAAGACCCGCGGACCTGCGCGAGTGCTCAGGCAGCCGATGCTGCACTTCATGATCGAGAGCTTCGACCAGTACCTGCCGCGCATTGTCAAGTACGGGTTCTGGGGCGCCGCTCAGGGCTGGAAGACGGGCCGCAAGTCCGGATTCTGGCAGGTCTTCGGGCGCACGCTCTGGCGCTTCCTGCGCATGTACGTCTTCCAGTTCGGCTTCCTCGACGGCATGCCGGGGTTGGTCTTCTGCATGCTGCAGGCGTTTGGCACCTACCTCAAGTGGGCGATCCTCTGGGAGTGGCGCCAGAACGCCACACGCGGGCACCCGCCCGCGCTTCCGGCGTTCGACGAGGACGGCGAGGTATGGACCTGGGAGGGCGACGCTGGCGAGGCGGTGCCGCCCGCGGTTACCTGACCGGAGACACCCTGTCGAGCCGACGAACGAACTCCTCGGCGTCCTCGAAGCCGGTCAGCCGGGTTCCCTCGACCTCTTGACCACCACGGTAGAAGACGATGGTCGGCACCCCGGCGATCCTGTAGCGGGCGCGCAGGGCGTCCGTGGCCGGCGTGCTCGAGGTCAGGTCGACCTTGTACAGCGCCATCTGGCCGAGCCGCGGTGCCACCCGGGACTCCGAGAAGGTGAGCTTGTCCAGCTCCTTGCACGGCAGGCACCAGTCCGCGTAGAAGTCGAGGACGACGCCCTGGCCTGAGGCGATGGCGGTGGTGACGGCCGCGTCGTCGTAGGCCTTCCAGCTCAGCTCGGCCCGATTCCCGGATGGTTGAGTGGGGGCGAGAAGCACGCCCGCCACGATGAGCGCGGCGCTCGCCAGACGCATGAAGCGGTCGATCGTCGGCAGCTCCTGCCCCGGGCGGGCGACGACCAGCAGGTACAGGCCGCCGAGCCCCAGGGACAGGGCGAGCAGCCACTCACCCCACGGCACCGGCAGCAACGGCTTGAGGAAGTACGCCGCCAGTCCGATGAGCAGCACGCCGAAGAGCTTGCGCACGCCGAGCATCCAGGCGCCGGAGTTGGGCAGCTTGTCGAGGGCCCCGGTGAAGATGGCCAGCAGCAGGTACGGCAGCCCGAGTCCGAGGGAGAGCACGAAGAAGAGCAGGAAGCCGAGGACAGGGTCCTGCTTCTGCCCGACGTAGGTGAGCAGTCCGAGCACGAACGGCCCGATGCAGGGTGCCGCCACCAGGCCCACGACCAGGCCCATGACCAGCGAACCGCTCAGACCGCCGCGGCCGCCCGAGAGGTTCATGATGAAAGTTGGCACCTGGAGCTCCCACAGGCCGAACATCGAGGCGGCCAGCGCCAGCATGACCGCCACGATGAGTCCCACCACCCATGGCGACTGGAGGGCGGCGCCGAACAGCTTGCCGCCGATCGCGGCCGCCACACCGAGGGCCGAGTAGGTCA
This sequence comes from Thermoanaerobaculaceae bacterium, assembly GCA_035403265.1. GTDB lineage: Bacteria > Acidobacteriota > Thermoanaerobaculia > Thermoanaerobaculales > Thermoanaerobaculaceae > JAAYVZ01. The sequence goes on along the minus strand of DAONEV010000088.1, from coordinate 9,569 downwards.
CCGACATCCCGAGCACGTAGGCGATTGCGAGCGGCCAGGCCGCCTTTGCTCCCTGCTGTTTCTGGGCGAGGAAGAAGCTGATGGTGATGGGAATCAGCGGGTAGACGCACGGCGTGAGGTTGAGGGCGAGGCCGGCCAGGAAGGTCAGGAGGAGCTGGAGCCAGAGGCCGGAGGCGGCAAACCGCCCACCGATACCCTGGCCGGGAGCCGTCGTCGGCGGGATGGCGGCCACAACCGTTGCGACGCCAGCCACTTCCGGTCGCGCGAGGGTGAAGGTGACGTCAGCAGGGGGCAGGCACTCGCGGTCGTTGCACGCCTGGGCGTGGACCGTGCCCTTGACCACGGCGGTCTGCGAAGCGTCGGCCGGGACCGACACGGGGATGCGCACCACGAAGGACCCCTCGTGGACGGCCACGGGCTCCTCCGAGAACTCGAAGTGTGCCTTGCGGTGGGGCGGGAACACCGGCATCCCCGCCTGCCACCCGCCAGGCGTCTCGATCTGCACGGTGGTGGCGACGAGGTCCTCGCTCAGGGGCGTGTGAGAGTTGACGTGCCACCCGTCCTGGACCGTCACCGTCACGGCCAGCGTGTAGTTGCCGGGTGCGGCCGACGGATCGCGTTCCCAGCCGGCCGTTGCCGAGAAAACCACCTCGGCCGCGGTCGCGACCGAGGCCAGGAGCATGAGAGCGAAAACAGGCACGATCAGGCGTTTCACGAGTCCTCCAGCGTCACTTTGGCAGCCGCGTCGCCCCTCGGCACGCCAGGCGCATAGATCTGCAACTCCGGTGCCGGCCGGGTGATTTCGGTCTCACCAGTCGACGTCGACCTTGATTGGCTTGCCGGAGAAGCGCGACACCAGGACGTGCCGGTTGCGCTTGCCGTAAAGGTAAAGGTCACGGGTCAGGCGCACGTCGTCGGTGCAGTAGCTCTCGATGAGGTCGAGGCGCCCTTCTTTCCACCAGGCGAGCGCTTGTAGGCCGTCGGCGGTCTTGGGTGTGCCCAGGGTGGCCTGCACGACCGAGTCGAGCTTGGGCCGGAACCCCAGCTTGCCCTGCAGCTCCAACATGATGTCGAGGGTCTTGACGGCGCGCCAGTCGGTCTGCCGGTAGCCGTTGAGCACCTCATAGTCGAAGCCCAGGAGGTTGTAGCCGATCACCAGCTCGGCGGAGGTCAGGCGATCGATGAGCGCTCCGGCCCCGGCCTCGGAGAAGGTTGTGAAGGCGTCGTCGAGGAACGAGTAGACGACGCCGAGCGACATGCCGAGGTCGCGCATGGCGTTGCGTCCGCCCACGTCCTGGAAGGAGCGCTGGGTCTCGAGGTCGAAGACGAGGATCTCACGGCCGTGCGGCGCCTCGCGGCTGGCGTTGTCCTCGAACAGGCTGAGCTGTCCGTCCCACTCGTCCTTGGATGCGCGCCTCACCGACCCCTCCTTCCGGGCGGCTAGGGTAACACGCCCGGCCTGAGCCAACCTGGCGATTTCGGCGGTCTACCTGGGGTTGTCTGCCAGCCTGGCTGGCTACATCGAGTAGAGGCCGTCGTCCCGGGTGGGCATGCCCGCGCCGCCGTCGTCGTCATTGCCGTTCTCACCCATCTCGGCTTCGAGCTGGGGGCCCAGCTCCTGCTCGAGGGTGTCGGGATCCTCGCCGGCCTCCAGCCGCCGGAACATCTCGTTCATGGCCGGGGTCACCTGCTCCCCGGAAACCTCGGCGAGGCGCCGCATCATGCGCGCCATGACGCGGGGGTCCTCGGCGTCCTTCTCGTCCATGCTGTCGGCCATCTGCATGACCTCGGACTCCATGCGTGACATGGCGGCGTCGTCGGGACCCGGCTCGTGCGAGCCGCCCTTGGGCTCGGCCTTGGTCTTGGTGGAGGTCGCAACCGCGAACGACGAGTGGACCCGCGTCAGGTCCGTGGCTCCGCAGCGTGGGCAGACAGGCGACGCCTCCGCGCGTGGCGTGAGCGAGAGAAAGCCGAAGATGCGGTTGCACGGCTTGCACAGATATTCAAAGATCGGCACGTCCACCCCCCGTCCGAGCACGCCGATTGTAGCCCAGCGGGTGAGGGTCTCACCCGGCCGGGCGGTGGACCTTCACGACGCGTGGGGCGTGGGCGAGGTCGATGACCTGCTCCTCGGAGGGAGTCGAGCCGTCGGGCATGCGAACGACGCGAGCGAGCGGCTTGTCGAACGTCTCGGGGCTGCGCACCGCGGAGATCACGACCACGACACGGCCGTCCTCGAGGGTCGCGATGGAGCCGGGGGGTAGGGGTCCCAGTGCGTTGACCAGGAGCTGGAACAGGAGAGGATCGTAGAGCTTCCCGGCCATGGCCGCCATGCGCGCCATGGCGTCCGGCGCCGACAGGGCCGGCCCCTTTCCGGTCCGGTATCGCGTCAGGATGTCGTAGTCGTCGGCAATGTGGACGATGCGCGAGTAGAGTGCCGGTGCGCCCCTGGGATCGTCGAGCCCCCGGTGATGCTGCAGGACGGCCAGCAAGCGGCGGACCTTGGCGCGGTGGAAGCCGCGCTGGAGGAGGAGGATCTTCAGGCCCGCCTGGGTGTGGCGGGCGAACGGCACGGAGAAACCCTCCTCGCGCATGCAGAAGCCCACGTCATGGAACATGGCCGAGACGCCGAGATCGGCCAGGGAGGAGTCCGGCAGCCCGGCCTCGCGACCGATGATGAGGGCAAGCGAGGTCACCATCAGGGTGTGGCGCGAGAACGGCGGCAGTTGTTGCTCGCTCTCCCAGGCCAGAGTGGCAATGTCCTGGGACATGCCGGCATCGATCATCTGGTTGACCATGCGCCGGACGGGCAGGGGATTGGGGAGGCGGCTGGCGCCCAGGGCGGCGAAGATGTCGGCCACCGGCCTGGCCGCCGAGAGGTACAGGTCCCGGAACTCGTCGGGGAGAGCCGAGTCGTCTTCGCTGCCGCTCATGCGGAACCGGAAGGGAGGATGGACCTGCACCGAGCTGAGGCCTTCGGCGGCCAGCCGGCGTTGCAGGGTCGTCCGGGGCTGGCGTCCGCCCGGAGTGCCAGCGATCAACTGCACGACGGCGCGGATCTCGGTGCCGCTCAGGGGCTCGTTGAAGGTAATGCCGCCGGCGTTGTGGCGGAGGAGGTCGGAAACCAGGGGGCTGGACTCGTCGACGACATACTCGAAGCGGATGCGCACCTCGTTGAGGAAGACCTGGTCCTCGGCACACAGGATGTAGGCGGGACCGAGGATTTCGATGAGGTTCGAGAGTCCGTTCTCGAAGTCGCGGACCGGACCGTCGAAGGCGGTGTTGTTCGGGGCATGGATGCGCGCCATGCGCAGCAGGCCGTGGAGGATGTGGACGACCTGGCCTCCGACGTCGCGGACGCGATTGAGAAGCTCCCGATCCTCCTCCGAGCGCGCCCGGACCAGGGTGACCGCGATTTGCTCCTGGGCCTGAAGGATGCTGTCGGTCATGGCCGGCCTCCCTCTGGCGTCGCCATCTGCTCAAGGGCAGCCTGGCAGTGCTGTTGCAGCTCCCCGCTCGCCTTGCCGGCCAGCCACTCGACAAGTTCCCTGGCGTCGGGCCCGCCGAGGACGGCGAGCCCCGAGACGGCGGCCCATCTCCACCACAGCGGCACGCTCGCGAGGCGACCCAGCAGGCCCGGAGGCTTCACCCATTCGCCGAACAGCTTGCGCGACCGTTCAGGCTCGAGCCTGGCCATGGCCGCGCCAATGGCCGCTGCCTCCGGGAGGGGAACCTGGCCGGTGGTCGCGGTTCTGAGCTGCTCGGCCAGGGTGTCGTAGGCGCGTCGCTCCTTCTGGGCCACGAGAGCGTCGAGGGCTCGCCGCCGCACATCCTCGGCCGGCGCGCGCAGGACGCCGACGAGGGCGCGGCCGATCCGGGCGCCGTATGGAGCGCGGCCGAGAATCACGATGGCGGCGATCTGGACCCTGGGAGTGCGGGACGCCAGAAGGTCGAGCGCCACGTTGACGGCCTCGGTCGGGTTCGCGCGGTCGAGCATGCGGAGCAGATCGAGGTCGGCCTCGTCGCGGTTGGCCAGCAGCCGCTCGCAGATGCGGTCGGGCCGGGTGCGTGCCGTGTGCTCCAGAAGGCGGATTCCGGCACCACGGCCTGCCCCATCGGGGTGGGTGGCCAGGAAGTCCAGGATGGCGGGAACCTGGTCGCCCGGCAACAGGCCGGCGACATCGGTCAGCTCGTCGACGGAGAACTTCTGCTCGTTGCCGACAGCCTCCAGCAGGCGCCGGAAGACCTCACTGTCCGCCACCGCCGAGAGCAGCTTCTCGCGCGTCTCGGGGTCGGCGGGAGCCCTGGAGGCGACGATCTTCAGGATCTCGACGAGGGGTCGAAAGAGACCATCCTGCAGCAGGTATCCGCGAATCTCGCGGAGCAGCGGTGCGACATCTTCCAGGTGGAGGGGGTCGAACTCGTCCGCCATGAGCTCGAGCAGCTCGGAGACGAGCTGGGCGCATTCGATTGCCAGGCCGTCGAGGCTGTCCTGCCTGCGCAGGCGCTCGATCATGTGTGGCGCGATCGGCCGGTAGGCGACTGACGCCCGGTCGGCGAGGGGCGGCAGGGGGTAGTCGAAGAGGTATGGGGCATCGAAGACCATGGCCTGGATCGTGGTGCGGGGGGCGACAGCGGCTTGCGACTCGGTCATCACCTCGGCGACCCGCTCGTCGTCCTCGGCCACCAGCCCTTCCACGGCCTCGACCCTGATGTGCTTGAATGAGGCGTTCCACAGCATGGTCACGACGTCGTCCTCGTGCTGCCGGATGCCCTTGGCACGGATCGCCAGGACGCCCAGCAGGTCGATGATCTCGTCCCATGTCACCTCGGGCTCGAAGTGCAGCTTGCGCACGCCGTCCCGGTAGAGCCTGAACGCCAGGGAGCGCTCCCGATCACGGTCAAGGAACACGACCTGGCCCTGGAATGTGATGTCCCACGGGCGGATCTCCAGCGCCAGGGGGCCGTAGGTCGAGAGGAACTGGTCGAGACCCTGGCGGAGGTCGCCGATGAAACCCGCCACGGCTTCGTTGCTGGCTTCGTAGAGCTGAAAGGAGTTGGCGGCATGGGTCAGCGCGCGAACCGCCTTGCTGGCCGCCTTGACAGGTGGAGGTGCTCCGACCTCGGCGGCGGGGAGAGCTTCCTGGGCAGCCGGTGGGGTCTCGCCTTCCGGGCCGGCTGCCGGAGCGCCGGGCGGGGGTGAAACCTGCGTGGGATCGACCATGGGCCTGACTCCTCTCGCAAGCCGTGCCGTTGTTGCCAGTGCAGTCTGCCTGGCGCCATCCTAGCAAAACTGGGAAGGTCAGCGCGTGATGTGGCGCCGCGCCCGGGCGAGGGCGGTCATGGCGGCCGCGGCCTCATTGTTGGTAACGACCGGGTCGGGCTCGAAGGCGTCGGTGACGAAGGTCAGCGTGTGCTGACCGCGCGTGAGCAGGCGGACGCTGAAGGTGACGGTGGCGGTCGCGCCGCTCGCAAGGCTCTCCAGACCGCACGACCTCCACAGGCCGTGCTCCACGCAGCTTCCCTGGCTCGGGGTGACCGCCTCCACGGTCAGCCCGGCCGGCAGCGAGACACCGAGGCTGACGCCGGTCGCCCCGAACGGTCCGTTGTTGCGTACCGAGACCATGCAGGTGACCAGTCCGCCGGTCGCGACGGTACCGGGCGCCGCCTGGGCGCTCACCGCCAGGTCGGCCCGCGGTTCGGGGGACAGGAAGACGGCGACCGGGTCGTGGTCCGCGGCGCGCAGGGGCGTCGAGGGGTCGGCCGCCAGCGCGGCCGGCATGTCGGCGTTGACGTGCGCGTAGGCTACCTCCGTGATCATCGGGGTCATTGCCGACGTGGTCAGCAGGTGATCGAGGACCTGGGAGCTGCCCGCCTCGATGTAGGAGTAGCGCTCTGGCTGAGGCACGTCCCAGGTGTGGTTGTGGAGGTCGGGGTTGACCCAGTCGCTCCCGGGCAGGAATGCCCCGGCCGGGTCGAGGTGGCCGGTGATCATCCCCATCACGTCAACGTTGCCGTCAGTGAACTCGAAGGCGTTGAAGTCGCCGATCACCGCCACACTCACGGTTGGATCCGCGACCTGCAGGCTCTGGACGTACTGGGCGAGCCACTTCGCGCCCTCGAAGCGCTTGGCACGCACGAAGTCGCCCGAGGACGTGTCCATCCCTGAGAGCGAGCGGAGGTGGACGTTGATGATCGTGACCGGGACTGTGGGACAGGTCACCGGAATGCCTCTGTAGCAGAGCCGCGTGTGCAGGACCAGGGGCGGCCGGTCAAAGACCACGTTCGACGCGCCGTTGTACATGAAGGTGGCGGCCTTGCCCACCTGCTCGATGGACACGTCCCCCGTGTAACCCCGCACCAGAAAGCCGACGTCGATGCCGCTGATGTCGTTGCCTTCAACGAGGTACGGCGTGTAGGTGAGCGCGGGCTCGTCAGCGTGGATCCTGAGCGCCAGGTCCTGGAGGACCTTCAGGGACTCCGCCTCCTGTACCGCCAGGATGTCCGGAGCGTGTAGCACGTCGCGGATGAGCATGGAGTGCTTGGCGAGCCGGCGCTGGTACTCCTCGGTGGTGACAACGGTCTCGGTGATCGCCGGGTCGTCCACGTCGTCGAGGAGCTGGTAGAGGTTCTGGCTGGCGATCAGGTACTCGCTTTGGGTCCGTTCGCGCAGGAGACGGACCGTCGGCTCTCCCGTGAAGGTGAACGCCGTCGGGTAGATCTTGTACTGGTCGAACGAGTAGTAGAGCGGGCCGGTGGCGGTGAAGGTGGCGCCGGCTGGCACCTGGGCGTCCGGCAGGCCGAGCGCCGTCGGCTTGACCAGGAATACCTCCGGGTTGCCGTCCCACGCCGGCAGGCCGGCGGGCGCCGGGTAGTAGATCCCCGGCTCCCGGAACGCCCGGCCGGGCCGCGCGACAGCCGCGAGCTCGCCGAACTTGTCGGTCGGGCCCGAGGCCGTGCCGGCCTGCACGCGGACCAGCATCCCCTCGTAACGCTCGACCTCGTTGAGAGGCTGGGGCCGGCTCGGGGACGGCCTTGTGGCGTCGAGGTCCACCGGCGCGGGTAGCGGGTTGCCGGACGAGGTCTTGACCACCACGGGAGCGCTGATCTCGGTGAGGGCGTAGTACTCCTTGACGGTACCGGACACATCCACCATGTCCCCGACCTGCACCCAGGGTGCGTTCCCTGTGTAGACGTAGACGCCGTCCGACGTCTCGGGGTTGCCGTCCGAGCGCTGCTCCGGCGTCTGGATGAAGAAGCCGGCCGCCTCCACAGCGGTGACCACGTTCTGTTGGGTCGTGACCACCTGATTCTTGTAGAGGCTTTCGAGGACGGTCCCCTGAATCTGCCAGATCTCGAGCGGGGTCTGGGCAGTGAGCGGCAAGGCGATGAGAGCGGCTAGGGCGAAGCCCGCAATGCGACGGCGATGCATGGACTCTCCTCGAGCTCAGGAGCTCCGGCTCGGGACCACGTAGTGGCAGCCGACCGACAGGGGGTTGCGCTGGGCTGCGTGGGCGATGAGCCCAGCCGCGGTGCAGCCGTGGAAGAGGTTCACGAGGGCGGCCGACACTGGCGTCGTTTTGTAGAACTGCTCGAGGCGCACGAGCTGGTGACGGAAGTCGGCGACGGCGCGCTCGAGGCGCTCCGGGGTGCGCTCGATCCCGACGTAGTTCCACATGGTGTGGCGGATGGCCGACCAGTCCTGGGCGATCAGCGCCGGGTCCTCGTTGGACGGGCCGTTCACAGGTTGCCAGTCGTCGATGACCGCGGCCAGGTTGTCGGAGATTGGCTCGCCAAGGGCGCGCTCGGCCGCGTCACGGCCGGCTGCCAGCCCGAAGGTGAGCCCCTCCAGCAGGGACGTGGAGGCGAGCCGGTTGGCGCCGTGCACGCCGGTGCAGGAGACCTCGCCGGCCGCGTAGAGCCCCGGGATGGTGGCCCGGCCCCGCAGGTCGGACACCACCCCGCCGCACGTGTAGTGGGCCGCCGGGACGACAGGGATTCGCTCGCGGCTGATGTCGATGCCGTAGCGCTCACAGGTCGCCGCCACGGTGGGGAATCTCTCGGCCAGCTCCGGGGCTCCCGGGCCGAGGTCCAGGAAAACGCACTCCGAATCGGTGTGGTGCATCTCGTCGATGATGCTGCGCGCCACCACGTCGCGGGGCGCCAGCTCGCCCTGGGGGTGGTAGCGGCTCATGAACCGGTCGCCGCTGGCGCTGACCAGGTGTGCGCCGGCTCCGCGCAGCGCCTCGGTGATGAGGAAGCGAGGCGCCCCCCGCAGGAACAGGCAGGTGGGATGGAACTGGATGAACTCCAGGTTCAGCAGGCGTGCCCCGGCGCGGGAGGCCATGGCCAGGCCCGAGCCCAGGGACCCCGGGTGGTTGGAAGTGTGAACGTAGAGCGCGCCGGCGCCGCCGGTGGCGAGCACCGTGGAAGCGGCCAGAACCGTGCAGACGCGGCCCGTCGGGACCTCCAGCAGGTAGGCGCCGATGCAGTGGTTGTCGAGGGCGTAGCGGTCGCGGGCTCGCCGCGAGTGGTGGTGGGTGGTGAGCAGGTCGATGCCCTGGTAGGTGACCTCCACCCGGATTCGGGGGTGGGCGCGTGCCGCGACGAGCAGGGCGTCCTCGATGGCGGCGCCGGTGTGGTCCTCGACATGGAGGACCCGTGGCATGGAATGAGCGCCTTCGAGCGCCATGTCCAGGGTGCCGTCCGGGTTGCGCGCGAACGGCACCTGCAGGCGGTCCAGCAACCAGTCCCCAACCGCCTTGGGTCCCTCGGCGGCCAGGAAATGAGCCGCGACGTCGTACCCGTAGTTGGCTCCGGCGGTGAGGATGTCCTGGGCGAGCAGGGCGGGGGAGTCGCCCTCGCCCCGAAAGACGATGCCACCCTGGGCCCGCCAGGTGTTGGTGGTGGACGGGTCGCTCTCGCGACAGACGAGGAGCACCTGTGCTCCGTTCTCTGCGGCCGCAAGTGCAGCCGACAATCCGGCCACGCCGGTACCCAGGACGAGCACCTGGCAGCGTTCACGATCGGCAAGGCTCATGGGAGTACCTTTCGGGAGAGTCCAGGGCGGAGCGACAGGCCGCCCCCATTCCGACGCGGCTGGTGGACCCTTCGCGCCAGGGCGGGTCGGATGGGCTTCACGGGACGACCTTGAGGGAAAGGTCGAGCGCCGGCGCGGAGTGGGTGAGGGCGCCGACGGAGATGTAGTCCACGCCGGTCGAGGCGATGACGCGGGCGGTGTCCAGTCGGACCCCGCCAGAGGCCTCGACCCTCGCGCGCCCGGCGACCTCCTGCACGGCTTCTCGCATGGCGGCGAGGTCCATGTTGTCGAGCATGATGTGGCCGACACCACAGGCGAGCGCCTCGCGGACGTGGCCCAGGGTGCGACACTCGACGACCAGCGGCACCTGGCGGCCGTGCCTGGCACGCACCAGGTCGACGGCGCGGGAGATGGATCCAGCGGCGTCGATGTGGTTGTCCTTGAGCATGGCGGCGTCGTACAGCCCCATGCGATGGTTGGTCCCGCCGCCGGCACGCACGGCGTGCTTCTCGAGGCGCCGCCACCCGGG
>DAONEV010000087.1:0-13152 GCA_035403265.1 Thermoanaerobaculaceae bacterium | reverse complement strand
GCCCAACACGTCGGGCTCTCCGAGCAGGGTCAGGCGCGGGTTGACGATCACCCTCGGCGGGACCTCGTCCTCGTCGTCGTCACCCGGCACGTAGTAGGCGAACGCCCGCACCGGAACCGCGATCTGCGGTGCCGCCAGACCCATGCCGTTGTCCTCGAACATGGTCCTCACGAGGTCGCGGCCGAGGTCGCGCAACGCCCGGGTTCCGAAGCGTTCCTTCGGGACCTCCTCGGCCACGACGCGCAGCACCGGATGCCCCAGGCGCACGATCTCTCGCTTGCGGCCATCGGTGGTGTGGGTTCGCTTGAAAAGGGCCACGACGATCCCTCCGCGCGGATACTAGCAGCCGTCGCAGGAGCAGCCACACCCCTTGGAGGCGGCGGCCGGGTTGTCGACCACGAACCCGCGTCCGCGCTCGTCGTCCACGAAGTCGACCGTGGCGGTCTCGAGCACCGGCGCCGACGTCTCGTCCACCAGGACCTTGAGACCGCTCGCCTCGAGGACCATGTCGCCATCATGGTGCTCGTCGAACGCGAAGCCGTACCGGACGCCCGAGCACCCACCGCTCTCCACGAAGATGCGCAGCTCCTTGCCGGCCACCTCGGGCATCTGGGTGGCGTAGTCGCGGACGGCCTGTGCGGCCTTTTCAGTAATCGTCAGCATTCGTTCCTCCGGGGGCCTCACCCCCACGGCGGCAACCGCCGCCGAAAATCGGCTATTCCAGGATCATTGGCCGTGCTCGGCCAGCCACCGCTCCACCTCGAGAGCCGCCATGCAGCCGCTGGCGGCAGCGGTGACGGCTTGCCGGTAGACGCGATCGCGCACGTCGCCGCACGCGAACACGCCCTCCACCGAGGTGCGGGTGGAATCCGGGCGGGTGACGACGTACCCGGTCGGGTCCAGCTCGAGCTGACCGCCAAGGAATGCCGTGTTGGGCTGGTGGCCGATGCCCATGAACACGCCCTGGGTCGGGTAGACCCGCGCCGCACCGGAAACCGTGTCGCGCAGCACGACGCTGTGCACACCACTCTCCCTGCTGCCCAGGATGTCCACCGGAACGACGTTGAACAGAAGGTGGATCTTGGGGTTGGCGCGCGCGCGCTCCTGCATGATCCTGGAGGCGCGGAGCTCGTCCCGGCGATGCACGATGGTCACCTTGGTGCAGAACCGCGTGAGGAAGATGGCTTCCTCCATCGCGGTGTCACCGCCGCCCACGACCACCACCTCCTTGTCCTTGTAGAAGAAGCCATCGCAGGTGGCGCACGCCGAGACACCGTAGCCCATCAGCTCCTTTTCGGCCGGCAGGCCCAACAGCTTGGCCGAGGCGCCGGTGGCGACGATCAGGCCGTCACAGGAGTAGTCGCCGGTCATCTCGGCGTGGACCACGAACGGCCGCGTATCCAGCTCCACCGACCTCGCCTCGTCGAAGACCGAGACCGTGCCGAAACGATCGGCCTGGGCAGCCATTTGGCTCATCAGCTCGGGGCCCATGATGCCGGTGGGAAACCCTGGGAAGTTCTCCACCTCGGTCGTGATGGTGAGCTGGCCACCCTCCTGCATACCCCTGATGACGAACGGCTTCAGCTCGGCGCGCGCGGCGTACACGGCAGCCGTCCAGCCGGCCGGACCCGACCCGAGGATGATCACCCGATGATGCTGCATGCTGCCTCCGAGACCCGCCCCTGCCGGGACGAGCCGGGATATTGTACCCGGCACCGAGGAACGAGAAGCCGGTCGGGGCAAGAATGCCCCTACAGGCAATGCCGCGATTGCGACGCGGCTCGAGCGGAGGCGAGGAGGTCGCGCAGGTCGTCGAAGCGGAAGCCCACCTCGGCGGGGGCGTGGGCATCGGAGGAGAGCACCACCGGCACGCCTGCAGCTACCAGGTCGCGCAGAAGGTCAGGGGCGGGGTACGCCTCCCCAACCGGCTTGCGCAGGCCGCCCGAGGACAGCTCCACGGCACACCCCGAGGCGGCCACGGCGGTCACCACATCGGCCTGCCGGCCGGCGAACGGGACACTGGGCCGGAACCCGAACTTCTTGGGGAGGTCGAGGTGGGTCAGGATGTCGAAGAGTCCGGACCGGGCCGCCCGGATGAGGGTCTCGGCATAGGCTTTCCAGATGCGATCCACCTCGTCCGGCCCCTGCTGGAACCGGGGGATCGAGCGCGGCCCGTCCATCAACCAGCCGTCCACCCAGTGTACGGATCCGAGCACGAGATCGAAGGGGAACGGTTCCAGCAGGCGCCGGAGCCCCTCCTCGTGGCCAGGAATGAAGTCGGCCTCGATGCCCAAGCGCACGTCGATGCGGTCCCGGTACTGATCCCCCAGCGCGAGGACCTCATCCACGTAGCGCGGCAGATCGTCCAGTGCCATGGCCAGGTGCGGGTCCCGCTGATCCTCGGGCAGCCAGAACATGGGCACGTGATCGGTGACGGCAATGGCCGAAAGCCCCGCTGCGAGGGCCGCCTCGACATAGTCGACGGTCTCGCCCTCGGCATGCCCGCAGCGCGCCGTGTGCGTGTGATTGTCCGCCAGTGATACGTCCGCCCGATCCATGTCAGCCCTCTCCTGGCCGGTCAAGAGTCGAGAGGCGCCCCACCCACCCAGGTCTGGCACGTTCGGGCTCTCACTTTCGACTCTCGACTCTCAACCCCTCAGTGGCCAGTCAGGTAAGACGCCATGCCTCCCGACGTGGCCTTCATCGTGTCCTGGCCCTCGTCCCAGTTGGCGGGGCAGACCTCGTCGCCGTGGGCGGCCACGAACTGGAACGCCTTGAGAGTGCGCAGCGCCTCCCTGGAGGAACGCCCGACCGGCAGGAAGTTCGTGGTCTCGTGGACGATGACACCCTCGGGGTTGATCAGAAACAGGCCGCGCAGCGCAACACCCGCCTCCTCCATCATCACGCCGTAGTCCCGGGCGGTATGACGGGTGAGGTCGGACAGGAGGGTGAAGTCGGGGGAGCCGCCCAGACCGCCGTTCTGCCGCGACGTCTCGGCCCACGCCTTGTGGGTGAACTTGGAGTCCACGGAGACACCGAAGATCTCGCAATGACGATCCCGGAAGGCAGCGGCGGCGTCCGAGAACGCCAGCACCTCGGTAGGACACACAAACGTGAAGTCAAGGGGGTAGAACAACAGCAGTACCCACTTGCCCCTGAGGCCTTCGAGCGACGTCGTGGTGAACTCTCCCCTGGTGTAGCCCTCCAGTGTGAAGGCAGGGGCCGGCTTCCCGATCAGACTCATGCATCACCTCCCATTCGACTGGCAAGCGAGTGGATGATCTCGCAATTCCCACCGCCGCCTTGCTGTCCCGCTGATTCGCGAGCTCGCCGATCTCAGCCAGCCATCTCGGCGAGGATGGCCTCGGCAGCGGCAAGTGGATCGCAGGCCTCGGTGATGGGACGACCCACGACCAGGTATGTGGCCCCGGCTTCCACCGCGGCCCGCGGGGTGGCAACTCGCTTCTGGTCGCCCACGGCGCCGCCAGCCGGACGGATGCCGGGGCTCAGGAGCACAAAATCGGCGCCATGGGCGGCGCGCATCGCGGCCACCTCGTGGGGCGAGCAGACGATCCCGCCGCAGCCTGCCAGGTGGGCGAGCTCGGCCCAGGCATGCACCCGCTCCGCCGCCGTGCCGGGCATCCCAAGAGCGCTCAGCGCCGCATCGTCGAGGCTGGTCAACACTGTCACCGCCAGCACCACCGGCGGGGCCTGTTCGGGAGGGGTCCCCGCCCCGGCGCCGGCGACGGCGGCCCGGAGCATCGCCTCGCCGCCGCCGGCGTGGACGGTGAGGAGCTGCACGCCCAGCCGGGCGGCGTTGGCGGCGGCGCGCTCCACGGTGTTGGGGATGTCGTGCAGCTTGAGGTCCAGGAAGACCGGCATGCCGAGCGCCCGGACCTCGCGCACCAGGTCCGGCCCACAAGCGGTGAAGGCCTCCAGGCCGACCTTGAGCATGCCCACCGCCGGCCGCAGTGCCCTTCCCAGCGCCAGGAGCTTCTCCCGTTCCGACGAGTCCGCGGCGACCACCAGGCGGCGCGCCGCCTCCTCGCGGGTCAACATGGCCATTGCAGCCCTCCGATCAGCTCGTCCACGGCGGCGATCCCCTCCGCGGCACAGAAGCGCTCCAGCTCGCCCAGGATCCGGACCGGTGCCGCCGGGTCGCGAAACACCGCGGTGCCCACCTCGACGGCACTCGCCCCGGCGAGCAGGAACTCGGCCACGTCACGCCCGGTCTCGATGCCGCCGATGCCCACCAGCGGTGTCGAGGGCATCGCCCGGTGCACCTCCCACACCATGCGCAGGGCGATCGGCTTGATGGCGGGCCCGGAAAGGCCGCCACACCCTCGTTGCAGCACCGGCCGCCGCCGCACCGCGTCAATGGCCATGGCGCGCAGGGTGTTGATCAGGCTCAGGGCGTCTGCGCCGCCGTCGACCGCCGCCTTGCCCGTACCCACGAGGTCGGGGGCGTTGGGTGAGAGCTTCACCCACAGTGGCTTGTCCGTCCCGGCCCGGCAGGCGGCGGTGAGCGAGGCCAGCAGCGCCGGGTCGTGACCGAACTCCATGCCGCCCGCAGAGACATTCGGGCATGAGACGTTCAGCTCGTAGGCGGCCACGCCTTCCACCCGCTCGCAGCGGGCGATGACTTCGCGATAGGCGGCCGGGGACTCGCCGAAGACGTTCACGACCACGGTCACGCGCCGCGCTGCGAGCTCCGGCAGCATGTCGCGACAGAAGGCCTCGACACCGATGTTCTGCAGGCCAATGGCGTTGATCAGGCCGGCCGCCGTCTCGACGATACGCGGCGGGATGTTCCCGCGGCGGAGCTGCGGCGAGAGCCCCTTGGTGACGATTCCGCCCAGCCGCTCGGGGGGGCAGAGGTCAGCGAGGTCGAGGCCGTAGCCGAACGTCCCGGAGGCGGTGAGGATCGGGTTGGCGAGCTGCAAGGTCCCAACACGGGTGGTGAGGTCGACGTTCATGAACGCCACCTGGCCGCCAGTCGGTCCAGCGGGAATACCGGTCCCTCCTTGCAGGACGGAACGAGGCGCCCATCCTCGAGCTCGACGACGCACCCCAGGCAGACGCCGACGCCACACGCCATCGGCGCCTCGAGCGACAGCTCGGCGTCCAGACCGCGCCGGGTCGCCAGCCGACCGAGCGCTGCGAGCATCGAATCGGGACCGCAGGACAGGAGCCTGGCGTACCTCCGACCGGCATCCAGACGCCGCTCCAGGGCGGCGGTGACGAAACCGGGCTCCCCACGGCTGCCGTCGTCGGTGCAGAGCACGAGCTCGCCACCCACAGCCGAGACCGCGGCTGCGAGCCGCTCCACCTCGTAGAGCTCTCGGGCGGTGGAGGCCCCGAAAAACAGGTCGAACGGCGACCCTCGGGCCGCCAGCACCTCGGCGGCGAAGAGCACCGGCGGCAGGCCGATTCCCCCTGCCACCAGCCCCAGCCGCTGCCCGCCGGGGTCGTCGAGAGTGAAGCCGTGACCCAGCGGCCCAAGCATGGCCACCTCGGCACCGGGGGCGAGGCGGCGCAGCAGGGCCGAGCCCTTCCCGACCTCCTTGAGGTGCATCTCGACCACGACGTCATCGCCGATGTGCCGCACACCAGCCAGGGAAAACGCCCGCCGCAGCAGCGGATCCAGCCCCGGCGCGCAACGCAGCATGACGAACTGGCCCGGCTCGGCGGCCACCGGTCTCGAGCAGAGCAGCTCCAGCCGAAAGCAGGCAGGGGTGAGGTCCTCGACGACGGCAACGCGAGCCGCGAAGTCATGTCGCGCTATCATGCGGCGGGAATTATGCGGCATCTGGGAAGGCTTGGCCACAGTCTGGCGGCCGGCGCGTTCGCCGGCGCGGCGCTGGCGCCCGTGCAGCTCCTGCTGTGGGAGGACGTGCGGCTGCCCCTCGCCAAGGCATCGCTGGCCTGCCTCGCCTGGGCGACCTGGGGTTCCCTGTGGCTTGGCCTGTTCTACTTCGTGGTTCTCGAGATGTTCGCCCTGGTCCCCGCCAACCTCCTGGGTCGAGACGGGTTCTCGCTACCGCTCTGGCGGCGCTTGATGGCGGCGAACTCCCTTCTCGTGGCGTCCGTCGCGGTGTGGAACCGCCACGAGACCCGCGATCTGCTCCTGCCGGCCAACCGCCAGGCTCTGGCCGTCGTGGCCTGGCTCGCTGGCCTCTACGGGATCGTGCTGCTGGTCCTGGTCCTGCGGCGCACCTCCAGGCTTCGCTCACCCGCCATCGCCTGGGGAGCCAGCACCCTCCTGGTGGCGGCACTCTGGGGCATCTGGGCGATGACGCCACCAGCAGCACCGCCGCTCGCCGGCACCGACACACCGACGTTCAAGGCGGCGCGGAACCTGCTGTTCGTCTCGTGGGAAGGTGCCGACCTGCCCTGGCTCCTGCCCATCCTCGAACGCGGTGACATGCCGTTCCTGCAGTCGCGACGCGATCGTGGGGCCTGGGGACAACTGCGGACCATGCGGCCCTACACCCGCTCGGCGTCCCTGGCGACCGTGGTCACCGGCTGTGCGCCGGCCGTGCACGGCGTGCTGGGAAAGCGTTCTTACCGGCTCTCGTGGCTCCTCGACCACCCTGTGACCCTCCTGCTCGCCGGCCCGTGGCGCGACCCCCACCAGGTTCCGTGGGCGGCATGGGAGCGCGTCCCCGGCGCCAGCCCCAAGCGCGCCCCGATCTGGGCGATCCTCGACCGCTCGGGCCGGCCGGCCGGCAATGCCGGCTGGCCTCGTTGGTCGACCGGCGGCTGGGATCTTCAAGCTCCCCTGGCGGCGGATGCCACTCGCTTCGAGGAGCTGGACAGCGAGCTGCAGGCCGCACTCTCCCCTGCCCTGGCGACCGCCCCGGGAGCGGCCCGCGACGCCCGGCGCGCCTTCGCCATCGCCTCCGACCTCCACCAGGCGGTGCTGCAGCGGACCGAGTCGGGCACCATGGGCGCCCTGGTCGTCAACACCCGCCTGGTCTCGCAGCTCCGCCCGGCATGGACCCCGGCAGCGCCCGGCGACCCAAGCGACGAGACCCTCCGCCAGGCGGCGCGGCTGCTCGACGATCAAGTCCACCAGCTCTGGTCACGGCTCGGAGGAGAGGCGACACTGCTGGTCGTGGTCTCGCCGTACGGCATGGCACCGCCATCGCCGTGGCGACGGCTCGGCCACCTGGTTGGCCACACCAGCGAATGGCGCGTCTCGCCCTCCGAGTCCCCGGACGGCTTCGTGCTCTTCTCGGGCCCCGGAGTCCGACCCGGAGAGCGGCTGCGGGCCCGGCGCCTCGCGGATGTCGTCCCGACCGTCCTCTACCTGCTGGAGCTGCCCGTGGCCCGCGACATGGTGGGCGGCGTCATCCTCGAAGCCGTGACCGACGAGCACACGGCCCGTGTGCCCCTGCGCCGCGTCGCCTCCTACCCTCCCACGGTACCGGACACTCCCCACCGCACCCCACAGCCAGACGCCAGATAGAGCTCGCCGAACCGCCTCGACTCAGCTCGGACGGGGGAGGCACGCCACCCAGTTGGGGGTCTCCGCCCTGGGGTCGAGCCGGGCCTTGAGCCCTGCGTCGAGACGCTCCCATTCGTCGCGCTCCATGAGCAGGACCGGCGCCGGAACCCTCTGCAGCTCCGCCCGCAGCAGGCTCTCCCCGCGCGCCGGATGGTGCGCGATGTCCCGGCCAAAGGTGATGCGCGCGTAGAGCTCCGCCGAGTCGGGCTCGTCGAAAGGGAAGACCAGCGTACGGTCGCGCAGGGCGGCGTCGGCGCCGGCCCGTTCCAGGATGATCCTGGCCGAGTAGCGGTCGTCCACCTGCGGGCGGGAGACTGCGGCCGCCAGGAAGACGAGCGCCCCAAGCGCCACGGCGTTCGCACCGACGAGGGCGGGGACGGCTCGACTCTTCAAACGAAACGCCCCCAGGAGCAGGCCGGCACCGACCAGGACTGCTGCCGCCACCGCGACCGCCGGCGCTCCCAAGCGGGTGCCGTAGCCGGCCAGCCCACCCAGGGCGAGCGCCATCGCCAAGAGCTGCCAGCGCAGCAGCGTGCCGAACCGTCGCTCGTCGCCCGGGGGCGGTGTCTCGGCCAGCGCCACCCCGGCGACCACGGCGAGCCCTGCGAACCCCGGTAGCAGGTAGGTGACGATCAACTGCCGCGCGAAGGCGAAGAACACGACCGGTGCGAGCCCCCAGACGAGCGCGTAGCCACACCAGGCATCGGGCGCCGTCGCCCGGTGCCGGAACCACGAGACCGTGCCTCGCACGAGCACGATCGTCCAGGGAAGAAACCCTGCGATCAGCATCGGGAAGGAGCTTCCATAGGGCTTCGTGTGACCGCTCCCGTAGAGGTCGCCATAGCTGTGCTGGAGATAGCGCAGGATGTGCTCGTTGACGATGAAGTAGCGGAGGAACCCGGGAGTCGCCCGCTCGGCCAGCCAGAACCAGGGCGCCGCGAGACCGAAGAACACCAGCAGGCCCCATGCCCAGGGGTAGCGTGCGAGCAACGCCCAGCGCCGCATGATGGCCACCCAGACGACCACCGAGAGCACGGCGAGCGCCACGGCGATCGGCCCCTTGGCCAGCATGCCCAGGGCCAGGGCGGCCGCGAAGGCGATCCCCCACCACCTCCGTGCGGCGGTGTCCGGCGCCGCCGCAAAGCAGGCGAACGCGGCCATCGCTGCGGTGCTCGTGAGCGCCAGCACGATGTCGACGGTCACCGAGCCGGCCAGGCCAAAGAACAGCAGGGAGCTGGCGAGGACGAGGCTGGAGGCGACGGCCGCGTCACTGCCCCAGAAGCGCCGCACGAAGGCGAAGGTGATCCCGAGCATCGTCAGGCCCGCCAGGTACCCGGGCAGCCGAGCCGACCACTCCGAGATTCCAAACACGCGGAAGGATGCGGCGGTCAACCAGAAGAGCAGCGGCGGCTTGCCCCAGAACGGTACGGCGCGGCCCTCGTAGTGGAAACGCGGCGTGACCCAGTCGCCACTCGCCGCCATGTGCATCGCGATGACGCTGTAGCGGCTCTCGGTGTTGTCGGTGAGCGCCGGCCAGCCGAGCATCCCCAGCCGCAGCAGCACGACGACAAGCAGCGCCCCGCCCATCCACCTGCCCCGCCACGCCACGCCCTGCGCCTCTCCCTTCGTCTGCTCGCTGTCGCTCAAGGTACCCCCGCCGGGCGACATCATACCCGGGGACATCTACCGCAAGGCCCTCAGGGCAGCGGCCAGGCGTTCGGAGGTGTTGCAGTTGGCGGCAACCCCTGGGTCGTCCACCTCGATGTCGGCGACCACGACGGAATGCAGCACCTCCCGAAGAGTCGGACCGGACGCGCGGCCGTCGACGATCGACTCCGCAACCCGGCGCGCCAGGCCGATCGGGTGCCCGTGCTTGCCGCGATACCCGGGTCGCACGGCCGCCGTCGCGCCATGCACCGTGACGGCAAGCACCTGCGCGGTGGACGGTCGGACGAGCGGATGATCCACCGGCAGCACCACCGCCACCTCCCAGTCCGGCTCGACGAGCAACCGGCCGAGGCCAAGCCGCATCGACGCGAACATGTCGAGGTCGGGCTCGGGCAAGGGAAGCGGTGTCAGGGCCTCGATGCCAGGGTCCGGGCTGCCCGGAGGCACCGTCGCGACGACAGGCCGCGCTCCGGCCAGGCAGAGGGTGGCGGTGCAGGCCGCGAGGAAGCTCCGGCCATCCGGGAGCCGGGCGAACGCCTTCGGACCCCCGAAACGCTCGCCGCGACCTCCGGCCAGGATCAAGCCTGCGCTTGTTTGCGCCATGTCTTTGGAATGCTGCCCTTGCGCTCCAGCAGGATGAGCTCGGCGGCCACGGCAGCGGCGATCTCCTCCGGCGTCACGGCGGCGATGTCGAGCCCAACCGGGCACCGCAGGTCGTGGATCCGGCGCGGTGGCACGCCGGCCGCCGCCGCCTCGCGGCGGATCGTGTGCGCCTTCTTGCCCGATCCCACCACACCCACCGAAACGAAGCCGCCCTGGAGGGCCGCCAGCGCCCATGCGGTGTCGCCCTCGTGGGTGCCGGTGGCACAGATGACATGGGTGGCCGCCGGGGCATCCGCCTGGTCGAGCCAGCCCGGATCCTCGCCGGCCACGCTGGCGATTCCGGACAGCCCGGCAAGGCGCTGGGGCGCCGACGGCGCCACCACGGTGACCCGAAAGCCGGCCTGGGCTGCGGCCACCGCCACGGCCCGGCCGACGTGGCCGGCGCCGACCACCACGAGCCGCCGCTCGGGCTGGAGCTTCTCGCAGAACAGCCCCACGGTACCTCCGCAGGTCGCGACCTGCTCGACGACGCGCGTGGAGTCGGCCGACTGCAGCAGGCCTCGCGCCTCAGCCAGCGCCCGCTCCTCCACCTCGCCGCCTCCGACCGTCCCGACCTGCTGGCCGTCGGAGGCCAGCACCAGCCGCGCGCCGTGCTTGCGGGGCGCCGAGCCCTCGGCCTGCACGACCGTGACGAGGACGCAGGACCGGCCCGCGTCAACCCACTCCAGGGCCTGTCGCAGCACGTTCATCGCTTGGCCTCCAGAACCCACGCGAGTGGGTGGCGATCCCCGAGCGCCGCGACGACCGTCGGCGGCGTCAACGGCAGGGTGTCCACTTCGACTCCGAGCGCATCGCACACGGCGTTACGGATTGCCGCGGCGGTGGGAATGAACGACGGCTCTCCTATCCCCTTGGCGCCGTAAGGTCCGCCTGGGCCGTCGCTCTCCAGGATGTCGATCTTGATGGCCGGGGCGTCGGCCGCGGTGGGGATGACATAGTCGGTGAAGCTCGGGTTCTGCAGCACCCCGTCCTTGAGCTGCAGCACCTCGCTGACGCCCCACCCCATGGCCTGCACGATCCCACCCTGAATCTGCCCTTCCAGGGCGTCGTGGTGGATGATTCGTCCCACATCGTGGCAGGCCGAGACCTCCTCGACCTTGACGAGCCCCAGCTCCGGGTCCACCGCCACCCTGGCGACGTGACACGCCATGGCGTAGAACTCGTAGGCGTCACCGACGCCGGTTGCGGGGTCGTACTCGCGGTCCTGCGGGCGGTACCAACCCGTCGAGATGGCCTCGATGCGCCGCGAGGCCAGCTCGGCGGCCACTGTCGCCATCGGCACTGCCGGACTGGCCTGGCCCGCGACACGTGCAAAACCGCCGAGGAGCTCGACCTCGGACAGCTTGCACCCCAGCAGCTCCGCAGCGACCGGATCCAGGCGGGTACGCAGGCGGGCCACCGCGTCGAGAATGGCCATCCCCGACATCTGGGCGCCCCGGGAGGCGACGGTAGGACCGGAGTCGGCGACCGTCGTGGTGTCGGGCAGCCACACCTGGACGACCGCCGGATCGACGCCCAGGGCCTGGGCGGCGATCGTCTGGGCCGCCAGGAGATTGCCCTGGCCGATCTCGGCGAGGCCGACGCGCACGATCACCGAGCCGTCGGGCTGGAGGATCACCACCGCCGAGGAGCGGTCAAGCTTCTGCCCGCCCCAGTGCAGGCTGCAGCCGTACACGACGAGCGCGACGCCGATGCCGCGCCGGAGATGGTCGTCCTCGACCGGCCGCGACGCCTTGAAGCCCTCCCAGCCCGCGAGTGCGGTGGCCCGGTCGAGCACGTTCTTCGCAAGCACCGGCCCCTGCAGCTTCTGGCCCGTGCACAGCACCCGCTTGCGGGCATCGAGGACGTTCCGGCGCCGGATCTCGAGAGGATCGAGGCCCAGCTTGCGCGCGAGCTTGTCCATCGTCGCCTCGGCCGCCCAGGTCACCTGGGGGGCGCCGAAGCCGCGGTAGGCGCCGCCAAACAGGTTGTTGGTGTAGACGACATGGGTCTTGACGGCCACCGCCGGAACTTCATACGGACCGATCGCCGAGACGTTGGCGCGCTCGGCCACGACCGTCGACAGCCCGACGTAGCCGCCGGCGTCCATCACCGTCTCGACCTCGGCGAAGCACAGCTTGCCCTTGGCGTCGGCGCCCCAGCGATGCCGCACCACCGCGGCGTGACGCTTCGTCGTGACCTGGAGGTCCATCTCGCGGTGGTAGAGCAGCCGCACCGGCCGGCCGGTTCGCCAGGCGAGCAGCGCCGCACAGGCGGCCGGCTCGGAGGGATAGTCCTCCTTGCCGCCGAAGCCGCCGCCGGTGGGCGCCTGCTCCACCCGCACCGCCGCCAGTGGGAGCCCGAGCACCCGCGCCACCGCATGCTGAATGTAGAACGGGCACTGGCACGAGGCGACGATGGTGATGCGCTGGCCCTCAGGGATCGCCAGGCAGCCCTGGGGCTCGAGGTAGGCGTGCTCCTGACCGCCCACGTGGTACTCGGCCTCCACCACCACGCTGGCCGCCCTCCGGGCCTTGTCGATGTCGCCCCGAATGACCCGGAAGGTGTGGAAGAGGTTTCCGGACTCGTGGACCTTCGGCGAGCCCGGAGCCATCGCCGCCAGCGGGTCGTGCACGCCCGGGAGCGGCCGGAGCTCGGCCCTGACGGCATGTGCCGCCGCCCACGCCGCCTCGGGGTTGCGCGCCGCCACCAGCGCAAACCGATCGCCCACCATGCGCACCCGATCGGTGACCAGCAGTGGCTGGTCGGCGAAGATCACCCCGACGAGGTTCGGCCCGGGGATGTCCCTGGCGGTGAGGACGGCCACCACGTCCGGCATCGCCGCCGCGGCCGTGGTGTCGATGCTCGCGATGGTCGCCGAGGCGACTTTCGAGGTCGCGAGCGCGGCGTGCAGCATGCCAGGTAGAGCCAGGTCGCCGACGTAGCGCGTCAGACCCGCCACCTTGGCGGCCGCATCGGGGCGGATGTGCCTGCCTCCCAGAGGGCCGTGATCTGTGGTCCGCGGTTGGTGGCCCGCTTGTGCAGTCCGGGGGCGCTTACTTGGCATGACGCGCGTCCCTGGCCACCTCGAGGGCGGCGAAGATCTTGGCGTATCCCGTGCACCGGCAGAGGTTGCCGGAGAGCAGGCGCGCCTGCTCGTCATGGTCCGTCACGTCCATGGCGACGATCGCCGCCCCGGTAACCGCGACGCCAGGGGTGCAGAAACCGCACTGCACGCCTCCCTTGTCCACCAGTGCCTGCTGGAACGGATGGAGACGGCCCCCACCGCCCAGGCCCTCCACAGTCACCACCTCGCGTCCCTCGACCGCGGC
>DAONEV010000086.1:1233-13220 GCA_035403265.1 Thermoanaerobaculaceae bacterium | reverse complement strand
TCGGCCAGGGCGCCGGCCAGCTCGACACCGGTGGGGCCCCCTCCCACGACCACGAAGCTCAGCCACGCGGCGACGTCCTCCGGTGAGGTCGCCCGCTCGGCCCGTTCGAACGCCAGGAGGACACGGCGACGGATCTCGGTGGCGTCCTCCACGGTCTTGAGGCCGGGCGCGAGGGATGCCCATTCGGGGTGCCCGAAGTAGTGGTGACTCACGCCGGTTGCGAGCACGAGGGTGTCGTACTCCAGCTCGCCGTCGGCCAGCAGCAGGCGGCGGCTCCCCGCGTCGAGGCCCACGGCGTCGCCCAACAGCACGCGCACATTGTGCTGCCGCCTCAGGATGGCGCGGATGGGGGCGGCAATGTTGGCCGGCGACAGACCGCCGGTCGCCACCTGGTAGAGAAGCGGCTGAAACAGGTGGAAGTTGCGGCGATCCACCAGGGTCACCTCGACCGCCACTCGACGCAGCGCACGGGCGGCGTGCAGGCCTCCAAAGCCCCCACCGACGATGACCACGCGATGTTCGCTGCCGCTGTGGCTCACCCGAGACCTCCATGCGGACCGACCCTCCAGGGACCAGGCCGGCCCTGATCTGGACAAAGCCCGGGGCGCGCCGGCAATTCCGGCTCCCGGCGTTGCTTGACGTCGGTCCCATCGCTATAGTTGACCGACTTCGCCAGTCTCGGGAGGCCCGGACATGTCGATTCTGCGCACCAAACCCCTGAGCCAGATCCTGCCGGAAGACGACCAGGGCGGTCTCAAGCGTGCCCTCGGACCCTGGGATCTCGTGGCCATTGGCATTGGCTGCATCATCGGCGTCGGCATCTTCGTGCTGCCCGGGGTCGAGGCGGCAACCCATGCGGGTCCCGGCATCATGCTCTCCTTTGCCATCGCCGCCGCCGCCTGCGCCTGCGCGGCGCTGTGCTACGCCGAGCTGGCGGCGATGATCCCCGTCGCGGGCTCGGCCTACACCTACGGGTACGCGACACTCGGCGAGCTCATCGCCTGGATCATCGGCTGGGATCTCATCTTGGAGTACATGGTCGGGGCCAGCCTGGTGGCGATCGGCTGGTCGGCGTACCTCGTTAACCTGCTCAACCAGATCGGGGCGCCGTTCGGATGGAGCGTCCCCCACACCTGGAGCGCCGCCCCCTGGGGCGCCAACTCCGGGCTGCTCAACCTGCCGGCGGTGCTGGTGGTCGCGGTGCTGACCTGGCTGCTGGTGCGCGGCATCAAGGAGTCGGCGCGAGCCAACCTGGTGATGGTCATCATCAAGGTGACCGTGATCGTCGCCTTCATCGGCCTCACCGCGGCCTACGTCAATCCCCAGAACTGGAAGCCCTTCATGCCATTCGGGTTCTCCGGTGTGGTGACGGCCGCCGCGATCGTCTTCCTGGCCTATGTCGGGTTCGACGCCGTCTCGACCACGGCCGAGGAAGCGATCAACCCCCAGCGGGACATGCCGATCGGCATCATGGGCTCACTCATTGTGTCGACCCTTCTCTACATGGCCGTCGCGGCGATCATGACCGGCATCGTGCCTTTCCGCGAGCTCGGGGTCGCCGACCCGGTGGCGCTGGTTCTCAACCATCTCAACATGCACTGGGCGTCGGCGCTCGTCTCGGTGGGAGCGATCACCGGCATCACGTCGGTCCTGCTCGTATTGCTGCTCGGCCAGCCACGCATTCTCTTCGCCATGTCGCGGGACGGGTTGCTGCCGGCCGCGCTCTCCCGCGTCCACCCGCGGTTCCGCACACCCTACCTGACGACGATCGTGACGGGGTCCATCGTCGCGGTGTCTGCAGCGCTCACGCCGATCAACGTCGTGGCCGAGCTGTGCTCGATCGGCACCCTCTTCGCGTTCATGATCGTCTCGGCCGGCGTCATCGTCCTGCGCCGTACCCGCAAGGCCATGCACCGGCCGTTCAGGGTGCCGCTATTCCCGATCGTCCCGATCCTGGGAATCGGTCTGTGCGGCTATCTCATGGCCAGCTTGCCGCTCGTGACCTGGCTGCGGTTCGGGATCTGGCTCGTGGCCGGCCTCCTGATCTACGTCTTCTACTCCTACCGCCACAGCAAGGTCGGCGCCGACGACTTGCGCTCGTCCGCCCTGGTCTGAGCAAGCCATTCCTCCACCTGACGGCAGCGCTCCGGGGTGTCGCATCCACGGCGGAGCACCGGCAGCAGGACGGGCGGCGAAACGCCGCAGTACACCTCGCTGATCACCGCATGCTCGAGGCGTGCCTGCCAGGTTGCTGGTCTGTGGACCAGACGGACGGCGGCAACCAGTATCATCGTCACCACCAAGACGGAGAGTAGGCGCTCAGCCCGCTGCGCGGTCACCTTTCGCAGCACGGCCCATGCGCCCGCCAGGGCAGCGATACCCAGCGCCGCAAGCCAGATGGCTCCGCCACCCCAGCTCGGGAACGTGATGCCGTCGGCCAGCAGGGTGGGAGTGAGGGTCAGGAACGGCAGCGGCATGTCCTCGGGCGGAAACGGGAACGACACCACCCCGAGCCAGCTCGCGGTCACGCCCCACAGCGCCACGGCTGCCAGGGCGAGCCGGCCTGCGACGTGACAACGCAGCCTTCCGACCCCGGGTGCCACGGCCACCAGCAGCAGCGGCAGCACCGCCAGCAGGTAGCGCGGCCCGGGAAACCAGCCGCCGTGCCAGTTGCGGTAGCCGGCCATCACGACCACGAGGCCCAGCCCGGCCAGCCCCGCCACTCTTTCGGCACGATCGAGCCGCTCCCGCGCCCATGGCAGCGCCGCCGCACCCAACAGCAGCAGCGGGAACCACACCAGCAGGCCGCGCGTCGGGGAGACCAAAACACCGAAGAGCCCGCCTGGCGTCGGCGCACCGATACCGAAGACGCCGCTGCCCAGGAGCGACGCGTACACGGTGTGCGCCTCGTGGGCGCTCGAAAGTGACCACGGCGAGCCGAAGCAGGCCCAGTTGTACGCCCCGAGCCCCGCGGCCGGCCATACGGCGCCTGTCGCGATGGCGAGCCAGCGTCGCCATCGCCCGGGCCCGGTCACGGCCAGCACCAGCACTGCCGCCGGCACCGCCAGGGGGTACTCGCACGCCACCGCCCACCCGAGCAGCATCCCGGCCAGCGCATCGTGCCGGCGGCTGCGAGCTGCTTCATGCAGAAGCACGAACCCCGCCAGGAGCAGGGAGGCCGTCAAGGCGTGGGAGAAGAGGAGCAGCGAGGCAGCCCAGGCCGGGCTGGCCAGCGCCCACGCCCAGGCCAGCCACTCGGTGGCGCCCCTCAGCCGCCGCAGCAGCGCCAGCGTCACCCACAGCGGCAGCGAGCAGGCCGCCAGCCGGCCCAGCACGAGGGCGGCGCGCAGCTCGGCCTGGGAGCCGCACGGGGCCGTCAGGTGTGCGAGGGCCGCACCCGGCAGCAGCAGCGGCAGCAGGCCCGGCGCCTTGTTGGGAAACCGCCGGCCGGCGAACGCGGCCACATCCTCGCTGCCGCCCCAGCACCCGATCTCGCGGTCGATGTCGAGGCTGCCCCGGTGCACCACCGCGAGCGCCTGGTAGACGCGCGGGCGCTCGGCAGGGCTCGGGAACGCGGGCCAGTAGTTGACCGCCATGAGCTGGACCGCCATGGCCAGCGCAACGGCCAGCCCGCGGCCCCACCTGCCTCCGGACTCCTCTGTCCCGGCGCCTGGCTCGACATGCACGCGTCCATGGTAGCCGGCCTCTTGAGCCGCCGCTCCCGGATCGCTACTCTCGTGCGACGGCCTTCGTCAGGACGACGAGCCGATCACGACACACCAGCGAGGGCAACCATGAGCGCTTCCGAGACGTTCCAGTTCCAGGCCGAGACGACGCGGGTGCTCGACCTCGTCATCCACTCCCTTTACACCCACAAGGAGATCTTCCTCCGGGAGCTCATCTCCAACGCCTCCGATGCGACCGACCGCCTGCGTTTCGAGTCCCTCACCCGACCCGGCCTCGTCAACGAAGGCGAGGCGGCCGAGATCCGGCTCGACGCGGACCGCCAGGCGCGCACGCTCACCGTGCACGATACCGGCATCGGCATGGGTCACGACGAGCTGATTGCAAACCTCGGCACAATCGCCAAGTCCGGGACCCGCGAGCTCGTGCAAGCGGCCCAGAAGGGTGGCGCGGCGCCGGCGGCTGTCGAGCTCATTGGTCAGTTCGGGGTGGGGTTCTACTCGGTCTTCATGGTCGCCGACCGGGTTGAGGTGGTGACCCGGCGCGCCGGCGAGGAGCAGGCCTGGAAGTGGGAGTCCGCGGGCGACGGGAGCTTCACCGTGAGCCCAGCCGCTCGCCTGGGTCACGGCACCTCGGTGACGCTCCACCTCAAGCCCGTGGACGAGGAGGGCGGCATCCTGGACTTTGCGGACCCCCGCGTCTTGCAGCGCCTCGTCAAGAAGTACTCGGACTTCGTGACCTGCCCTGTGGTCACCCGGATGGAGCGGCCGGAGCCCGGGCGGGATGCCGACGGCCAGGTCGTCGAGGGCCCCTCCCGCACGGTCGTGGAGGATGTCACCCTCAACTCGATGCGACCCCTGTGGGCGCGTCCCGCTGGCGAGATCACCGCCGAGGAGCATCACGAGTTCTATCGGCACCTGACCCACGACTGGACCGACCCCCTCAAGGCGGTCACCGCCAGGGCCGAGGGGATCATGGAGTACCAGGGGCTGCTCTACATTCCGGGGCGCGCCCCGCTGCCGTTCGAGGCCGGGCCGGGACAAACCGGTCTTCAGCTCTACTCCAAACGCGTCCTCATCATGGAGCACTGCGAGGCGCTCCTGCCGCCCTGGCTGCGCTTCGTGCGTGGCGTCGTCGACTCCGCAGACCTCCCCCTCAACGTCTCCCGGGAAATGCTTCAGCACGACCGTCACATCGCCGCGATGCGGCGGTTCCTGACCAAGAAGGTCGTGGAAGCGCTGGCGGCCATGTCGACCCAGGAGCCCGAAGGCTACCTCAAGGTCTGGGACCTCTTCGGCCGCTTCCTCAAGGAGGGCGCGGCCTCGGATGCCGACCACCGCGAGGCGCTCGTGCGCCTGCTCCGCTTTCCGTCGTCACGATCGGCCACCGAGCTGACCTCGCTTCCCGACTACCTCCTGCGCATGAAGCCAGACCAGAAGGAAATCGTCTACCTGGCCGGCGACTCCCGGAAGATTGTCGAGAGCTCGCCTCACCTGGAGGCCTACCTTGCCCGGGGGTGGGAGGTGCTCTACCTGCTGGACCCGGTGGACGAGCTCGTCGTCGAGTGGGTGCGGGAGCTCGAGGGGCACTCCCTGCGCTCGGCCGGGAAGGGAGTGATGCCCGACACCGCGGAGGCCAAGCCGGATGAGGCACGGCAGGCCATTGAGGAAGGACTGAAACCATTGCTTGGCTACCTCCAGGCGCAGCTCGCCGAGCAGGTGAAGGAGGTGCGCCTCTCCCGCCGTCTCACGACCTCGCCGGCCTGCCTGGTGGGAGGAGAGCAGGACCTCTCACCCCAGCTCGAGCGCATCCTCCACGCCACTGGCGCCGAGGTGCCTGTCCAGAAGCGCATCCTCGAGCTCAACCCCGATCACGAGATCGTGAGACGCCTGGCCGAGCGGTACCGCACCCAGCCGGCCGCCCCGGAGCTCGCCGAGGCGGCCCAGGTCCTGGTTGGCTACGCCCTGGTCGCCGAGGGCTCGCCCCTCCCCGACCCGGCCGGCTTCGCCCGCGCCCTCGCTGCCCTCCTCGCCCGCTCACTGTAGCCACCACCAGTGCCCTGGCCCGGGGGCGATGTGGTAGGCTCGGAAGCTGGGGGACCGGATGCCCGAGAACGAACGTTACCTGCTGACCGATGCCCAGTTGCGCGCCGAGCTCGAGCGCTGCGAGTCGTGCGCCGAGAAGCCCTGCCAGGCGGCGTGCCCCGCCGATTGCTCGCCCGCCGACTTCATCATGGCGGCGCGGGTTGGGGAGGCCGCCGACTATCGCCGGGCGGCCGCGATGATCCTCTCCAAGAACCCCCTGGGCGGCATCTGCGGCTGGGTGTGCCCCGACACCCACTGTCAACGCGCCTGCTCCCGACGGACCTTCGACCGTGCCATCGAGATCCCGGCCATCCAGGCCACGCTCGTCGACAAGGCCCGCAAGTCGGGGTGGGTGCCCGACTACCGCCAGGCTGCCCCCTCGGGCAAGCACGTCGCGGTGGTCGGGGCGGGTCCGGCCGGATACGGCGCGGCGGCCATCCTCGCCCAGCAGGGGCACGCCGTCGAGATGTTCGAGACCGCGGGTCAGGCCGGCGGCATGGCGGCGCTCATCCCCGGCTTCCGTCTCGACCACGAGGTGCTAGTCGCCGACCTGGCCTTCGTCGAGTCCCTGGGTGACGTGAAAGTCATACATGGTGAGACTGTTGCCTCCCCCGAGGTGCTGCTCGGTCGGGACTTCGACGCCGTCGTCGTGACGACCGGCCTCGGCGAGCCGATCCGGCTCGGGATCCCGGGCGAGATGGCAGCAGTCCCCGGGCTCCGTTTCCTGGCGTCCCCGGACGAGCATCCGGTCACTGGCCGCCGCGTTGCCGTGATCGGCGGCGGCGCCGTGGCCGCCGACTGCGCCGAGACCGCCCACGCCCGGGGCGCCGCCAAGGTCGAGATGTTCGCCCTCGAAAGCCTTGCGGAGATGCCCCTCACGGCTCGCGAGCTGCGCGGTGTGATGGCCGCCGGGGTGCACGTGTCGGGGCGCGCCCGGGTCACCGCCATCCTGGTCTGCGACGGGGTCGTCATCGGCCTCGATTCTTGCAAGGTCCGCTTGCCGGAGGGCATACCTTTCCATCCGCGGCACGTCAAGGACCTCCCTGGCACGGCCCAGTCCCGCCCCGACTTCGACCTCGTGGTCGTCGCCATCGGTGCTCGACCCAGCGATCTTCCGAGTGTGATCCCGGGCGTGTTCTCCGCCGGCGACCTGGCGAACGGTCCCACCACAGTGGTCGAGGCGGTGGCCGCGGGCAAGAACGCGGCGCTGGCGGTGCAGGCGTTCCTGGACGGCTCCGAACCGCCCGCGATCGAAAAACCAGTCAAGAGCTTCGCGGTGCTGCACGGCTTCAACCCCCTGCCGGTGCGCCTCGACTGCGAGTTTTTCGGGCGGCCAATCTTCTCCCCCTTCCTCCTTTCCGCCGCACCCCCGTCGGACGGCTACGAGCAAATGCGCCGCGCCTACGAGGCGGGGTGGGCCGGCGGCGTCATGAAGACGGCGTTCGATAACGTCCCCATCCACATCCCGGCGCGCTACATGTTCGCCTTCACGCCCTCCACCTACGCCAACTGCGACAACGTCTCCGGCCACCCCCTGGACCGGGTCTGTCGGGAGGTCGAGCGCCTGCGCCGGGAGTTCCCCGACCGCCTCACTCTCGCCTCCACCGGCGGGCCCGTCACGGGTCACCCGGAGCTCGATGCGAAGGGCTGGCAGTCCAACACCCAGATGCTCGAGCGCGCCGGGGTGTACGGGATCGAGTACTCGCTCTCCTGCCCCCAGGGCGGAGACGGCACCAGGGGTGACATCGTCTCCCAGGACCCCGACCTGACCGCCGCCATCGTCGACTGGGTCATGCAGGTCTCCGACCCCGAGGTTCCCAAGCTCTTCAAGCTCACCGCGGCAGTGACGGCGATCTACCCGATCATCGCGGCAATCAGGGCGGTCCTCGCCCGCTACCCCGGCAAGCGGGCCGGTGTCACCCTTGCCAACACCTTCCCCACCCTCGCCTTCCGGCCGGGCGTCAAGCCGGGGTGGGAGGAGGGCATCGTCGTCGGCATGTCGGGCGAGGGGGTCATCCCCATCTCCAACCTCACCCTGGCCACCGTCTCGCGCCTCGGCGTCGTCGTGTCGGGCAACGGCGGCCCCATGGACTACAAGTCCGCCGCCCACTTCATGGCCCTGGGTGCGCGCACCGTGCAGTTCTGCACCGCAGTCATGAAGTACGGCTACCCCATCGTGTCGGAGCTGCACTCGGGGCTCTCACACCTGCTGGCCGACCGGGGCATCTCCTCCGTGAGCGAGCTCATTGGCCGGGCGCTGCCCGACCCGATCCGGGGCTTCATGGAGCTGCCGGCCATCAAGCCCATCTCGGCCGTCGACGAGGAGCTGTGCCAGCACTGCGGCAACTGCACCCGTTGCCCGTACCTGGCCATCACCCTGGACGAGCGCAAGGTGCCGCACACCGACCCGGCGCGGTGTATCGGCTGCTCCATCTGCGCCCAGAAGTGCTTCTCGGGGGCGCTGCACATGCGGGAGCGCACGGCCGAGGAGCTGGCCGTGCTCACGGAGGCTTGAGATGTCCACCACCCCCCAACGGCTGATCATCGACGGCGGCGTCATTGCGACCCTGGACGAGCGTAGCCGGGTGCTGGAAGGCCACGCCCTGCTCATCGAGGGCGACCACATCGCCGCCCTCGCGCCCCGCGCCGAGATCGACCACACGGGCGCCGAGGTCATCGACGCCACCGGGAAGCTGGTGCTACCAGGCTTCATCAACGCCCACATGCACTTCTACTCGACGCTCGTGCGTGGGCTCGGGAAGGCGAAACCCTCGGCCAGCTTCCAGGAGGTGCTCCAGCACCTGTGGTGGCGCCTGGACCGTCAGCTCACCCTCGAGGACTGTCACATCTCGGCGCTCGTGGCCCTGATCTCCGCCATCCGGGCCGGCACCACCACCCTCATCGACCATCACGCCAGCCCCCACGCGGTGCGTGGGTCGTTGGACGCGATCGCCCGCGCCGTGCGGCAGTCCGGCCTGCGCGCCTCCCTTTGTTACGAGCTCTCCGACCGTGACGGGGCGGCCGTCGCCCGCGAGGGGATCGAGGAGAACGTGGCGTGGGTCCGCCGTTGCCGCACCGAAGGGGACGAGCAGCTCACGGCGCTGTTCGGGTTGCACGCGTCGTTCACAATCGGCGATGCCACCCTGGAGGAGGCGGCGCGGGCCGGCCACGATTCGGGGGTCGGGTTCCACGTTCACACCGCCGAAGCGGCCTCCGACCAGGATGCCTGCCGGCAGGAGCACGGCTCACGGGTGGTCGAGCGCTTCGCTCGCTTCGGCATCCTGGGCGACAAGACGATTTGCGCCCACGGCGTGCACCTCTCCGAGCGGGAGCTCGAGATGCTCGCCGAGACGCGCACCGCCGTGGTACACAACCCGCAGTCCAATATGAACAACGCGGTCGGCGTAGCGGACGTGCCGGCGATGCTGCGGGCCGGCGTCCTGGTCGGTCTCGGCACCGACGCCATGACCACCAACATGCTGGAGGAGCTGCGCGCCGGCCTGTGGGTGCGGCACCTGGCCGCCCGCAACCCCTCGATCGGCTTCATGGAGACCGTGGGGCTACTGGTCGGGGGCAACGCTCGCATCGCCAACCGCTACTGGGCGACGCCGCTGGGCGTGCTGGCCCCGGGCGCGGCCGCCGATGTGGTCCTGTTCGACTACAACCCGCCGACACCGCTGGACGACAGCACCTTGTTGGGGCACCTCGTGTTCGGGGTCTCCCAGTCCCCGGTCAACACGACGATCTGCCGGGGACGTGTGCTCATGCACGACAAGAAGCTCCGGCTGGACGTCGACGAGGCCGCCGTGGCCGCCCGTGCCCGCGAGCTGGCCGCCGCCCTCTGGCACCGCTTCTAGGCGAAGGCCGGCCGAGAGGGAGGCGCATGGACCTGCTGATCGCCAACGGGCTCGTCCACAGCGGGGACGGCGTGCAGGCGGGCGACGTGCTGGTGCGCCACGGGCGCATCGCCGCGATAGCGCCGGACTTGGGGGGCCGCGCGGCCGGCACCCGGGTGATCGATGCCGGCGGGCTTCCCGTCGTGCCGGGTTTCATCGACTTCCACGTCCACGCAGACGACGAGATCGGCCGCTGGACCCTGGCCGACGACCTCGACTCGGCCTCCGCGGTGGCGGTCGGGAACGCCGTCACCACCCTCGTCGGTTTCGCCACCCAGGGCGCCAGAGAGACGCTCGCCGACACGGCGAGCCGCTATGCGGCCAAGGTCCCGGGGCACAGCCGCTGCGACGTCGCGTTCCACCTCACGCCGACGGGCGACGGCTGGGACTGGGCGGCCCTCGCCCGCCTGGCCGGGAGGGGGTTCCGCACCGTCAAGCTCTACACGACCTACCGGCAGGCAGGTCTGTTCAGCTCTTGGGAGCTCCTCGCCGAGGTCATGCCCCGTCTTGGCGAGCTCGGACTGCGCTTGCTCCTGCACTGCGAGGACGACGCCGTAATGGCCGGCGTCGACCTTCGCCAGGTCGATCTCTGCGATCCCTTCTCCCACACCCTCCTGCGCCCGTCCCGGGCCGAGGTCGCGGCCGTCGGGCACGCCATCGCGCTTGCTCGCCAGACGGGGTGCCCGCTGCACGTCGTCCACATCTCCACCCCCGACGCCGCGGCGGCGATCGAAGCCGCACGCGGCCATCAGGAGATCTCGGGCGAGACCTGTCCCCAGTACCTTCTCCTCTCCGACCAGGGACTCCGAGGCCCGGGCGGCCACCGCCTGCTTTGCTCGCCCCCGTTGCGGGCCGAGGCCGAGCGAGCGCGACTCGAGGCACTCGCGGCCGCCGGTGGTCTCGACCTCCTGGCCACCGACCACTGCCCGTTCCGGCGCGCCGACAAGGACCATTTCAACGGCGACTACCGGGCTGTGCCTGCCGGCATTCCCGGTCTGGGCGCCCTCGTACCGCTCATGCACGAGTGGCTGGTGGAGCGCCACGGGCGTCCGCTCGAGGAGCTGGTGAGGCTCCTGGCCGCCAACCCGGCCCGCCTCGCGGGACTGTGGCCCCGCAAAGGTGTCATCCGCGAGGGCGCCGACGCCGACCTCGTGGTGCTGGACCCGGCAGGCCCCGAGAGACCGGTGCGCAGCACCCTGGCCGACGCCCACGACCCCTGGGCCGGCCGGACCACCCGCCTCACCTGCCGCCACGTGCTCCTGCGCGGAGTCGAGGTGGTCCGCGACGGCGTCGTTCTCGACGTGCCCCCCTCGGGTCGCGCCTGTCAGCCACCCGCCAACGACTGATTCCAGATCACCGGAAGGGGATGAGCTGCCTTGCGGCGAGCAGGTTGAAGCTTGTCGGGTCGTAGATGCCGCCGGCGACGAAGAGCTCGAAGAACGAGACGAGGTCGAGGCCGCACAGCAGGCCGACCCCGCCGAGCACCACCCACCTGCCCCAGCGTTCCGGCAGCCGGGCCTTGACGTCCCACAGCGCCGCCACGGCGCCGAATCGCAGTGGCAGGTCGAGCAGTGCCGTGTAGCGCACGTTCTTGATCAGCGGAGCAAACTCGAGAAGCGTCACGGTGAGCAGGACCGTCATGGCGACGCCGTCAGGCTCCACATTTCGCCCTCCGGGGCGAAGCCAGAGGGCGGTGAGGGTGGCGAGCCCGAGCAGGGTCGTCACCGGCGCCAGGAGGAGGAAGTCCAGCAGCGGCCGGTACCACGGCCCGGCGCAGAACGCCTGCGCGAAGGTGTTGGAGGCCGGCGAGCGCAGGACGATCCGCGCCACCGCCAGCAGCGGCGAGGGCCCGCCCGCCGCCACGACCCCGATGCCGGCCGCCAGGAGTCCGGGCACCGCCAGCAAGCCCAGCACTGCCGGCAGGTCCGCTACCCTGCGGCGCTTCCGGCACTCGATCAGCGCCACGACCAGCAAGACCGGCGCCAGCAGCACCGACAGCTCCTTGATCAGCAGCGCCGCGGTGAGACTCGCCACGAAGCCGAGCCGAACGCCGCGACGGGCCGGCTCGCGGAGCCAGGTGAGAAAGGTCCAGAGCGCCACGGTCACGGCGAGTAGCGCCGCGGCGTCGGTCAGAACCCGCCGCCCCACTGCCAGCCAGAGCGGGGAGCACGCCACGAGCCAGGTCAGAGCGGCGGCCCGGCCCCCTCCGAGGTGCGAGCGGGAAAGCCAGTAGGTGGAGGCCACGGTGAGCAGGTGGCAGGTGGCCGAGAGGGCGGCCAGGGCGGCAAACGAGATCCCGAAGACCCACCCCCAGCACGTCGCC
>DAONEV010000086.1:0-1223 GCA_035403265.1 Thermoanaerobaculaceae bacterium | reverse complement strand
GCGGGTCGGCGGGGGAGACTCCCAGAGCTGCCGGTCATGAATGAAGCGGGTGTGGAGGTCTGGTAGCGCCGCCGGGCCGCGAGCCTCAAGCTCCTCGGCATAGCGCAGGTAGACACCCTCGTCGGCATCGAGCGCCGGCTTCACGGCCGGCAGGGTGAGGGCCAGCACGACCCCGGCCAGCACCACAGCCAGAGATGCGGTCAGGTCGGTGAGGCGAGCCGGGCTCACGGGAGACTCCCAGGCGTCCGCCCGGCCTTGCGATCGCTCCTCCACCGACGCAGGTTGTCGAGGGGCGGAAAGTCGCGCCAGCCCCACAGGCGCTCCGGGTGATGGTCGGGATCGATCCTCGCCGAGTAGGCATCCCCACGGTACGGGTTGACCAGCAGCCCGGCCATGTGGAACACCACCGAGAGCGCGAGCAGCGGCCATGCAAGGGCGAGGGCGAACCGCCGCCGGGCGGCCGCGAGCGGCCGCAGGCCGATCACCGCCGCCGCCACCACAAGCCCCCAGAACGGCAACGTGTCCGACAGATAGCGCGGACCATAGGTGAAGCCGCCCGCCCACTCCTTCCAGGCCGCGGCGCCCAGGATGTTGAGGCCGATCGCCAACAGGGCCGGAGGCAGGAGCACAGCGACACCCGATGGCGCCCCATCCGGAGGTTGGGAGGAGCCAAGACGGTGCCGTCGCACCACCATCCAGCTCGCAGCAAGCGCGCCGAGGGCCCACAGGAAGACCGGCGAGTACACGAACAGGCCCCGTCCCGGCGACACCAGCAGCCCGGCGAGCGCCGTCAGTGGGTTCCAGCTCACGGCCTGGGAAGCGCCGCTCGCGAAGCGGTAGCGGCCAATGACAATCTGCCCGAACAGGAATGGGCTCCCGAAGACCAGCCAGTTGTAGCCGAGCGTCAGCACCACTCCCGGCCCCAAACCGGTCCAGAACGGCCACGCCGGGCCCCTGCCCTGGCGACGCAGCAGCCACCACCACGGCAGCGCGTAGACGAAGCCGGTGGCTCGCACGAGGCCGGCGATGCCGACGAGGCCGCCAGCGACCCCCGACCGCCAGCGAGCGGAGGGCTGACCGGGGCGCAGCGCCACTGCCAACGCCAGCGCCTGCAGGGCGACCACGAAGGTGTGCTGCCAGGGCTCGCGCGAAAGCACCGAGAGCATCGACGACCCCAGGGCCAGGGCGATGGTGGCCAGCCAGGCCGCGCCCGAGTCGCCGAG
>DAONEV010000085.1:1405-13224 GCA_035403265.1 Thermoanaerobaculaceae bacterium | reverse complement strand
CAACGAGCGCAGGCTCGTGAGGCCGCCAAGCGCGGGTGGGATCGGGCCGGTGAGCAGGTTAAAAGACAGGGCCAGGTACTGCAGGTTCGTGAGGATGCCAAGCTGGGGCGGAACCGGGCCTCCGAGCTGGTTGGAGGACAGCAACAGGTACTGCAGGTTCGTGAGGCTGCCGAGCTCGGGCGGGATCGTCCCGGCGAGTTGGTTGGAATCCAGGCGGAGAGACTGCAGGTTCGCAAGATTGCCAAGCTCGGGCGGGATCGTACCCGTGAGCTGGTTTGCGCTCAGGGACAAGTCCTGCAAGCTCGCGAGGTTGCCAAGCCCGGGCGGGATCGTACCTGTGAGCTGGTTGGAATCCAGGTACCAGTAGCGCAGGTTCGCGAGGCCGCCCAGCTCGGGCGGGATCACACCTGTGAGCTGGTTGGTGGACAGCCGCAGGTTCTGCAAGCTCGCCAGGCTGGCAAGGCTGGCCGGGATCGTCCCGACAAGATTGTTCGTTGCCAGGCTGAGGTCGGTCACGTGCGTGGCCCCGGGGTTGCACGTCACCCCGAACCAGGTGCACTCGGTTCCCACGGGGCCAAGCCAGCCCGTGCTGTTGATCCAGCCCGGGCCGTTGGTGCTGTTGTACAGGTCGACCAGGGCTGAGCGCTCGCCGACGGGAATGGGGCTCTTGACGGTAATCGTCGCGGTGGCCTGACCACCCCCGAGGCCGGCGGGAAGCGTCGCGGTGATCGTCACCGGGCCGCCCGGGCTGACCGGCGTCACATCGAACGTGGTGGAGACGGCTCCGGCGGCGATCGTGGCCGTGGCGGGGACCGAGGCGATCCCAGGCGCCGACGAGGTCAAGGTCACCACGGTGTCGCCGGCCTGGGTCGCCCAGGCTGTCAGGGTCATCACCTGCGCCGGCCCACCGACGAAGATCGTGGCGGCGTCGGGTGCGATGACAACCGGGTGCGCGACGATCTGGATCGACCCGTCCAGGACGGTGAGGTCGCCGTTCTCGACCGTCTCCAGCACGCCGGCATCCGACATGAGAGCCGCCAGGGTGGGTCCGGAGGTGAGGACGTGAAGGGGGATCGTCAGGTCCGCCGGGCACTGGTCGAGGGTGAACCTGAGCTCCGCGACCCGGTCCCCCGGGGCCGGGGCGTCCAGGGCAAAGGGCAGGACGCCGCAGGGATCGGAGCCACCCTGCTCGGGCGCGGCGAAGGAGTAGGCCTGATTGGTCCCGGTGACCCTGGGCTGGTACTCAAAGATCGAACCGCAGGTGGCAGCACCCTTGAACGAGCCGAAGAGGCCGTTGGCAGGATCGCTCAGCACGACGCTGCCGGTGACGCAGGCCTGTGGGCCGTAGACCACGTCCACGAAGAGGCCGGAGATCCGGTGGCCGGCTGCCTGATCGCGGCCGAGAGGCGTCCCGCTCGCGTCCCGGACGTAGATCGGCACGACGACCGTCCCAGTCCCAGTCGTGGTCGCCACGGTGCCGATCGTGACCGTGTCGGCCGCCAGCGCCGTCGCTCCCGTCAGCAGCACGCACAAGGCAATCAGAGCCCCCACACGAGATGTTCCACCGTTCATCCTTCGACTCCCTCTTCCTGTCCTTGAGCGCGTCTGCTCGCCACCCATCCTCACACCGCCGGGTTGCTCACCGAGCCACCATGGGCTCCATCGCATCGGTTCCGGCGCCACGGCCTCGCATTCTGTCACGAACCCAGGCCCAGGAGAACCGTCGGGCGCCGTCGCATCCCGGGCGCGGCCTCCACAACCGAGACCAGGCGGAAACCAAGGCCACGTCCAGTCGGGGATTGCCAGGGTCACGACGGGCCGGGCGGCCGCTCCGCGTCGCTACCGGGGTGACGGCAACCAGGTCATCTCGACCAGCTCGAGACCCGGATGGTCGTCCTGGGGGTACCGCAGCAAGGTCTCGATGGTCTCCTCCTCGCTCGCCGGCGGGCGGACGCCGGGGCGCCAGAGGCGGCCGCAGGCCCGGCTGCGGCCGTGCATCTTCGCGAGATAGAGCAGCTTGTCCGCCGCGTCAAGGAGGCGCGACCAGTCGCCCGTGGGCAGGTGGTCGCTCCGCCCGAGGGGGTAGGGCACGAAACCGATCGACACCGAGGGACGCACTACCTCGTCCGGGCCGACCGCGACCGCCAGCGCGGCCACCGTCTCCCCGAGTCTCAGGGCGAGGCTTGAGAGACCCGCGCGGTCGACGCCGCGCGCCAGCACCACGAACTCCTCGCCGCCGTGGCGCACCGCCAGGTCGACCTCGCGCAGCGCCCCGGCCAGCCCCGCCGCCACCGCCTGCAGCACGCGGTCGCCTGCATCGTGACCCCATCGGTCGTTGAC
The DNA here is from genome assembly GCA_035403265.1 of Thermoanaerobaculaceae bacterium. GTDB lineage: Bacteria > Acidobacteriota > Thermoanaerobaculia > Thermoanaerobaculales > Thermoanaerobaculaceae > JAAYVZ01. The sequence continues at coordinate 10,884 of DAONEV010000085.1, read as the reverse complement.
CGCCTTGAAGTGGTCGATGTCGAGCATGAGCAGGCCGACCCCGTGGTGACTCGCCAGGTCCGCGGTGTCGTCGCGCAGCAGCTCCCGGCGCAGCAGCGCCATCTCGAGGGGCAGTTGCTCCCCGAGCACCCGCCGGTTCGCGAGACCAGTCAAGGGGTCGGTGCGCGAGAGCTCCTCGAGCAGCCGGTTCTGCTCGGTGATGCGCGTGTTGGCCTCCTGCAGGTCGGCGGTGCGCGCCGCGACCTCGGCCTCGAGCTCGCGCTGCCGCCGTCGGTGGGCCACGACCCGAGCTCCGAAGGCACTGGCCAGGGCGACTAGCCCCAGCAGGCCAGAGCCCAGGCGGAAGGTGCGGGTCTGGTACCACGCCGGGAGGATGCGCAGTCGCATGCTCACCGGCTGCGGCGCCCAGACGCCCTCGTTGTTGGAAGCCGAGAGCAGGAAGCGGTACGCCCCCGGCGGCAGCCGCCGGTAGGTGGCGTGATCGTCGTCGGTGGGGGCGCTCCAGGCGGGGTCGAACCCGTCCAGCATGAAGCGGAACCGCACCTGGTCAGGCGACAGGAAGGAGAGCGCCGCGAACTCGAAGCGGACCTCGCCGGTGCCCGGCCCGAGCACCACCTCGGCCGGCCGCTCGCGAGGGATGCCGCTGGCCGGCAGCGTACCTCCGGTCCACGGGGCGCCGTTGACCAGCACGGACTGCATGACCAGGGCCGGAGGGACCGCGTTGCGCAACAGACGGCGCGGGTCGACGCGGGTCACACCGGAGGCCATGCCGAACCAGAGCAATCCCGCGCGGTCCCGCAGCACGGCGTTCTCGGCCGCCTCGCTGTCCGAGAAGCCGTCCTGGGCCGTGAACGTCCGCACCACCTTGCCCTCGGGGCTCACCCGCGACACGCCGCGCGTCGTGCCCACCCACATGAAGCCGTCCGCGTCCTCGAGCAGGAACAGCACGTTGAGGCTCGGAAGCCCCGAGCCGACTCCCAGGACCTGGTCCGGCCCCCCGGCGGTCGGGTGGATCCACAGGCCGGCATCGGTGCCGGCCCAGACGCGGTCCCTGGCATCCACCGCCACCGACCAGACGCGGTTGTGAGGCAAACCCTCGCGGGTCGTGAACGCCGTGAAGCTCCGCCCGTCGAACCGGCGCACCCCGCCGGAGTGAGTGGCCATCCACAGCGCCCCTCCGGACTCGACTGCAAGGCCGCGCAGCGGACCCTCGGGAAGCCCGTCGCGGGCCGTCCAGCTCCGCATGAGGGCCCCGTCCCAGTGTGCCAGGCCGGACTGGGTGGCGATCCACATGCCGCCGTCGGAGGCTGGCACCAGGCTGCGCACGAAGTCGTGGGGCAGGCCGTCCCGACGCGTCATCAGCCGAAACCGAGCCCCCTCCTTCCAGGCCAGCAGCCCATGCTCCGTGCCCACCCAGAAGGTGCCATCGGGTCCCCAGGCCACGGAGAGAGCGCGTTGCGTCGGCAGGGCACGGTTGAGCTCCGGCTTGGGGTGCCAGCCGCCCTGGCACCAGGTCACGACGCCGGCATGCTCGGTGCCCATCCAGACACAGCCGTCAGGCCCTTCGGCCATGGTCCACACGGTGGAGGACGGCAAGCCCGACTCGGTGGTGAAGAGAGTCATGGAGCCCGGCGTTTGCTGGAAGAGGCCCTGTCCCCAGGTGCCGACCCAGAGGCTGCCCTCGCGGTCCTCCAGCAATGCGTTCACGCTCACGAGCTGCTCGCTGGGATGGAGCAGGCGGGCCTGGAGCCCACCGTCCTGGCTGCGGAACCACAGGCGCTTCTGCCCTCCGAGCCACAGCCCGCCGTCCCGGGACGGCAGGAGCGAGCGGATGGTGTCTGTTGCCGGGTCGAGGCCGTCCTCCACTGCCCCGGCGGGCAGTCTCACGACCTTGCCCTGGGCGGTGCCCACCCAGAGCTCCGACCCGGAGGCGGCGACCGCCACCGGCGTCAGCCCCGCCGGCAGGGCAAGTCGCCGGCTGATGCCATCTCCACCGACGGCCTGGAGGGTCCCCTCGACCACCGCCGCCACGCCTCCGGCACTTCCGGTCAGCGCCGTCACCGCCCCCGGTACCACTTGCTGCCAGGCACCAGGCGCCCCGAGATACAACCCGTTCGCGGTCCCCACCAGCAGCGACCCGGAGGCCAGCACGTACAACCCCGTGACCGGACCGTGCCACGGCACAACCCCGGCGAGCGCCGTCACCCGGTGGCGGTCCCAGCGCGCCAGCGCCCCCGAGTCGGTGCCCAGCCAGACGTTGCCGTCGACATCGGCGGCCAGCGCGCTGACGATGTCGTCGGGCAGGCCGTCGACCGCGGTCAAGGTGACGAATCGCCGCCCGTCGAAGCGCGAAAGCCCGGCCTGGGTGCCCACCCAGAGGTAGCCCGTGGCGTCCAGCACCAGGGCCGTCACCTGGGACTGGGCGAGCCCCTCGCGCACCCCAAACCGCCGGGACGGCGTCCACTGGGCCGTCACGGTGACAGCCGCCAGTAGCGCCGGCACGGTCCAAGGCAACCAACGAGCTACCCGGGGCAACATGTGTCCATTATGGGCCGGCCGGCCCTTGCTGTCCCCCCCAGCCTCCCGGGAGGCAGGCACTCCTGTCTGCCATCTTCCTGACCACAGCTCCACCCGGGAGTTTGACCGGCCCGCCGGCCGCTTCTACCCTGGGCGGCAGCATGGACGGCATCGGCGACGCGCTGCGGCTCTTCCACCCGATCACCCGGCAGTGGTTCGCCGAGCGCCTGGGTGAGCCAACCGAGGCGCAGCGTCTGGCGTGGCCGGCGATCGCCGCCGGGGAGCACATCCTGCTCGCCGCCCCCACCGGCTCGGGCAAGACGCTGGCGGCGTTCCTGTGGGCCGTCGACCGCCTTCTCACCGGGGCGTGGCCCGGCGAGGCGACGCGGGTGCTCTACGTCTCGCCGCTGCGCGCTCTCAACACCGACGTGCGGCGGAACCTTCTGGGCCCCCTCGCCGAGCTGGGCGAGCGCTTCGAGGCGGCGGGGGTGGCGGCGCCGGCAGTGCGGGTGCTCACCCGCTCCGGGGACACCCCGGTGGAGGAACGGCGGCGCATGACCCGCCGCCCGCCGGAGATCCTCATCACCACCCCGGAGAGCCTCAACATCCTCCTCACCTCGGCGGGCGGGCGGGCCGTCTTGGCAAGCGTCCAGTGCCTGATCCTCGACGAGGTGCACGCCGTGGTGGAGTCCAAACGCGGCGTGCACCTGATTTCGGCGGTCGAGCGACTCGTGCGCCTGGCCGGGGAGGTGCAGCGGGTGGCGCTCTCGGCCACCGTGCGGCCCCTCGACGAGGTGGCGCGCTGGGTGGGCGGGGCGCTGCCACTCGGCGACGACCCCCTCGGCGTGCTGCAGCCGCGCCCGGTGCGGGTGCTGCAGAGCGGCGAGGCCAAGCGCTATGACCTCAAGGTCAGCTATCCCGCCGCCGTAGCGGACGAGGTCGCCGACGAGGAGGCGAGCGAGCGCTGGCCGGCGCTCGTGGACGAGGTGCTGTGCCGGGTGCGCGCCAATCGCTCGACGCTGGTGTTCGGCAACTCGCGCCGGGTGGTCGAGAAGCTCACCCGCTTCCTCAACGACGCAGCCGGCGGCGAGCTCGTCTACTCCCACCACGGCTCGCTGGCGCGGGAGATCCGCCAGGTCGTGGAGGAGCGGCTCAAGGGTGGCCAGCTCAAGGGCATCGTCGCCACCTCGTCTCTTGAGCTGGGCATCGACGTCGGCGCGCTCGACGAGGTGGTGCTCGTGCAGACACCCCACTCCCTGGCCTCGGCGGCGCAACGCATCGGGCGCGCCGGTCACACGGTGGGCGGCATGGCGCGGGCGCGCTTCCTGCCGCTGTTCGCGCGCGACCTCCTGGACGCGGCGGTGGTCGCCAAAGCGGTCGCAGCCGGAGAAATCGAGCCTCTCCGGCCGGTGACGGGAGCGCTCGACGTGCTCGCCCAGGTCATGGTCTCGGCCGTCGCCTCGGAAAGCTGGCCGGCGGACGAGCTTTTCGCCACCCTGCGCCGCGCCTACCCGTTCCACCACCTGCCGCGCCAGCACTTCGACCTCGTGCTCGACATGCTGGCCGGGCGCTTCGCCGCGGCGCGCATCCGCGAGCTGGACCCGGTGGTGAGCGTGGACCGTGTCGCCGGCACGGTGCGCGGGCGGCCCGGGGCGGCGCGGCGCGTCTTCGCGGCCGGCGGCACGATCCCCGACCGCGGCTACTTCCGCCTGCGCCTCGCGGACACCCGGGCGCTGCTCGGTGAGCTCGACGAGGAGTTCGTCTGGGAGCGCTCGGTGGGCGACTCGTTCTGCTTCGGGGTGCGCACCTACCGCATCGCCCAGATCACCGACGCCGACGTGCTGGTGCGCCCGGCCTCGGGGCCGGCCGGCCTGGCTCCGTTCTGGCGCGCCGACGAGCGCGACCGCCCGTTCGAGCGCGCCGAGAAGGTCGCGGCATTCCTCGAGGAGGTGGAGCCGCGCCTGGGCGACGCCGACCTCCCCGATCGCCTGGCGGGCGAGCTTTTCCTTACCCCCGGCGCGGCACGGGCGCTGCAGCGGGTACTGCTCGGCCAGCAAGCGGCCACCGGCACGCTCCCGCACCGCCACCGGGTGGTCGTCGAGCACGTCGCCGATCCCCAACACCCCGGACCCGCCGGGCAGGTGGTCGTGCACACCCTGTGGGGCGGCAAGGTCAACCGGCCGTTCGCCCTGGCGCTGCAGGCGGCGTGGGCCGAGCGCCACGGTGGCCAGCTCGAGGTTGTCCACGACGACGACTGTCTGATCCTCTCCCCGCCGGGCGAGGTGGACGGTGAGGAGCTGCTGGGCCTGGTGCGGCCCGAGGCGCTGGAAGAGCTGCTGCGCGCGCGGCTCGAGGACACCGGCTTCTTCGGCGCCCGCTTCCGCGCCGCGGCCGGCACCGCCCTGCTGCTGCCGCGCTCGGGTTTCGGGCGCCGCACGCCGCTCTGGCTGACCCGCCAGCGCGCCAAGGAGCTGCTGACCGCGGTTCGCCAGCACGCCGACTTCCCGATCGTTCTTGAGGCGTGGCGGAGCTGCCTCGAGGACGACATGGACCTCCAGGCGCTGCGCCGGCTGCTCGGCGAGCTCGGAGACGGGCTGATCGCCGTGCGCGAGGCGCGTACCGACCACCCCTCGCCCTTCGCCTCCCAGGTGCTGTGGCGGCGCACCAACCAGCTCATGTACGAGGACGACGCCGCGGCCGCCGAGGGCGGCTCGCGGGCACGCCGCGATCTGCTGGCCGAGCTGCTGGGGGCGTCCCACCTGCGCCCCCGCCTCGCGCCCGGCCTCGTCGACACCTTCCGCCGCAAGCTGCAGCGGGTCTTCCCGGGCTACGCCCCGCGCACCGCAGCGGAGCTGCACGACCTCGTGGAGGAGCGCGTGCTGCTCGCCCCCGCGGCGTGGCGGGAGCTGCGGGACGCCGTGACCCGCGACACCGGCCGGCCCGCCGAGGAGCTGCTGGCTGAGCTGGAGGGGCGCCTGCTCGGCGTGCGCTGGAGCGGCGCGCCGGAGGGCATCGTGGCGGCCGTCCAGGAGCTGCCTCGGGTGCTGCGCGCGCTTGGCCTGGGCACCGGCGACCTGGAGCTGCAAGCGCCGGACCTGGCATCGCCCGCCCCGGACACGGCGCTCGCGGCACTGCATGGGTTGCTCGACCACGAGCCCGACGGCAACGAGACGCTCGAGGCCCTGCTCGCCGATCTCCTGCGCTCCCACGGCCCCGTGCCGGTGGACACCCTCGCCGCCACCCTCGGGTTCGACGACGAGCGGCTCCTGCCCGCCCTCGAGAGCCTGCGCGACGCCGGCGACATGATCCTCGACCAGCTCACCGCCGGCCACGACGGCGTGGAGGTCTGTGACGCCGGCAACCTCGAGCGCCTGCTCCGCCTCCAGCGCGCCGCGGCGCGCCCCCAAATCGAGCCGCTGCCCCTGGCGGCGCTCCCGGCGTTCCTCGCCGACTGGCAGGGAATTGGATCGACCCCGCCCGGCGTCGACGGCCTGCGGCAGGCGCTGGAGCGGCTCTGGGGATACCCGGCGCCCGCCGCCGCCTGGGAGGAGGAGATCCTGCCGGCGCGCCTGGACGGCTACCAGCCCGCCTGGCTCGATGCGCTCTTCGCCGAGACGGAGCTGCAGTGGGCCGGGTGCGGCAGCGAGCGGCTGGTCTTCCTGCTGCCGGCCGACCGCGAGCTCGTGCTGCCGGCCACCGACAAGCCCGAGCTGGCCACCACGTTGGAGGAGATGCACCGTCTCTTCCCCCACGCCGCCGGTCGCTTCACCCTGGCTGACTTGGCCGCCCACTCCGGCCTCGGGTCCGCGGAGCTGACGCGTGTGCTGTGGCGCCTCGCCTGGGCCGGCCTGGTGGCCAACGACGGCTTCGCCGCGGTACGGCGCGGCATCGAGTCGGACTTCAAGCCCGCCTCTCCCGAGCGCACCGACCCCGGCGGCCCGCCGCGCCGGCGCCTGCGCTTCGCCCAGTGGCAGGGCACGCGACCGTTCGCCGGGAGCTGGTACCCGACACCGCCGCCAGCGGCCGAGGACGACCCCCTGGCCGAGGAGGAGCTGTTGCGTGAGCGCGCCCGCCTCGTGCTGCAGCGGTACGGCGTCGTCTTCCGGGAGCTGCTGGCGCGGGAGCTGCCGGACTTCGCGTGGTCGCGCCTCGCCCGCACCCTCAGGCTCATGGAGCTGGGCGGCGAGATCGTCGGCGGGCAGCTCTTCGAGGGGATCCCCGGGCTGCAGCTCGCCACGCCGATGGCGGTGCGCCGCCTGGAGCGCGGCATCGCCGAGGACCGCGTCGTCGCCCTGGGCGCCCTGGACCCGGCCTCGCCGTGCGGGCTCGGGCTCGAGGGCCTGCCCCCGCTCCCCCGGCGGGTTCCCGGCAATCAGACCGTGTGGCACGGCACGCGCCTGGTCCTGACCGTCGAGCGCCGGGGCGCGGCGCTGACCGTGCACGTCGAGCCCGACCACCCCCGGCTGCGGGACTACCTCGCAGCCCTCAAGCTCTCCCTCGGCCGCCAGGTGCGCCCGCTGCGGGCGATCACCGTCGAGACCATCAACGGCGAGCCGGCTGCGGGGAGCCCCTACCGCCCCGCCCTCGCCGCCCTCTTCCAGGTCGTCACCGACGGGCCGGGGGTGCGCCTCCTCCGCCGGTACTGATCCCCTCCCCCACCCTGGAACCCGCAAGCAGGACGGGGGAGAGCTCCCTCGACCGCCGGACCGCGATGCCCTGGGTCGGGTTACGGGACGAGGCGGTCCGCGCGCTCCCTGGTCGTGGAGGCTGCAGGAGCGGCCTTCACGGCCCGGCTCTCGCCCTCGCACGAGCTTGGGTGTGCTTGCCGAGAGGTCTACAATCCCTGGGCAGTGATGGGTTTCCGCTCGCGACGCCCACTCGTCGACAGCCGGGCTGTCAGGTGTGGATGCTGTGCACGGGCAAGCCTGGGCCCTGGGACTGACGAGGCGACGCAAGGAGTCTGGATGGGCCCGGCACCCTCGGGGCTGGCGAAAGGAGGAGGGGGATGACGAATCGACGTTCACCTCGGACGTGGACGACGTTCTTTCTCTTGGGTGTGGCAGCTCTCGCGGCGGTCTCGCAACGATCCGTCTCGGCAGCGCCCCTGGAGAACGTGCCCCAGCATCTCGTACAGCCGGACGGCCAGGCCATCAGCGCACTGGCCAGCGGCGACGAGTTCTATAGCTGGATCCACGACGAGCGCGGCTTCGTCATGGTCCTCGACGAGGAGGGCTGGTGGGTCTGGGCACAGCGAGTGGATGGGCGCGTGCTCCCAACGGCGTTCAGGGTGGGCGAAAAGGACCCCGCCGAGGCTGGCCTGACACCGGGGATCATGCCGGGGAGCCGGGAGCTGCAGGAACGGAGACGCTGGCAGGACGAGTCCCCGGACCCTCCCGGCGTGCAACGGGAGGTTCCTTCCTCATTCAGTCAACTCAATAACCTCGTGGTGTTTATAAGATTTTCCGATGAGACGGAGTTCGGTGATGCGATTTCGTCGTATGAGGAACGCTTCAACAATACATCCGCCGGTGCCATCTCGATGAAGAGCTACTTTCAAGCGGTTGCGTACGACTCACTCGCCATCGACACGTATTTCTTCCCGCCGCCCTCCACCACGGTGGTCTCGTATCAGGACAGCCAGCCACGGGACTATTACCGCCCGTACCACGCCACAACCAACCCCATTGGCTATGCGGGCGGTCCCGATGGCACCGAGAGGCGCACCCGCGAGCACACCCTGCTGCGCAGTGCGGTCGACGCCATCGCCAAGCAGGTGCCACCCGATCTGGATCTCGACACCAACAAGGATGGCCTGGTGGACAACGCGTGCTTCATCGTCCGGGGCGCCCCCGACGGCTGGGCCGAGCTCCTCTGGCCCCACCGCTGGGTTCTCTGGAGCTATGACGTCAGAATCAACGGCAAGCAAGTGTGGGATTACAACCTCAACTTGCAGAGCTGGATCGAAGTGAGCGTGCTCGCCCACGAGATGTTCCACACCCTGGGAGCGCCCGATCTCTACCACTACGACTCGGACTATCAGTACCTTCAGCCGGTCTGGAAGTGGGACATCATGGACTCCACGACCAGCCCCCCCCAGCACATGGGCGCTCACATGAAGATCCGCTATGGCGGCTGGTTACCGGCGGCCCCGGTGATCAGCTCGCCTGGCACCTACACCCTGAATCCCCTCACCTCGCCCACGGGGAACGTCTTCCGCGTCAACTCTACCGACGCCAACCAGTACTACGTGCTCGAATACAGGCAGAAGGCCGCCGCTGGCTTCGAGAGCGGGATACCCGGAACCGGTCTTCTGGTCTATCGGATCGACTCCCGCTATGAAGGCAACGCTGACGGTCCGCCCGAGGAGGTCTACGTCTATCGCCCCAACGGGACCCCCACTGTGAACGGATCGCCGGGATCCGCCCACTACTCCGCCGATGTGGGGCGCACGAGGATCAACAACAGCACCAACCCTTCTGGCTTCCTGCAAAGCGGCAGCCCGGGAGGCCTTTCTCTCTCGGGAGTCACGGCGGCCGGCGCCACCATCTCCTTCACCCTTGACGGCATGATCGTGGACCGCCAAGGCCTCGGAACCGTCACCTCTTCACCCGCGGGCATCAACTGCGGCAGCACTTGCGCGAAGATGTTCCAGTACGGCACCACGGTAACCCTTTACGCGGCGCCTGCGGCTGGACAGGAGTTCGTCGGGTGGAGCGGCGCCTGTTCCGGCTCCGGCACGTGCGCTGTCGAGATTGCCGGAGCCCACATGGTGACGGCCACCTTTGCCGTCGGAACCCCCACATTGTCCGTGAGCAGGACCGGCACCGGCTCCGGCCGTGTCACCTCCGATCCCGCCGGCATCGACTGCGGCGAGACCTGCGCCGCCGACTTCGACCACGGCACCGTGGTCACGCTCACCGCCTCCGCGACCACCGGCTCGACCTTCAGCGGCTGGTCCGGCG
>DAONEV010000085.1:0-1305 GCA_035403265.1 Thermoanaerobaculaceae bacterium | reverse complement strand
GTCACGCTCACCGCCTCCGCGACCACCGGCTCGACCTTCAGCGGCTGGTCCGGCGACTGCATGGGCGTCGCTACGTGCGTGACCGCCTTGAATCAGCCACGAGCTGTCACAGCGACGTTTCGGGCGATGCTCCGCGGCGACGTCAACGGCGACGGCAACGTGGACGTATCGGACGTCTTCTTCCTGATCAACTACCTGTTCGCCGGTGGCCCGAACCCCGTGGGTCAAGCCGACGTCAACGGTGACAACAGCATCGACGTGCAGGATGTCTTCCAACTCATCAACCACCTGTTTGCCGGCGGCCCCGCCCCCGTGTGAGGCTGGGAGCATCCCCCGTTTGTTCTGATGGAGGTGCGTGCGGGCTGACAGCGATGAGTACCAATCCGGCGGCTATCTCCTCCCCTACCGTGGGGGAAATCCCCGCCAGGGCTCTCCAACCGCACCTCCGAAATCGTCCAACCACCTCTCCACCGGAGCCATCGTCGGGTCGGAAGCGTTGGTGGCTTGACCCGGGGGACGTCGCGGCGACAACTGCGCCTCGACAGCCCGGTACAAGTCCCGGAAGGCGATGCATGTCGGCGTCAGCCCTTCGACAATGAGGTTCTTGCGGCACGCGAAACCCGCGGCCTCGGCAACTGCCTGTCGGAAGCCCGGGAACTCGCGCCCGCGCTCCGCAACTGCGTCCCGGCCCATTTCCTGCAGGCGTGTGATGGTGAGCGAGATCGCCTCGTTCCTGTCCTCCCCTCCTTCGCCCAGACGCATTTCCCACCGAAGCACATCGAGGTCGGCGTCAAGACGGTGTTCAGGTCTCAGCTTGTCGAGGTTCGCCTCTATCACGGGCAGCAGCTCCGACAGACCTTCCCGCGCTGCAACCTTCATGGCGGTCACCCGCATGAGTCTTCCCCCGCCGCCGTAAGGGGCCTCGCCATCGAGGATCGCTGTGGTGTAGACCCTCATTCGTTCCGCCCTTGGAGCCCGCCAAAGTCTGGCGTCATCGACGAGCCGTTGCATCTCGCGGAACATCAGATCTGGCCCTTCAAGCTCCGGGAGGATCGGCTCCAGAGCTTCCATGTCGATCCATCGGCTGTTGCTCCTGAGGAAGTCAATGACCTCCCCGCTCAGCTCCCTGTTGCCAGAACGGAGGCCGGCGAGGACTGTTGTTCGGAGTGCCTCGCCACGCAGGCTGAAGCTCTGCAGCTTGGCTGCCGCGCGGATTGCCTGAACTGGTGGGGAGAGCGGACGAGAAATTGCAGGGGACACAGCCAGCGCGACGCGCGCCACCACCGAGACCACGAACAGCATCCA
>DAONEV010000084.1:0-13254 GCA_035403265.1 Thermoanaerobaculaceae bacterium | reverse complement strand
CTCCAGAAGGTGCGGGAGCAGCTCCGGTCCGAGGTCCACATCGAGGCGCCACGGTGCTTGCTGCAGTTTCCCGACCTCCCGTCCGTCGAGGCGGATCTCCACCTGGGTGATGGGCTGGCCGACCATCAGCTCGACGGTGTTCGGTCCCCGCACGAGACCAAGGAAGAGGCTTCCAAACGCGAGCACTGCCGACCCCACGCCGTCACCTCCAGGCGGCTGGCACGACCGCACACGGAGCCATGCCACCGACACCAGCACGCTCTGGGCCACTCCCCGGTCGCTTCCGCATGGCGATCCTACACCTCGGGGTGTCGGCAGCGTCCCTGGAACGCGACGGCTCACCACGGACCCGTCACGTATTCGCCGCGTGATTGCGGGCACGGGACATGCAATCATGGCGCCCGAGTGCAGGAGGTGGTCATGGCTGAGCGCGTCTCCTGGTGGAGCCGGGCGCTGGTGCTGGCGGGAACGGTGGTCCTCGCGGTCGACGGGAGCGCGCAGCGCCCGGCCGGCCGCTCGGTAGTGGAGACCGTGCAGGTGAATGTCGTCAATGTCGAGGTCTACGTGACCGGCGCCGATGGCAACCCACTGCGCGGCCTGCGCCGGGAGGACTTCGAGCTGGAGGAGGATGGCGAGCCGGTTGACATCACCAACTTCTACGCCTCGGACGCCGTGATGGCGGTTTCGGCCGGCACCTTGCCAGGTGAGGCGCCAGTTGTTCCTCCGACCGCGGCACCGGCACCAGTCCCGGTGCCCGACGAGCAGGTGCTCACCGTGGTGTTCTTCATCGACGCCCTCAACACACCGATGAACGGCCGCAAGGTGGTGCTCGACCAGCTCCAGCGCCTGATCGAGAGCGACCTGGGCACCAACTCGCGCATGCTGGTCCTGTCATTCGACCGTTCTCTCAAGCAGCTCAGCCCGCTCACCACCGATCGTCGGGCCATCCTCGAGGCTCTCGGCAGCGTTGGCCGCGAAGCGCCGACCGCCAGCGCCCTCAACAGCGAGCGGCAGTTCCTGCTGCGCCGGCTCTTCACCCAGTCGGACCGCCCGGTCGGCGGCGTCAATTCGCCGTGCAGGGAGTGGCAGGGCGGGGCGGACGAAGGGCCGCCGGAAGTCTGCTCGGCCATCACGGCCCATGCCGAGCAGCTCCTCCAGCTCAACCGGGCACTCATCCGGGGCCTGGGCCGTGCCCTCGACGCCCTCTCCGGTGTTGCAGGCCGCAAGGCACTGGTCCTGGTGTCCGCTGGCATCCCCCCACGCCCGGGAGAGGATCTCCTGTTCATCAGCTACGGGCCGGCCGGCCCCTCGTCAACTCTCACACCCGAGCTGGACGAGATCGCGGCGCGCGCCAACTCCGGTCGCATCACCTTCTACACCGTCAACCCGCGCGGCGATCAGCTCGCGTCCCCGCTCGACGCCAGCGACGAGCTGTCGACCATCGCCACCGACGGAGCCCTCAAGCAGACGCTCATCACGGCTAACCAGATGGACCTGGGGTCGCGCCAGGAAGCCCTTACCGACCTCGCCGTCGCGACCGGCGGCCGCACCCTGCTCGCCGGCCCTGGCCTCGGCAACGCCCTCGGGCAGGTCGAGCAGGAGTTCGGGGCGTACTACTCGCTGGGCTTCTCGCCCGACCATTCTGGCGACGGCACCTATCACGACCTCAAGGTTCGCCTGCGGGTCCGCGGTGCCAGGATTCGCCATCGTGAGGGCTACCTCGACAAGACCGACGCCCAGCGTCTGGCCGATCGCGCCGCCGGGGCACTGCTGGGAGAGACGCGGCCCAACGGTCTTCGGGTCAAGGCCACCACCGGTGAGCCGGTCAAGAAGGGCAGCAAGTTCCTCGTGCCGCTCACCGTGACCGTGGCCGCGGCCGACCTGCTCCTGCTTCCCAGCGCCGACGGCACCGCCCAGGAGGGCAGGGTGGCGCTCATCATCAGCGCCACCGATCGCGGAGGCCAGATCAGCGACGCCCACAACGAGCAATTCCCCATCCACGTCCCGGCCGCTGTCGCCGAGGCCTTCAAGCGCGGGGAGACCACCTACTCCTTCGAGCTGCTGATGCGCAAGGGGACGCACAAGGTCGCCGTCATCGCCCGCGACGAGCTGGCGCTCACCGACGGCTCGCTCACCTTTGACGTCACCGTGCCATAGCGCTCTCCGGCGCACGCGGCGACGTGGTCGTCCGGCCCGGGCGCCCGCCGACCCTCGCCCAGGTGGGCGGGGATGCTCCCGACTCTCGACCGGGCGGGCGGGCGCGGTGGTACCATCTCCTTCGATGATTCCGGTCCTGCTGCGGCGCCTGGCGCCCCCTCCCGCGCTGGTGGTGGCGTCCGACTGCGGCAGGCAGGGAGGACTAGCCCATGAAACGTCCCGGACTCGGCCTCTGGCTGGCCATGGGGATCTTCGCCCTGCTGGGCGTGATCTTCCTCGCCGTTTCGGCCTACGACTTCATCGCTCACCTGGACCGCCAGGTCCACGCCATCACCTGCTCCTTCGTCCCGGGGCTCGGTGCCCCTGACACCTCCGGTGCCAGCGGCTGCCACGCGGTGATGATGAGCCCGTACTCGGCCGTGCTGCGCACCTGGACCTGGGGGGGCATCCCGATTGCGCTGCCCGGCATGGCGGTCTTCCTGTACCTGCTGTTCCGCGTTGCCGACATCTGGGCGCGCCAAGCCGAGCAGGATGCCCACGAGACCCGTTTCCTGCTCCTCGCGACGCTCCTGCCGCTCTTCGCATCGCTCGTCTATTTTGCGATCTCCACGTTCGTCGTCGGCAGCATCTGCAAGCTCTGCATCGGCACCTATGTGGCCTCGATCGGGGTGTTCGTCTGTGCCCTGGTCGCCCACCGGCGTGCCACGGCAAGCGGCCCGCTTCCCTGGGGACGCTACATGCTGCTCTTCGGCGAGGGTGTGGCCTTCGCGGCGGTTCCGGTCCTCCTCTACCTCAGCCTCAAGCCGGCGTCCGCCGTCGCCACCTGCGGCGACCTCATGCACCCGGAGGACAAGGCTGGCGTGCGCCTCAAGCTCGGCACCAACCCGGGCGGGGCCCCGGCTATCGAGGTGCTGGATCCTCTCTGCCCAGCCTGCAAGGGGCTGGACCAGCGACTGGCAGCGAGCGGTTTCAAGGACCGCCTCAACCTCGAACTGGCGCTCTTCCCGCTCGACAAGGAGTGCAACTGGATGGTCAGCGAGTCAGTGCACCCCGGGGCGTGCATGGTCTCGGAGGCGGTGCTGTGCGCCGGCGACCAGGTTCCCCAGGTGCTGGCCTGGATCTTCGACCACCAGCAGGAGCTTCGTGAGCTTGGCGCCCGCGATCCCGGGCAGCTCGCGGCGCGCATCCGAACGGACCTGCCGCAGATTGCCGGATGCCTCGGCAAGCCCGAGATCAAGGCTCGCCTGAACCGCTCCCTGCGCTGGGCCGTCTCCAACTCGCTACCGGTCCTCACGCCGCAGGTATTCGTGCGCAACCAGAAGATCTGCCCCGAGGACAGCGACCTCGGGCTCGACTACGTGCTCTCGCGGGTGCTGGCAGGCGGCGCCACCGCTGCCCGGCCCGCCGGGGGGAGGTGACCCATGGCTGGCAAGGGAACGCATGTTGCGCTGGCTCTCGTGTTCCTGCTCATCCTGGGCGTCACGACCGGGGTCTGGGTGCGCGGCGCCGCCGTCCGCGCCGCCCAGGCTGCCGCCGCGGACAGCGGCGTCGCCACCGCGTCGGCGTCCGACGAGGGGTACTGCACCGGCGACCTCAAGAAGATCCTGCGGCGGGTGCTGACCTCCTGCGGCCTCGTCAAGGGTGGCTCCTCGCGCGGCTGCCAGCCGCTCGAGGCGCGCTCCGTGGCCGCCATGTCGGGGGGTGACTTCAACGCGCTCTTCGTCCCCCTGGCCGACCGCGCCGCCATCATCCAGTTCGACCAGGATGCAGCCGAGGTGGACGCCGGTGCCCTGGCGCTCATCGACAAGACCTTTGCCGACCAGCGCGGGGCCTCGTACTTCCTGGTCGTGTCGCGCGCCTCCCCCGAGGGCTCCGTGTCCTACAACCGCGAGCTGTCGCGCAAGCGCGCCGAGGCGGTCCTCAACCACATCCGTGGGAAGTTCAACGACCCGGAGCTCGACCAGGAGGTCGGGCTGCTATGGCTGGGGGAGGAGTTCGCCCAGCTCGACCGCGAGTTCTGCAAGTGGAGCCGCTCCCGCCCCGAGGCGCCGTGCACCCCCAACTACCTCAACCGCTCGGCGTTCATCGCCTGGATCGACTGCCGGCTATGACGAGAGTTGGCCCCTCCCCTGTCAGCCGATCGCACGTGCCGCTCCAGGTCGGTGGGCTCGTGGTGCTCGCGCTCTTTCTCGCCGGATGCGGTGGAGGCGACAAGCCTGCGCCCACCGCACCGCGGTTCGAGGCGGTGAAGGCCACGCCGGCCCCGGCCAGCCTCGAGCGTTGGTGCGACTTCTACACCCCTGGCGCCGGCGCACCGCGCCTCGAGCTGCCCCCGGTCGCCCCGGCCAGGGCCGGCTCGCCGGCGTTCACGCTGCCTACCGGCAAGTGGGTCTGGGTGAACCTCTGGGCGACCTGGTGCGTCCCCTGCAAGCGGGAGATGCCGATGCTGGTCAAGTGGCGCGACCAGCTCGCGAAGGATGGGGTCGGTTTCGAGCTGGTGTTCATCTCGGTGGACGACACGGCCGAAGGCCTGGCCCGCTTCTTCGGAGAGCAGCCCACCATGGCCCCCGATCCGTCCTTGCGCCTGCTTCAGCCCAAGAGCCTGGATTCCTGGCTGAAGCGCTACGAGCCGGAAGCCTCCGGGTCGGTCCCGGTGCACCTCATCGCCGCCCCTGGCGGCGAGGTGCGCTGCGTGCGCGCCGGCGCCATCCGCGAGGGCGACTACGCGACCGTGCGCGCCCTCATGCGATAGACGACGGCGGCCAGGATCGCGAAGCTGACGCCTGCCAGGCCGAGGCCGACGAACAGCCAGAACGGCCGATACCGCAGCTCGACGACGTGCGCACCAGCCGCCAGTGGGATCGAGAATGCCTGCCCTGGCACCGGCTCGCCGTCCTGCCACCGCCCATCCACCCGCACCCGCCAGCCGGGGAAGAACGGGTTGGCGACGACGAGGGTGTCGTCACGATCTCCCGCCACGCGCAGTCGCCATGACGTCGGCGTGCGCTCCTCGACAACGACCTCGCCGCCTCGCTCCATCCGTGCCCGGGCCATGACCGAGTGGTTTCGCAAGAGCCGCCCGTCGGGCCCGCGGTACAGCTCCTCGAGAGCACAACCCCATCGCGCCGCCAGCTCGGCCGCCGGGTCACGTACTGCCGGCGAGGTCAGCACGTACCCGACGTTCCAGAACGAGAGCAGGGGACCCGGAGCGCGGAGCGCTTCGGGCCGCACGACGAGCTCGCGGATGGGCGCCACCTCGGCCCACTGCCGGCGCCACCCCAGCGGCGCCAGGGCGTCATAGCCGCGCACGTCCTCGATTCCCTGCTCGGTCGCGAGATTGGGCGGCAGCATGTGCCCCAGGGGCAGGACCCGAAAGGGACCCGGGAGCGCGCGCAAGCGGTCGAGCAGCGGCGTCGTCATGCCAAGCAGCTCGGGAGAGGTCACGGCGTGGACACCTCGCGCCGCGACGAGTAGCTCCGCGCCCGCAAGGAGGACGGCGAACGGTGCCAGCAGGCGGCCCGCCCAACGCCGGTGACGCCAGCGCCACCACGCTCGCAGACGATCCAGGGCGCTTGCCGCCAGCACCGCGAGAGGCAGCGGCAGGAGCAGCAACACCCTGGTCCAGTAGACGGGCGTCGACTCGGCCAGCAGGCGCGACATGGGGTTCGAGAACGCCAGGAGAACCATCACCGACACCATCCCCACGGCCGTCCGGCCGGAACGCCTCCAGACCGCGCACGCTCCGATGACGGCGAGAGCCAGCGTGATCACGGAGACGGTGGCCGCCGTCTCGATCTGGTTCCCGGCCTGCGCTCCGGGGACGACCAGGCGAGCCAGCGCACGCCAGGGCAGAGCTGCGCCGTGGCGTCCCTCGCCGCTCGCCCACGCCTCGCTGTGCACCAGATACTCCAGGAACGGCAGCAGTACCGGAGCGGCGAGACCCATCCCCAGCAAGGCGGGCGGCATCGTCCGCCCGAGGCCGCGCCACCCGGTTGTCGCAAGCATCCATCCTCCGGCTCCCAGCGCCACCAGCAGCAGTGTCTCGGGGTGCCCGCCCACGGCTGCCAGCCACACGGCGCCGGCAAGGGCCACGATCACCGATGGCCGCGGCTGGCGAGCGACCCGCTGCGCCGCCCATAGCACCCACGGTGCCGCCGCAATCACCAGGGTGTGAGGATGCTCGAGCCACGCCACGAAGGCGCCCGAGAGCCCGAACGAGACCGCTCCGAGGCTCGCCGCCTTCCGCGACCGCCCGAGGTCGCGCAGCCAGAAGAACGCCCCGCCGGCAGCGACGAGGATCCGCAGCAGCAGGGTGAGGTTCCAGCCCCGCTCGACGCCGAGCAGCAACGCCGGCCAGACGAGCGGTGAGGCGAGCGCTGACTGCGCGTTACCGAGCAGCGGCACGCCTCCGTCCTGGTAGGGGTTCCACAGCGGCAGTCGGCCGGCAGCCAGCTCCCGCCGGGCGAGCTGGAGCCAGGGCACGAACTGCTGTGCCGGGTCGGCGAGGTCGACGTTCCCGGAGCGGTGCTCGGAAAAATACGGCTGCCAGGGGTACGCCAGAGAACGGATGTCGCTCGACAGCAGCATTCCGCGGTGCATGCCGAGCCCGAGCCACACCACACCCGCCAGCAGACCGAGGGCAAGAGCCCACCACGCCCTCCGGAGGATCGCCTTCGCCTGCATGCCACCCTGAGGCTATGGTGGTCCTACTCCGGCGTCAACTCCGCTCTGCTAGCATCGGCCCATGGGCAGCAGGTCGAGGCCGGGGAGGCGGCTGGCGCTCGGGTTTGCGCTGGCGGCGGCCGCCATGCCGGTGCTGGCTCTCGACCCGGCACTCGAGGTCACCCAGTACCGCCTGCAGGTCTGGAGCGGGGACCAGCTTCCGTCTCCGATCATCACCGAGCTTCTCCAGACCAGGGATGGCTTCGTTTGGATCGGCACGCCCGAGGGACTGGCGCGATTCGACGGCTCGCGCTTCGAGACGTTCACGCCGGTCACCACCGACGGCGTGGTTCCGAGCTACGTCACGGCCATGACCGAGGACGCCACCGGCGTGCTGTGGATCGGTACGGCCAACGGGCTGGTGCGTTTCTGGGACGGCACCTTCACCCATTTTTCGGCCCACGATGGGCTGCCCCAGGACGTCGTGCTGAGCCTTGCGGCGTCCGGGGACGGCAGCATCTGGATCGGCACCAACGGGGGCGGCCTGTGCCGGCTGCGCGACGGCCGCTTCACCACCCTCACGACCCATGACGGCCTGGCCAGCGACTACCCGTACGTCCTGCAGGTCGACCGGGAAGGGAGCCTCTGGATCGGCCACCTGCAGAGTGTCGACCGCTGGCGTGCCGATCGAATCGAACCCGTCGTTCCGGTTGGCCGCCTGCTCGGCCCAGGACCGGACGGCGAGGCGCGTGTGCTTACCCCGGACGGTCCCGCGGCCTGGCGAAACGGACGCTTCGAGCGGCTGGCCGGCCTACCCGATGGCACGACCCGAGCCCTGGACGACCGCGATGGCAACCGCTGGCTGGCGGTTTCCGGCCGGGGGTTGTGTCGCCTGGCCAATGGACGCCTCGCCTGCACCGCCCTGGATCGGAACGTCCCGGCCCTGGCGGAGGCAGCGCCCATCGAGGTGCGAGCTCTCATGGAGGACCGGGACGGCAACCTCTGGGCCGGCACCGACCGGGCGCTGATCTGCCTCTCCGATCCCCGGGTGGTGCCGCTGGGTCCGCCCGAGGGGCTCCCCACCGGGAACGTCCGCACGGTAGTCGAGGACCTGGCCGGCCGCCTGTGGGCCGGCGGCGCGGACGGGCTCTGCGCGCCTGACCCGAACGGCTGGCGTCTGCTCACGGCCAGGGACGGCCTCCCCAGCCGCCGCGTGACCTCGCTCCTGGCGGCCCACGACGGATCGATCTGGGTGGGCACCGAAGCCGGGGTCCGGATCTGGCGAAACGGCCGCCTCACTCCACCTCCCGATCCCCTGGCCCGCAGCCGCGCGCTCGTTCTCGACATGATGGAGGATCGGTCGGGAGCGGTCTGGGTCAGCCTGCGCGACGAGGGCCTGGGCATGGTCCGGGGCGACACAATGCGGGTCTTCACCGAGACGGACGGCCTCGCCGACCGCCGCATCGGCGCCATCCTCGCCGACTCAAGCGGGAGCATCTGGGCGGGCGGAACGGCCGGCCTCAACCGCCTTCAGGGGGACCGCTGGACGCACTGGACCACCGCCGACGGCCTCGCCGCCAACTACGTGCTGACGCTGCACGAGGACCGCCAGGGCGGGCTCTGGATTGGCTCGTGGGGAGGGCTCTCCCGCTTCTCGGAGGGCCGGCTGACCGCCTGGGCCCCGCGGCATGGCCTGCCCTCCGACATCGTCTACCAGCTCCTCGGGGACGACCGGGGCAACCTCTGGCTGGGAACCCCGGCCGGGATCTTCGCGGCGCCGATCGCCGAGTTGGACGCCGTCGCGAACGGGACCGGCGCACGCGTGGAGGGCCGGCTCCTCGCCGAAGCGGATGGCATGCGTGGCCGCCAGTGCCTGGGCACCACCCAACCGGCGGGTGTCCGGCGACGAGATGGGAGCCTGTGGTTCGCGACCACAGACGGCCTCGTCCGCGTCGAGCCCGGCCGCGCCTTGCAGCCGGAGCCGGCTCCCGCGGTGGTGCTCAAGGAGATCATCGTCAACGGCGTCACCCAGCAGGCAAGCCGCGGCGTCCTCATCCCTCCCGGTAGGCGCTCCCTCGAGGTGACCTTCATGGCGCCCGTGTTCGAGGCACCGGAGCGGGTGCGATTCCGGTGCCGCCTGGTCGGGTTCGACGAGGGATGGCAGGATCTGGGCGAACGCCACGCCACCATCTACACCAACTTGCCTCCGGGCCGCCTGCGCTTCGAGGTTGCCGCCGCGCACGGCCAGAGCGGGTGGGGCACACCCGCGGGCTTCGACGTCAACGTGCGGGCGCTCTTCCGCGAGACCTGGGGCTTCCCGGTGCTGCTGCTGGTGGGTGCAGCGCTCGCCACCGTGACGATCGTCCGATGGCGCTTGCGGACCCTGGAGCGGAGGCGGGGGGAGCTCGAGGCCCTGGTCGCCGAGCGCACGGCCCAGCTCGCCGAGGCCAACCGCGAGCTCGGTCGCCTCGCCAGCGAGGACGGCCTCACCCGCGTCGCCAACAAGCGCACCTTCGAGTCCTTCTACGCCGACGAGTCCAGACGGGCCGTCCGGAACCACGCGCCTCTGTCGGTGATCCTGCTCGACGTGGACTTCTTCAAGCGCTACAACGACCGGCACGGCCATCTGGCCGGGGACGAGTGCCTGCGCGCCGTGGCGACCGTGCTTCGGGAGAGAGTGCGGCGGGCCGGGGACCTCGTGGCTCGCTATGGCGGCGAGGAGTTCGTCGTCGTTCTCGCCAACGCCGACCTCGAGGGCGCCCTCCTGGTGGCCGAGCAGCTCCGCGAGGGCGTGGAGCTGCTCGCCCTGCCACACGGTGCCTCGGACGTCTCGCCTCACGTCACGATCAGCCTCGGCGTGGCCAGCACCGTGCCCGAGATTGGCGACGACTCCAGGTCGCTGGTGGCGGCCGCGGACGCCATGCTCTACCACGCCAAGGCCGGGGGCCGGAATCAGGTGGCCGGGAGCACGGAGCGGAGGCGGGCGTAGCCGGCGCGGGAGACGGGGATCTTGGAGCCGTCAGCCAGCACGGCCAGACGGCTATCCCTGGCGTACAGCTCGAGACGTGCCAGCCGCGCCACATTGAGCAGGAAGCAGCGGTGCACGCGCACGAACCGCCCGGGATCGAGCTGCGCCGCCAGGTCGTTGAGGGTGGAGGCCTTGCGGAGCTTCCTGCCCCTGGTCCGCACGACGACGCAGTCGTCTTGCGCCTCGATGACGTCGATGGCGTCCAGGGGAACAACCTCGACCTGTCCCCCGTCGCGAACCACCAACCGTGACAGTGGGGCAGCGTGGGGCGTGGCAGCCGCCTGCAGCGCCGCAGCCGCTACTCTCGGCGGCTGCCCGAGGCGCTGCCGCGCACGCGCCAGGGCCTGCCGAAGACGTTCGGGCGCCACGGGTTTGAGAAGGTAGTCGACGGCCTGCACGTCAAATGCCCGGACGGCATACGCGTCGTAGGCCGTCACGAAGACGACCGCCACGTCCCTCTCCACCAGCCCCAGCACGTCGAACCCGGAGAGCCTGGGCATCTGCACGTCGAGCAGCAGGAGATCGGGACGCAGCTCCTCGACGGCACGAACCGCCTCGAAGCCGTTGGCGCACTCGGCGACGAGCTCGACCTCGGGCTCGGCGCCCAGGTACTCGCGCAGCAGCGCCCGCGCCGGGGCCTCGTCGTCGACGATCGCGACGCGCAAGCGGCTCATGAGCGTGGTAAGGCCGGGTCGAGCTCGCCGTTGGGCTCCAGCGGCACCGCGACCCTCACCGCAAATCGCCCGCCGCCGGCTTCCACCTCGACCCCGGCCGCCGGGCCGTGCACCGCCGCGAGCCGGGCCCGGACACTCGCCAGGCCAACGCCCTCGCCGTGGCGACGCATGCCCTCGGGGTCGTAGGGGTTGTGCACCTCGAGTCGCAACAGCCCGCCGTCGCGGTGCGCGGTGAGGGACACGGCGCCCCCTTCGACGATCTGCGAGATGCCGTGCTTGATCGCGTTCTCGACCAGCGGCTGGAGGAGCAGGGGCGGCACCCGCACGTCACCGAGGCCGGCCTCGATCTCCCGCTCCACCCGCAGGCGGGCGCCAAAGCGCGTCTGCTCGATGGTGAGGTAGCGATCCACCAGCTCCAGCTCCTCACGGAGCGGGATCGACCGCTCCCCGCGCAGCCGCAGGATGTCGCGCAGGAACGCCGCCACCACCTGGCACATCTGGCGGGCCGCCACCGGATCGCTGCCGACCAGGGCACTCACGGAAGTCAGGGCATTGAAGAGGAAGTGCGGGTCGAGCTGCGCCTGCAGCGCCTTGAGCTCTGCCTCGGCCGCCTTCGCCCGGGCCTCCAGGAGGTGGGTCTCGGTCTTCTGGCTCTCCTCCATCGCGATCAGCAGGTAGTGCAGCGCCGCCACCAGCAGGTAGACCACGACTCCAGCCACCAACATCACGGGAATGAACTCGTTGGTGCGATCCTGCACCCGGGCCAGCCACCGGATGGGCTCGAGCAGCACCAGCCAGGTGTCGATGACAAACAGCCACACGAGGCCCGTGAGCAGGGCAGCCAGGACGTGGGAGGTCAGCGCCTTGCCCAGTTGCCCGGCGCGCAGGGGGGCCGACTTGCAGGGGTAGAACGCGGCCAGGCACATGAAGCCGTAGATCACCCCCGGCAGCACCACGACGGCGGCCGCCTCCGGCCAGGAGACTCGCGCGGCGAGCCGCACCAGGCCGGCCAGCAGCACGACCACGGAGGTCCACGCCCCCAGGTACGGCCCCAACCTTCCCCGTCGCGCCAGAATCGGGTGCACCGTCTACTCCGCTTTCCTTGCCGCTCCGCCGCCTGTCAGTCCGTGACTCCGACCCCGCCCATGACCGCAAATCCCCTGATGATCAGCGTCTTGGAGCCGTCGCCCCGGCGCTGGGTGGTCTTGTCCTCGAACCCGCCGAGAATCGGCGTCCCCTGCAGCACCACCGTCCAGTCAGAAGGAACCTTGATTTCGATACCGCCCCAGAACGCCATGGTGTCGAGAATCGCCGTGTCACCGGCGATGCTGGCCTGCCGCAGATCGACGTTGCATCCCCCCATGAAGGCCGTGAGGCTGCCGCCCCGGAACTGCCGGGAGGTGACCACCCGCTTGAACCCCCCGAGGATGGCCAGGCCGTCCACATAGGCATCCCGGTCGTCACCGGCCGGAGGCATGGGCGGGGGCGCGGACGACCCGGCGGGCGGCGGGGCCATGAGGTCAACGTCTGTCGGCGAGAACCCACTGACCGAGCGGACCTCGCGTCTCCTCCGCAAGCCGAAGGCCTCCAGGACCATGCCCAGTCCGGCGATGATCAGCAGCACCGGCCAGACGCGCCAGACGTTGATGTCGACGATCTCGAGGTTGTAGAGCGTCCACCAGGTGCCGACCACGACCATGACCAGCCCAAATCCGCGCCCGCGGCCTCCGGGGGCCTGCAGCAGCCTCGACAGGCCGAAGACGACCAGGAACAGCGGCCAGTAGGACCCGATGTGTCCGGCGTCCATCCAGCCCAGGTGGTCGAGCGTGAAAACCACCCCCAGGGCGCACACCATGAGGCCCAAGAGCAGCCGTGAGATATCGTGCCGTCGGATTGGGTCGTCCATTTCATCCACCTTCCAGCCAGCTTCCATCGTAGCCGGCTTTGGCCAACCCTACGCGGGAGGAGACGCTCGGTTTCACGGTCACCGGCGAATGGAGGTCTGGCGCCGGCCAGCGGTGGCCGCCGCCTCGCCTCCCCCGCAGATGGTATTGCCTCGCCCCCTGCCGCCCTCATCGGCTCCTACTTCTTCCCGCCTCAGCCGGATCGGTGGTCGCGGCAGAAGCCGCGGCTCCTCCAGCACCGCCGCGGTCCTCGCTGGGAAGCAAGATCGAGGCCGCCCGCGGTCCCTCGGAAACCCCGGCGACATCTGTCTTCTCCGCACTTTGTACCGAGATTCACTTGAGAAATCATCGCAAGTAACAGAATTCACACTATTTAGGGCTTGACATCGAAAAAATCGACCCATACACTGCGTCTCAGCTTGGGTTTTCTCGGGGGGAGACGACCTACAACAGCATCCGGGGGTGACCATGGAGAGCGTTGGACGAAAGGGTACCGGCAGCGTCGAAGCGGTACGATCCCGGCTCGACCGCCGTGAGTTCATCAAGGTGTGCACGATGGCCGCGGCGGCGGTCGGCTTGCCTGCCTCCGTCGGCCTGAAAATGGCCGAGGCGGCGGCAAAGGGACTCAAACCTTCAGTCATCTGGCTGCACTTCCAGGAGTGCACGGGATGTACGGAGTCGCTGCTGCGCACGTCGCACCCGGCAATTGCCGAGCTCATCCTGGACCTGGTGTCCCTGGACTACTGCGAGACGCTCTTTGCGGCAGCCGGGTACCAGGCGGAGGATGCGCTCCACAAGGCCATGACGGACAACGCAGGGAAGTACATCT
>DAONEV010000083.1:0-13395 GCA_035403265.1 Thermoanaerobaculaceae bacterium | reverse complement strand
CAGCTCATCCAGGAGCTCCTCGAACCTGACTCCTTCCGCCCGTAGCCGGCGATAGAGCGTCTGCCGACTGATGCCAATCTTCGCCGCGATCAGCTCCATCGAGGCATCACCCCGATGCAGAATGGGGATCAACAGGCGTTCCACCTGGCCGCGCGCGGTCGTGGCAAGGTCCAGCTCGGCCAGCAGCGCCTCGGCACGCGCGCTCAGGATCTTGAAGGCATAGCGGCTCGGCCTGAGGACCCCGGATGCATCCCAGGCGTCGTCCGTCAGCATGGCATTCCAGCCACTGCCGAATCGCACGGGCGCCTTGAAGACCCGATCGA
Organism: Thermoanaerobaculaceae bacterium; assembly: GCA_035403265.1. Lineage (GTDB taxonomy): Bacteria > Acidobacteriota > Thermoanaerobaculia > Thermoanaerobaculales > Thermoanaerobaculaceae > JAAYVZ01. Next base: position 13,072 of record DAONEV010000083.1, on the reverse strand, counting down.
ACTCCGCACGGTAAGGGGGCGCTGCATGTGTGAAGTGAATCTCCAGGGCGAAAGAGCGTTGCTGACCTCCGAGCGCGAGTGCCCGGCCCACCATGCGAGCGAATGTGGCCTCGGAAAGCTCCGGAAAAGCGTTTGGATCGGCACGCGCATCGACCACCCAAGTGCCCCGGCTGCTCGGCACGTGCCGGATTCGATCCCCCTTCCCTTCCACCGGCACGTCGATCATCACGCGCGCATAGCGGTTCATCTGCACGAAGGCGTCGTCCACTGATTCAGCCGCGTAGCAGAGCAGGCCAATGAAGGACAGCTCCGCCAGGTCCACAGCCTCGCCGAACTTGAGTGCAAAGGCGGGTTCATTGCACAACAGCGCAGCCGCCCGCATCAGAGCTGCGTAGCGCTCCAGAGGGATGCGGCGGTCCGGATCCTCGAGATCCTCGAGTGCGACTCCAGCCCGCGAGGCCAGCAGGCTCCGGGAGGCTCCATTCGAAACGGCGAAATCCAGCAGGCCTTTGCCGACTCCCGCCGCAACGCTGCCTCGGAGCTCCTTTCGGGGCGGCGTGCTACGTGGAGTCAAGTCGTTGATTCCTGTGGTCATGGACGTGGATTCGAATCATGAGCACCATTGTACCCGGGCGTCCACGTTGGTGACCACGAGGTTCACGGCGCTGGCCACCAACCCCGCGCAGCGGAGGAATGCACCGGCTCGCGATCGCCGTGTGCCATGCACCCCTGATTCAGGTCGCTCGGCAGGGAGGTGAGGAGCGGGATAAGCGCAGGGTCGCTGTCGTGATGAAACATCAACCAGCTCAGGGAGTACGACCAGTTGCAGCCGAAAGGACGAGAAGATGCACGTCACCGTCAATGTCACCAGAGAAGCGATCGAGCCCCGACCACCTGTTGGTCCCGGTCACCGCCCTGCTGCACGGACGTCCAGGCGTCTCGGAGAACCACTGCGGGCCTTTCTGCCAGCGCTCCTGGTGTGCCTTCTGGCGCCGGCCGCCGTCGCCGTGGCCCAGGACAATCCGCTCAGCGACTTCAATCGGGCCGTCTACGCGGGAGTGAAGGGTATCCTCCTCCGCTCAGCCGAGAAGATGCCCGAGGAGAGCTACACCTTCAGGCCCACGGACGCGGTGCGCAGCTACGGCCAGATCCTCGGGCATGTCGCCGACTCACAGTACCTGTTCTGCTCCCTCGTGCTCGGCGAGCCCAACCCCGCCCCGAAGATCGAGCAGACCAAGACCTCGAAGGCCGATCTCATCGCCGCACTCAAGGACGCCTTCGCCTACTGCGACAAGGCCTACGAAGGCATGACGGACGCGTCGGCGACTCAAATGGTGCCGCTCTTCGGAGGCGACACGCCGAAGCTCGGCGCTCTCGGCGCCAACCACATGCACACCTTGCTACACTACGGGAATCTCGTCACCTACATGCGGATGAAGAGCATTGTGCCGCCAACCAGCGAGCCGGGGTTCATGGCACAGGCAAAGAAGTAGTGTGCGTCTGGGCCGGCCGCTTCCCGCCCCGGACTTCGCTCGCGATCGCGCGGTCGCCATCGAGATCGGTGCCGGATGCGTGCCTGAAGGTCCATCGCTCTTGACACTCTCTGGATTGATGCGGGTCAGTACCAGGCACGCCAAGCAGGTCAACTTGCGCACGCAGACGACGAACGTCTCGGCGGTGTCGTCCGCATCCTCAGGACGCTTCAACCGAGTGAATCAGGATACGTGGTATGCCGTCCTCGCCACGAGCACGGGCGGCTTCCGCGGCTGGGGCAACGCCCTCGACTCTGGTATGGGGAGGCCATTTCGAAACTCAGCAGAGTTGTGATACCGGCTACCGATCCTACCGATCTACCGATCTGGAGACCGCTCTTCCACCTGGAACGCCGTCCGGTCTACGTGTTCACGACTGTCTGACCGACCCCGGGTTCCCCTGCGACCCGGGTCACCCTGGCGGCGGCGTGGCCGTCTTCCGCCGTCCCGCTTCCGCCGCGGCCAGCCCCCGATCGGCGCTGGCGACGTAGCGGGCCCTGATATCGGGAGCGAGGCCCCTGGCCTTCTCCAGCTTGCTCCTGGCGTCCAGGTAGCTGGCCCTGGCCTGGTCTGGTTCGCCGGCGGCGAGGTACGCCTCGCCCAGGCTGTCGGAGGCGTCGAACGACTCCGGGGCGATCTCGACGCCGAGCGTCAGGATGGTGATGGCATCCCGGGTGCGTCCCGCGAAGAGCAGCTCGTAACCGGCCTGGTTGATCGCCGCGGCCAGCGTCGAAACGGCGTCGGGATCCTCCTTGACCGCCGTCCGGACCAGCTCGGTGGCACGGGCAGCGCCATCCGTATCGAGAACCTCGAGAAAATCACCCGCTGACGGTGGCGCCTTCTCCGGCTGGCGGATCGACACGTTGCACGCCGCCTTGACAGCACTGCTCGGACTCAGCTCCCTGGCGCCTCCGCCCTTCAGGTGGACATCCAGGAACTCCAGTGTCAGCGTGCAGATGGCCTCGTAGCCGGCGGTCGCCGGCGCCCAGTCCCTGACCTTCCCCGGCTGCGACGCGCGGCGCAGAAGGCTCGACATCGAGCCGAAGTCGTGGTGATCGACGCCGGGAATGACAGCCCGGGTGACCTCGGCGAACCTGACCTGGTCCAGGAACGACTCGTCTGCGAACCCGGGGATGGCGTGGTCAGGCGCGGTGGTGAGCACCAGCAGCGGTACGCGAAGTCGCTCCGGCTTGAAGCGAACGAACGTCCTCGCGAGGGTAAGGGACTGGCTCTCACGGATCACACCATCCAGGCTGATGACCGCCCGGACCCGTGTGTTCGCGAGGGCGAAGAGCACGCTCGGGATCCCGCCCCAACTGAATCCGGCCGTGCCGATGCGTTCGGCGTCGACCTGGGGCAGCGTCTGGACATACCCCGCGAGAAACTCCAGATCCCTCGTCTGCGCTTCGAGGCCCGACAGACTGCCAGGCATCCGTCTGGCGTCAGGGCCGATCGACGGCGACGACACGACCACGTAGCCGTAGCTGGCCAGGTACTCGAACAGCACGGAGTTGTCGAATGCCGGGTACCCCGAGCCGGGGGCATAGATGAGCACCGGGAACCGTCCCGCCGCTGGCCTGGCGTCCCGGCGCGCCCAGACGCGCTGGCTTCCGAGACGGTCGACCGCCGCGTGGTCGGCGGGACCTGCCAGCGGGGTCACGGCCTGGATGTACCGCAGCTCCGCCACCTGGCGCTCGGCCGCACCTTCAGACTGCGATCCGGTGTCCCAGGCGAGCAAAGGCAGGTAGTCGGAGTAGGTCATCTCGACGCCGCCGGTCGGCGACTCGGCCGGCTGCCAGATGGCGACGTGGATTGGGCGCTGGCCGTAGTCCGGGCGCGGACGCCCCAGGAAGTCCCTCGGCGCGGCGATGGTCCGGGTCGAGTCCACCACCGTGGCGGTCGAGAAGCCGACGGCGTGCGGACCGTGGATGAGCCCCTTCCACTCCAGAAGGGACTGCGCAGGGAGGGGCAGGGTCCACAGGGCCGCGCCACAAAGGGTGCAAAGAACCTTGTGCCGGGACATCATGCCTCCAGCTCGCCGAGTCAGGACCCGTCGCCATCTCGTCTGACCGCAGGCGAGCATCATTGATGTGCTCTTACGTTCCGTGAGCTTTGAGGTTGCCGCCCCCTGGTCAGCCGCGAGGTGCCGTGGGACGAAACCCAGCTTCCGCGAGGTGGGATTAGTACCTGGATCAGTACCGATCCGATCAGTACCTGGTACGCCAGCTATGGCAACTTGCGCAGGGAGATGACGAACGGATCTGCGGTGTCGCCTTTGTCCGCAGGACGGTTCTCCCGAGCGAACCACTTGAGCGCGAAGTCATGCCGCCGCGGTACCGCGGTGGCACCGGAATGCGAACGCCCCGGAAGGCCGGGGCGCTAAGTACTTGATCAGTAACGGGTACGCCAACGATATCAACCTGCGCACGTAGCCGACGAACGCCTCGGCGGTGTCGTCCTCGGCCAGGGGGCGCTTCTCCCGTGCGAACCGTCATTGGACGTCGTGCGTCACCCTGGCCGCGAACACGCGCGGTCTCCCCGGTATCGGCTGCCTCCTCGAGCCTGGTACGGAGTTCTTGAGCGCGCCCCACTTGACAAACTATACTGTGTACCATATAGTATGTGATGTATGGTGTACGGAGAACAGGAATGACCGAAGAGAGGATCATTTTCGACAACCTCCGTCTCGAGCTACGGCGCGGCTGCCTCGTTCTCGCCGTGCTCGCTCGGCTTGCCACCGAGCAGTATGGCTACACGCTTCGCAAGGCGCTTGTGGACCGCGGGCTCGAGATCGACGAGAACACTCTCTACCCACTACTCCGGCGACTCGAGAGCCAGGGCTTGCTTGATAGCGAGTGGCGGGAGGAGAGCAGGCGGAACAAGCGCTTCTATCGCCTTTCCCCGCTGGGCCGAGCTGTCCTCGATCGGCTCCTGCTGGAATGGCGCAGCATCAACGAGTCGCTGGACGGGATCATGAGGGAGTCGGGCCATGTACGTGCTTGATCGTTATCTCAAGGCTGTCAGGCAGTCACTGCTCCTGATGTCGGGTGCGCGCAAGGACGACATCATCAAGGAGCTCGGCGAGCACCTGCGGTCGGAGCTTGAGGATCAGGGGGTGGCGGCCGGCCACACCCTGGACGAGGTAGAGCAAGCGGCAATCCTGAGACGGTACGGGCACCCGTGGCTGGTCGCGAGCCGCTACAAGGGCAACCAAGGGACGCTCTCGTTCGGTGGGGTGCTCATTGGTCCCGAGGTATTCCCGTACTACCTCGCCATCCTTGGTCTGAACCTCGCCGTCACGGTCGGCGTCTGCCTCGCCTTCGCTGCCGTGGCACTGGCGGTCGGCACGCCGCTCTCGCGAGTCATGCACTGGACGCTCCAATGGCCTGGCCTCGCGCTGCCGGTCCTCGTGCAGCTTGTCGTCGTGACAGTCATCTTCATCGGTGTCGAGGCGTGGAAGCGTCACTGGATGAACCGGGGCGAGGGCGGGGTCCTGAATCCAAGCTGGACCTCGCCTTCAACGCGCCCTCGCTGGCAGACGGTGGCTGGCATCGTCGTCTGGTCGGTGGCCCTGCTATGGTGGGCGTTCGTCCCCCTCCAACCGATTCTCGTGTTTGGACGGGCCGTGACGGACCTGCAGCTAGGTCCGACCTGGGAGCCGCTCTTTGCGCCAGTCGTCCTCCTGCTCGTGGCAGGTATCGTGCAACGTGCCGTCCTTCTTGCGCATCCCGAGCTGACCTGGTTTCACACCGGTGTGCGCTTGACGGTGAACGTGCTTGCTCTGGTCTTCCTCTACTGGATTCGCGCTGGCGGGACCTTCGTCGTGGCCGCCGGCACGGCGGCCGACCCGATCCACACCGGACATCAAGCCCAGGTGTTCAATGCAATCATCCTCTGGGGGATCTTGAGCTGGTTGTGGATCTACCTCTCTTTCAACGTCCTTGCACATGCTGTGTCGGTAGTGGAGCACTTCCGGCGGTGGCGGCGCGGTCGAAAGACCGCCACGATCGCAGATGGTGCACAAGCTCCTGACTAGCCCGCATTTCTCACCGGTCTTCTGCGGTGCCTTGTTCGGCCACTTCCTCGGCTGTGGTCTGGGGAGGCTTCTTCGTAACCAGCAGAGGTCTGACATCCGGTACCGATCGGTACTGAGGTGTTCGCACGTTTCTGAGGTGCGCGATTCGGATCAGAGTGGTACCCCTGCAGCTCGCAGGATTTCTGCTGGCCAGGGTGCCGGACGATTCGGCCGTACGTAGGTCCCACAGAATCCGGCCAGCCTTTCCTCATCAATCGGTTCGATGGCGAACTCGTTAGGTGGCGCCACTGAAGTGAAGCTCCGGCAGATTTGCCGCCGGGAGTGAAGCGCTCAGTGGCGTCAGTCCTGACCTGTCGAAGGGGGGCCTCCTCCTGACGCGGTCGTGCGCTGACCCGCCATCTCCCTTGACAATCTGTATACGTGAACGTATACAGATCAACGTGGAGAGCGACGCGACCCTTACGGTGGACTGGGCGGCTGCCGAGCCGGTGTACGAGCAGGTCGCCAGGCAGATCCGTGTGCGCATCGCGGCAGGCGAGCTGGCGGCCGGAGCCGCGCTGCCGGCGGTGCGCACGCTGGCGTCGGACCTCGGGGTCAATCTGAACACCGTGGCGCGGGCCTACCGGTTGCTCGAGGGGCAGGGGTTCGTGGCAATCCGTGAGCGGGCGGGGACTGTCGTGGCCGCGCCCGCGCAGGCACCCGACCCGACCTCGCTGGCGCCGCTGTGGCAGGAGCTGCGCGAGGTGCTCCTGCGCCTGCGCCAGGCCGGCGTGGCGCGAGAAGAGATCTCCACGATGGTCGAGTCCGTTGTCGCGCACGCCGGCGACGGGAAGCGTTGAAAGGAACCCTGAATGTCCGCAACCCTGCTCTTCGTCTTCATGCTCAGCGAGAACGTCCTGATCGGAGGGGTCTACCTCCTGTACCCCTGGATCGTCCGCAAGGGCCTGCTGTTCGGTGTCTACGTCGGCGAGGAGGGGTTCGACGCTCCGGCTGCGCATGCGCTCACCCGGCGCTGGTATCGCGCCATGGTGGTGACCATCGTCGTCGGTATCGCGCTCGGGAGCGTGTTGGCGCTCTTCTTTGCGAGCCCGCTGGCGATGGTGGTGCCAGTGCTACTCCAGGTGATCGCGTTCACCGGCCTGTACCTGTGGGCCCATGCACAGGCGTGCGCCCTCGCCCCGGTCGGTCCGCCGCCGGCCGCAGTGGCACCGCTGTTCGCGACGCCGCCGCTGAGCCCGCTCCTGCCGGCCTTGACCATCGCCGCCTGCGTGGCGTGCGGCCTGTTCGCCGTCGCCCACGCCTGGACGAGCTACGGCGCGCTGCCCCCGCGCGTGCCCACCCACTTCGGCATTTCCGGCACCCCCGACGCCTGGCGGCCGAAGTCGATCGCCACCGTGATGCTGCTGCCGGTCATGGTGCTCGTGCTGGCCGTCGGCCTGGGCGGCACGGCGTGGTTGACCGCCAACGCGAAGCGGGCGCTGCGCCGCTCCGACCAGGGCGCCTCCCTCGCCGCCCAGCTCCGCTTCCGCCGGGCGATGACGCGCTTCCTGTGCGGGGTCGCGCTGTTCACCACGCTGATGCTGACCGTCCTGTCGGTGTCGGCCATCGAGGTGGGGCTCGGTCACGCGGCCACGCTGGGCAGGTGGCAGATGGTGCTCACCGCGGTCATGATGGCCTATGCCATCGGTGGCACCGTCTACCTGGCGATCCGCTACGGCCAGGGCGGCTCGCGGCTGGAGCGCGCCGGAGCCGCGACACCGCTGACCAACGGCCTCGCCGACAACCGCTACTGGGTGCTTGGGATGTTCTACGTCAACCGGGACGACCCCTCGCTCCTGGTGGAGCGGCGCTTCGGCCTCGGCTACACGATCAACTTCGGCAACCCCAGGGCCGTGCTGCTGGCCGTGGCGTTCCTCGGGGCGGTTCTTGCCCTGGTGCTCCTCGCCGCGGCCACCCACTGAGCTCGGCCATCACAAAAGGACGACACATGCAGACCCTCCGAAAGTTCGTCTCCGTGCTCACTCTCTCCATGGCGTTGGTGACCGTCGCGGCCGTCCCGCCTCCTCCTCCGGTGGCCCTGGACGGCCACTGGGAAGGGGCGATCACCATCATGGGCTCGGAGCTGGCGATCCGGGTCGATTTCCGAACCGGCGCGCCAGGCCTCGCCGCCACCATCGACATCCCCCAACAGGGTGCCTCGACGCTGCCCCTGAAGAGTGTGAGCTACCAGCCGCCTCGGGTGCACTTCGAGCTGCCGGCCGGTCCCGGGCTCGCCACCTTCGAGGGCGTGGCGGCCGGCGAGACGATCGACGGCATCTTCTCCCAGGGCGCCGCCTCCGGCACCTTCCGCCTCACCCGCCAGGCGGTGGGTGTCGTGGCGCCGACTCCGACGCCCGCACCGCCGTACCGCGAGGAGGAGGTCAGCTTCACCACTCCGGCCGGTACCTTCGCGGGCACACTGACCGCGCCTCACGGCGCCGGTCGGCACCCCGCCGTTGTGCTGATCACCGGCAGCGGGCCGCAGAACCGCGACGAGGAGCTGTTCGGCTTCAAGCCGTTCCGCCTGATCGCCGACCACCTCACCCGCCGCGGGGTCGTTGTCCTGCGCTGCGACGACCGCGGTGTCGGCGGCACCACCGCGAAGCGCGAGGGCTCCACCACTGCGGACTACGCCGGCGACGCGCTCGCCGCGGTGGCGTTCCTCAAGGGCCGAGCCGAGGTGGACGCCAGGCGGATCGGCCTGCTCGGCCACAGCGAGGGCGGGCTGGTCGCCCCCATCGCCGCCGCGCAGTCGGGAGACGTGGCGTTCATCGTCCTCGTCTCCGCATCGGGTGTCACGGGCGAGCGCCTCATGCTTGCGCAGGCGGAGGCGATTGGCCGCGCCGGCGGCGCGCCGGAGGCCGACCTGAAGGCCGAGGCGGCGCTCCAGAAGCGGCTGTTTGGGGCCGCGCGCAGCGGCGCGGGTTGGGACGAGGTGCGAGCGGAGGCGAAGGCGCTGGCGCTCGCCAAGCTCACCGCGCTGCCGGCCGAGCAGCGGCAGGCGATCGGCGACCTTGGCGCCTACGCCGACCGCGTCATCGCGGGCCAGATCACCATGGCGCAGACCCCGTGGTTTCGGTACTTCCTCGACCACGACCCGGCCGCCGATCTCGCGCAGGTGCGTTGCCCGGTGCTCGCGTTGTTCGGCGAGAAGGACCTTCAGGTCCCGGCCGAGGCGAACCGGGAGGCCATCGCCGCGGCGCTGGCACGTGGCGGCAACCACGGCGTGACCACGAAGGTCCTGCCCGGCGCCAACCATCTCTACCAGAGGGCGGTCACGGGATCGCCGGACGAGTACCCGACGCTGCCGAAGGAGTTCGTGGCGGGCTTCCTCGACACGATCTCGGGCTGGATCGAGGCAAGGCAGGGCGCGGGCTCATAGGTCGCCTCGCACCCGTTGCCGGCACCGTTCAGATCGATTGTCAGGAATCCCCTTTCTCACCCTGTCGAGGTTGCATCGGCGGCAGGAGTTGCCAAGGCGGTCGAAGGCCTGACGAAGGGCGTCCGGTGGCATCGGCGGGCACCAGGAGGGTGGGTTGAGGACGCTTTGGCCCGGAGGTGGAGCGCCTCAGACAGTAAGGAGCGCGGGGAGACCGAGCAGTCGAGTACCAGGAACACCACGCATTCGATCGCTTCTCGCAATGGCGTGAAGGTGCGTCGCGAGGATGGCCCCCCGGAGCCCGAGCACCAATCGAAGCAAGTACCACGTTGTCGTGCCTTCTGGCACTAACACCCTCAGTTTGGGCGGTATCGGGCGCACGGCTCGTCAACTCGGTGCCACGAGTTTGTGACAAAGCCGAATGAGTTTGATGCCTGGCACCCATCCTTCGCGCGGCTCACGACAGCGGATCTCGCCAACCCTGGCGCGTTCCGCAGGGGCACGTGCGACTGAAGGACCGGAAAGTGCCGAGTGTGAAGGACCTAGGACCGCTAGACCAATAGGCGGCCGAGGATGGCTAGCCACGACGCAAGCAGGACCCATGGGAGGATGTGCCACGGATACAGTCGGCGCGCCCACCTGTGGGGGTCCTCCGCGCTCCTGAGCCCGATCACGCTGGGGCCGTCGTACTCCGTGGGCCTGCGCTTCGCCCATTCGCTGCAGATCTTCCTGACAGCGGCCGTGTTGGCGAGGAGGCTCCCACCGATCGAAACGCAGGTCACGACCCCGACGAGTGAGATGACCCCCGCGACAAAGGAACTCTTGTCCCAGACGAAGCCAAGAGAGGCGTAGAGGATACCTTGCGAGCCCATGAGCCAGTTCACGCGCTGGTCCCGCAGAGAGTCCTCGTGTTGCACGAGCTGCCGGGTCACTTCAGAGAACCGCTCGAAGTCCATGGTGTCTCCCGCTTGCTCCGCGTACTACTATCGTGCGGCGGCTGAGCTAGGCGTCCTCGGCCGCGGGCGCGAGCAGCCGCCCGAGCCCTTCTGTCAGCGCCTTGACCTTCTTCCGAGGGAGCGCGAACCACTTGTCCGCGCCGAGCAGCTCCTTGACGACCGTGTCACGGTCGAGGCGGTAGAACTCGGCGAAGGCGTCGGCCGCGACGTAGAGAGTGAGGTCGCCATCCGTGTTCGGCTCGGTCCACACGGTCAAGAGACACCGTGTCTTGTTGGCCGGCGGTGCGAGCATGAGGCTGGCTTTCCACGGATGCGGATACAGCCCCAGGGACTGCGCGGCCCGCAAGAAGGCGGCGATCTCGGCGCCAGTGCCGGCAGCCTGGGCGCGCGCGACCAGCGCGTCGAGAGCATCCCGGCCGTTCTGGGTATCCGGAGTTGGCGGGTGGTCGTCTTCCGAAAGCTCGCGAACCAGAACACGCTTGCCGCCGGCAGGCTCGAACACCTCGAACATGACCGCTGTGATCGCGACGGTGCCGGGGCTCGCCAGGTACTTGACCATTCGATCGAGACCGCGATCCTTCCCGGTGCCGACGACGATGATGGCTGCCTCACCGATCAGCTCGGCTCGATCCAGTACGAGCTGGCGTTGACGCAAGAGAGCCTGAAGGGTCACATTGGCGTTCTTCGAACGAAGGTAGCCGTCGACGATCTGCTCCAGGTCCCCAAGGGTCATGCCGGCGATCGCGGATGCGTAGTCCAGGGCCTGGGCGACGGTGTCGCGGCGCAGCACTCCACGCTTGACCTCGATCACCACCCATCGCCCCTGAGGGTCCAGCGCCAGCAGGTCGAGGGGACCCGCCTCGGTCTGCACCTGACGCGCCACGATCGTGAGGCCACCCTGCACCAGCGAGGGGTCCCGCTCGATCCACTCCTCGAGGTGCTTCTCGAGCTCGACGGTGCTGGAGCTCAGCCGCCGGGGGCCGTCCTCGGAAATCTCCCACACGCCTTGTTGTCCCATGGTTACAGCTCTCCTTTGAAGGCTGCGTCGAGGATGGAGGGGAGGAGGGCGTCGAGCTCGGCGGCGGACTCGGCCTGCAGGCGCGTGAGCGCATCCACCTGCGCCTGAAGCGCGTCCAACTCCGCCACGATGCGACGCTGCTCGGGGAGAGGGGGGAGGCGGAACCGGAAACGTCGCAAGCTGCCGATGTTGAGGTGAGGAGACGCGGAACCCTTGGTTCGTGGCGCAATCTGGTCTTCTTGTACTTGTGGTGATAGGAGCTGGTACAGGAAGAAGCGCGGATCGACTTGCTGAAGGTTCGGTCGCAACATCATGACGCGTTGTCCAAGGCTGAATCGCTGGCCGGGGAGCACGAGGGCGCACTTGCCGGTTCCACCCCCCTCGCGAACCAACACGACATCGTCAGCTTGGGGCTCGCCGCGGGCAGTCCTCCGCCTGTACTCCGTCTCGTCAGTCTTCAGCGCAGTGGCGAGATCGAGGCGTCCCCAGCCAACGTCAGGGGACCGAACACAGGGCACTCCTGAGTCGGCGTAGCGTGGATTGCTGTGGAGATTGTCGATGATTGTCTTGCAAGCAGCTCCAAGCACCACCTCCGCATCGTCGGGGCAGCTCGCGAAGATATCCCGAAGCGACGCCCCAACAAGTGCTTCGGAGTCATGCCCTGCCAGCCGGCGGAGGCTGCGGGCCTCGGTGATATGGGCGGCCAGCTCCTCGATCCGCGCCACGATTCGCCGCTGCTCGTCAACTGACGGCAAGGGCACCTCCAGCGAGAGGAACTGCTCTGCACTCACAGTCTCGCGTCTCGCCCCGATCCCGCGCGATCTTTGCTGTAATTCGCCCCATACCCGAGACTGCTTGCAGTACCACTCGAGAAAATCGGGGCGCAGGCGGCTTTGCTCAGCCCGGAAGGTCGGGAAGACTGGAGAGAGAAACCAGCCTTCGAACTCCGGCGTGACGCGGGCAACAGCTCCTTCCCACGCCTTCGGCTGGCTGATTACGAAGTCGTCCGTGACGAGGCGGTTGAAGGTCTTGTAGCTCGTCTCAGCGGGCGACATTGGTCCACGCTTGAATAGCCCGCGAGCAAAACTGTACACGCCTGCGAGTTCGACTTCAGACAACTGCATGGCAGGAACCGAGGTGTTAACCAGCCTGAGCACCTCACCGAGCCGGACCAGCGGCCACTGCTTGCTCACGCGTCGTGCCTCGCGAGCAGCTCGCGGATGGTGCCCATGATCTCCGCGATTCGCTGTTCCTTCTCCAGGATGCTGGCGACGAGTTGCTCGGGCGGAAGGTGGGTGATGTCCTCCTTGGCGCGCGGGTTCTTGCGGTCGAGGTTGCAGGCGGTGGCGAGCAGCTCGGCGGCGGAGACCTTCCAGGCGCGCTCGTTCTCTTCGCGGTGGCTCCACCACGCCAGGCACGGCGCGAACTCCTCGTACTGGATCGGCGCAGTCTTGGTGTAGTTCTTGCGCCCCTCCGGCAGCGGGTGCTCGTAGTACCAGACATCCTTCGTCGGCCCGGAGCGGTCGAAGAAGAGGAGGTTCGTCGGAATGCTCGTGTAGGGCGCGAAGACGCCGTTCGGGAGGCGGACGATGGTGTGGAGGTTGAACTGGGTGAGCAGCTCCTCCTTGATGCGGGCGCACACGCCGTCGCCGAAGAGGGTGCCGTTGGGGACGACGACGGCGGCTCGTGCCGGCCGGCCCGCGGGGGTCGGCTGCCGGTGCAGCTTGCGCATGATGAGCTGGAGGAACAGCAGCGCCGTCTCGGCGGTCTGCCGGTCGTCGGGGAAGTTGCCCTGGATGCCCTTCTCCTCCTCGCCGCCGAACGGCGGGTTGGTGAGGACGACGTCGAGGCGGTCCTTCTCGCCGATCTCGGTGAGCTTGTGGCGCAGGGAGTTGCCGGCGTCGATCTGGGGCGCGTCAAGGCCGTGAAGGAGCAGGTTCATCTGACACAGGAGGTACGGCAGGGACTTGGCCTCGCAACCCTGCACGGAGCGGTCCTGAAGCGTCCTGCGGTCAGCCACGGTTTTGACCTGCCCACTGAGATGGGTGAAGGCCTCGACGAGGAAACCGCCGGTGCCGCAGGCGGGGTCAAGAACGATTTCGTCGAGTTGGG
>DAONEV010000082.1:0-13550 GCA_035403265.1 Thermoanaerobaculaceae bacterium | reverse complement strand
GGGGACATTTCTATCGAGCTAACGATGGGGACATTTCTAAAGAGTCTTGACAGGGCCGCCCCGAGAGGGTGCCGCAACGCGCGCGGGTGTTGGCAGGCCCCTTCACGTTCGGACGACGCGGAGCGGCACCGATGACGATGGCGGCGACGCCCGTCGTCATCGGTGCAGGCGATGCCGCGCTCGCCAGTGGCATGGGTGTTGCTCCTCTCGATTGCGGAGGGGGACCAGTGCGGGCCAGTCGCGGCTTCACCCTGATCGAGCTGCTGGTCGTGGTGGCCATCCTTGGCATGCTGGCCTCCATCGCCGTGTACAGCCTCGCGGATGCCGTGGACCGCAGTCGGCAGAAGCGGACGCTTGCAGACCTGCGGTCCCTGGCGACCGGTGTGGAGTCGTACGCGGTCGACTTCCAGAACTACCCGCGGGGCGGCGAGGGAGGGACGGAGCAGCTCGAGAGCTCGCTCGTGCCCACCTACCTCCGCACCCTCCCACGTGTCGACGGATGGCGGGAGTCGATCGGCGTGCTGCTGGACTCGTCGGGCTCGACCTACACGCTCTACTCCGGGGGTGGCGATCACATCGTCAACTCGGCCACCTGGCAACCTGGCCCGACCACCAACTTCAGCGACGACATCGTCTTCGCCGTCGGTGGGTTCGTGAGATGGCCGGAGGGGACGCAGTCCCGGTGAAGGTCAGGAGAGCAGTGGGTTGGCAGATCAGCGGGGCCGTGTTCAAGCCGCGGATGGGCGGGTGAGCCGCCGCCTGGTTCACCGGGCCGCTTGTCACCTGCCGACGTGCTCTTGACAGCTTCAGGGAGCCGACCTACGCTCACACGGCCAGCAACTGGCGGGCGGGCATAACTCAGCTGGTAGAGTGGCAGCTTCCCAAGCTGCAAGTCGCGGGTTCGATTCCCGTTGCCCGCTCCATCCTCTGGAGGGGCCTTGAGCTTCACTAAGGACCAGGGTCACGAGATCGTTGACCTCAAGCCCAGAGCCGACTCCACCATCATTGCCCGTGGGACGACGGTGAAGGGTGAGATCGGTGGCACGAGCCCCGTCCGCGTCGAGGGCATCCTCAACGGAAGCATCCACGTCTCGGCGCCCGTCGACGTCGCCGAAGGCGCGACGATCGAGGGAGACATCGAAGGCAGCTCCTTGCGTATTGCCGGTACGGTGAACGGCAACGTGATGGCTCGGGAGCTGGTGGAGCTCCTGGTCTCCGCCGTGGTGCGCGGTGACCTCCGAACCAAGGCCCTGCACGTCATCGAGGGCGCCAGGCTGGAAGGTCGGGTGCAGATGACCACCGAGCCCGTTGTGGCGCCTCCTCCCACACCCTCGAAAAGCCGCTAATCACTTTAGCAATCTGATGATTGACGGGCGGTGTATACTCCCTCTTGAGGAGAGCGATCGCGTTGGAAAGCCGGACGGCAGTGGAGATCTTCGGGCGGCGTTATGAGCTGCGCACGACGGGCTCCGGCGAGCGGGTCACTGAGCTCGCCAGGTTCGTTGACCAGCGCATGCGCCAGCTCGCCGAGGTGTCTCCACATGTCGACACGGCGAAGCTCGCGGTCCTCACAGCATTGAACATTGCGGATGAGCTCTTTGGAGAGCTCGAGACGGAACCTGGATTGCGGACCGAGAGAGTTCGCCAGCGACTTTGCGGACTGGTGGAGAGGCTGGACGAGGTGCTGACGACCTCGTGCAATGGAGCGAGCTAAGAAACGGAGGCCCCTGCGCGGTTGGTGATGAGCGAAACTATTCTTGAACCAACACCTATTTGATGGGCGCCGCGGTCCCTTCCCGTTGATCGAGCCAAGCGGTGAGTGATGCGGGCGGGCAGGTACCCAACCTGTGGTCAGCAGGTTCAAATGGGTTTGCTCACACGGCCGAGTGCGGGGGCCTCTTCTCCTTCCGCTTCGCCGCCATTCTCGGGCCGTACCCCTTGTTCCTTGAAAGGGGGACGGAATGAACGGCACGGTGATACTCATCGTTGCGGCAGCGCTCGTGCTGCTTTCGGCGGTGGGCGTCTGGCTGTTTGGACGCCGGACGCTCCAGCGCGCCCAGGCGGAAGTAGCTGGCCTGCGTGCTGCCGCCGAGCAGGAACGCCGCCGTCAGTTGGCTATTGCGCAGCAGGAAGCCGAGCACCTGGTCAGGGACGCCAGTATCGAGGCACGGGAGAAGCTGCTCCAGGCGCGGAGTGAGTTCGAACGGGAGACACGGGAGTACCGGCAGGAGCTGTTGCTCCAGGAGCAGAAGATCGAGCAGCGCGTCCTCGCGCTGGACGAGCGCGGCCACCTGGTGGAGGAGCGTTCTCGCGAGATCGCCCTCAAGCAGCAGAACCTGGATGAGCGGGAGGTGGCAATCTCCCTTGAAGAGGATGCCGCCGCCGCGCGCATGGCCGAGCAACGGGCTCAGCTCGAGCGGGTGGCCGGTTTGACCTCCGAGCAGGCCAAGGCCGAGCTCATGCGTGCCATGGAGACCGAGGCCCGGATGGATGCCGCGAAGTCCATGCGTCGCATCGAGGAGGAGGCCACCCAGGAGGCCAGCCACCGCGCCAAGCGCATCATTTCTCTGGCCATCCAGCGCGTCGCCGCCGATCACGTGGTGGAGAGCACGGTGTCCGTGGTCGACCTGCCCAACGACGAGATGAAGGGCCGCATCATCGGGCGCGAGGGCCGTAACATCCGTGCCCTGGAGACCGCGACAGGCGTCGACCTGATCGTCGACGACACGCCCGGGGCGGTGCTGCTCTCCTGCTTCGATCCGATCCGGCGCGAGGTCGCCCGACTGGCGCTCACGCGTCTGATGACCGACGGCCGGATCCACCCCGGACGCATCGAGGAAGTCGTCGGCAAGGTACAGGTCGAGCTGGACGAGAAGATCTTCAAGGACGGTGAGGCGGCGGCGCTCGAGCTGGGCTTTCCCGATGTCCATCCGGAGCTGCTCAAGCTCATGGGACGTCTACAGTTTCGCACGTCGTACGGGCAGAACGTGCTCGGTCACGCCAAGGAGGTTGCGTGGCTGGCCGGCTATATGGCGACGGAGCTCAAGGTCAACGTCCGCGTCGCCAAGCGCGCCGGTCTTCTCCACGACATCGGCAAGGCGATCGACCGCGAGATGGAAGGCACCCACCTCACCCTGGGGCGAGACCTGCTGCGAAAGTACGGCGAATCGGAAGAGGTCATCCACGCCATGGAGTGCCACCATGGAGATGTCGACCCGCACTCCGTGGAAGCTGTGCTGGTCACCGCTGCGGACGCCCTCTCGGCTGCCCGTCCGGGTGCCCGCCGGGAGATCCTGGAGAGCTACCTCAAGCGGCTGGAGAAGCTCGAAGCAATTGCCGCGGACTTCAAGGGCGTGCAGAAGGCGTTCGCGATCCAGGCCGGGCGTGAGCTTCGCATCATCGTCGAGTCCGAGAAGCTCTCCGACGAGGATGCGATCTGGCTCTCACAGGATCTGGCGCGACGCATCGAGGCCGAGCTCACGTACCCCGGCCAGATCAAGGTGACGGTGATTCGGGAGACCCGGGCCGTGGAGTACGCCAGGTAGGGCGGAAGAGGGGGCGGGGAACCGCCTCCATCCCCCGGAAATCCAGCTCTTCACACCAGGTGGAAGGACTCCCCAAGCGTCGGGACGGTGCAAGGCCAGCCGAACCGTCTGGTGATGCGCTCGGCCATCGCCAGGCTGGCTGGCGGCTCCCCATGGGTGACAAATACCGTCCTGGGCTGCGTCTCGGACCGGGCCAGCCAGATCTCCAGCTCGTCGGCGTCGGCGTGGGCCGAGAGTGACGAGATCGAGCGCACCTGGGCGCGCACTGGGACGATCTCGCCGAAGATCTTGACCGACTCGGCCCCTTCCAGGATGGCGCGACCGCGCGTGCCCTCGGCCTGATAGCCGACGAAAAGGACCGTCGTGTCGGGGCGCGACAGCCGGTGCCGGAGGTGGTGGAGGATGCGCCCTCCGGTGGCCATGCCGGACGCCGAGATGATGATCGCCGGTCCCTTCAGGTCGTTGAGCCGCTTGGACTCCTCGGTGCGTCCGACCACCGTCAGGTTGGGTGGCACCAGAGGATCGACGCCACTTTCGCGCAGGTGGCGGGTTTCCACGTCGTGCTCGCGGATGGTGTCGCGATAGGCGGCCGTGGCTTCTCGAGCCATCGGTGAGTCCACATAGATGGGAATCGGTGGAATTTCCTGGTCCTCCACGAGCTCGCGCAGGTAGTACAGCACTTCCTGGGTGCGGTCGATGGCGAACGCCGGGATGAGAACGACACCGCCGTGCTCGACGGTCTCCTTGATGATCTCGGCGAGGTCGTCCCGGGGGTCGGTGGCCGCGTGAAGCCGGTCGCCGTAGGTGGACTCGACGACGAGGTAAGTCGAGCCCGAGTAGGGTTCGGGCGGCGGCAGAATCGGCGCATCGTAGCGGCCCACATCGCCCGAGAAGTAGATGGTCACCTGCTCCCCGCCGGCCTTGACGCGCAGCTCCACGGCGCCGGCGCCGAGGATGTGCCCCTGACGGTGGTAGCGCAGGTGCATTCCGGGATGGAGGGTGTACCAGTCGCCGAAGGGGATCGGCCGGATCGTGCGGAGCGCCTGCTTCACGTCCTCGAGGTCGAATAGCGGCAAGGCCGGGGTGTGCTTGGTGGCGCCAACCTTGTTGGCGTAGCGCGCATCCTCCTCCTGGAGGTGGGCGGCATCCGGCAAGAGCACCCGCAGCAGGCGCAAGGTCGGCGGCGTGGCGAGCGTCGGCCCTCCGAAGCCCTGGCGCACGAGCAAGGGCAGGACCCCCGTGTGGTCGATATGGGCGTGGGTGAGGATGATGGTGTCGAGCGACGAAGGCTCGACCGGGAACGGCGCCCAGTTGCGCAGGCGTAGGTCCTTTGGGCCTTGGAACATCCCCGCATCGATGAGCACCCTGGTGCCGTGCGCCTCGACCAGATAGCGCGACCCCGTGACGGTGCCGGTGGCGCCCAGAAACGTGAGGTTGATCATGACGGCATGATAGCCGAGCCCTCCGCTTGGGGGCGCCTCGATGGCAGGAGGACGGCCCTGGGATGGTCGTGGCCACAAGCTCGATGCTCGCCTTCAGGCCAATTTACGGGAGGTGTGCCACCTTCGCCTCGACGCTGATCTGCTTTCCTGCCCGCTCGACGACGAGGGAGTGTGCAATGCCCGGCTTGCCGCGCAGGGCGTTCGCGACCGTTCCCATGGTGGCGTTGGCGGTGTCGAGGCCGTCGATCCGGAGTAGCTTGTCGCCCACCTGAACACCCTTCACAAGCGGCTGGCCATCCCTGGTCACCACGCCGGCGAGGGTGAAGGTGCCATCCACCTCCGGACGGAGGGTCAGGCCGACGATGTCGAGATCCCCTGGAACCGGCGGCGGGCCGGCCTCCCAGTAGGTCATGCCGTGCGGGAGGTCGATCTCGACGCGAAAGCCCACCAGCACGTTCGCACCGATGAAGCCGACCACGGGGCCGGCGGTTTTGCCCGAGTACCAGTCGAACAGGCCCTGCTCGAGGCCGAGCACGCCGAGGTCACGAGCGGTCAGGGGACCGATTCCCAGCTCGGGAAAGCGCATCAGCTCGCCCTGGGACTCGAAGGGGAAACCGAAGAAGTTGGTCGACCCGACCGCGCCCGTGGCGCGCGGCCAGTCCGGATGGTGGACCTGCCACGCCCTGGTGAGCGTCTCGGAGACCCAGGTGCCGGCCGAGCCGTTGTCAACTCCGAGCTGCACGGTCTCGCCGTCCACCCTGGCGGATACCTGGAAGAGGCCGGTCGAAGCATTGACCCGGCAGGGAATCGCGATTCCCCGTGACTTCGAGGGCCCCGGTCGCGCGACCGTCAACCGCCGGGCCGGGTAGTCGAAGACGAAGCGATCGCGACGCAGGGCGGAGGAGGGCAGATTCGCCTCGGCGGGAACGCCGGGGAGCACGCTGGCGCCGGGAAGGATCTTCGTCCTGATGCTGGCCGTGTCGAGCACCAGGCCACCCAGACGGATCGCCGGTGTCCTCGAGGCCCAGACCTGGGCGTACTGCGTCCCCTCCTCCTTCTGAGCCAGAGGCTCGATGCCGAGCTCGTGCGCGAGCTTTTCGCCCACCAGCAGGTCTGGATTGCCGGTATCCACCCATGCCTGCGCCTTCCGGATCGTCCCGTCAGGACGAACCAGCTCCACCTCCACGATCATCCGGTTGTGGTCCAGCGTGACCGGCAGGCTGGCCGACCGTGGGCCAGTGGCATCCTGCGCCATCGTGACGCAGCCCGCACCGAGCCACAGCCCTGCAGGGGCCAGCAGGGCGATGAGCCTTCGTGGGCGTGTCATCAATGACGCCTCCTCCTACAAGATCTCCGGGCACGAGCTGGGCTGACTGCTGTCAACTCCGGGCGGCTCGGTTGTTTCCGGATACGGAGTTGTGGCTCTCACGGTTTCCAGAGGACCGAAGGGCTCAGGCGGGACGAGGGGTGTCAGACGCTCTGGCGGAGCAGCCGGAAGGTCTCGGTCGCCAGTTGGAGCAGCTCCCGCAGCTCATCCGGTTTGGCCCGCACGCCGCGGTGCAGCACCAGCGCGTCGCCACGGGCTTCCAGCTCGATCCGGGTGCCGGCGGATCGCATGAGGTGCATCCGCACGGCGGCGCCGAACAGGCGCCGCGTCACCTCGGGGTTCTCGCCCTGAAGCACGAACGCCTTGGAGAAGTCAGGATCCTCGGGGAAGTCGATGTCCTGGCCGCCGAGCTTCTGGCCGATCGCGTCGAGCACGGCCCCCTCCCGCCGCAGGAAGGACTGGGGAAGAGCCGTACCGCGGGCCGTCAGGAGGCAGATCGTCTGGCGATGCGTGTGGCTGTTCTTGCCCGAGCTGGTCGTGTACTGATAGTCCGCCAGCGCGATCTCGACCCCGGACTGTGAGCCGGTAAGCACGTTGCGCGCCTTCCGGCCGCGTCCACGCCCGAACAGCTTGAATGGCGGGGCAGCTTCCACGAAGCCCGGGGCGTCCCCGGCGAAGTGCAAACCCATCTCGAGAGCCCTGGCCGCCAGCTCCTCCCGGCGCTTCCTTTCCAACATCAAGGACACCGCCCAGATCATGCCGAGCAGGGCCGCGAAGCCGAGGATGGCGAGGATCACGTACGATTGGGGCATGTTCAGCGTTCTCCACTCCCAGCATACTGCATGCACTTCCGGGTGACGCCACCCGCAACGCGAACCGCCCGCTTTCTCCGGCAGGCTCCAGGAGGGCACCGGCCTGGCGCTGGATGTGGAGGCGAACCGGATCCCGGAAGGGCCGCCACCCCCACCGGCCGCGGGGAGGGGCGACCTCCTTGCCCGTCCCTCCCGGTCCGTCAGCGCTGCGGGTATGGCGGATGGTCCGCGGGGATGGGCGGGCCCTCCTTGGCGATCTCGGCTAGCAGCACCTCGATGGCCTTCTCGAGCTGTCTGTCCTGGCCGGCCATCACCGAGCCGGGGTCGTTGTCGACCAGTACGTCGGGATCGGCGCCGTGGTTCTCCACCCACCACGCCTGCTCCTTGCCCCAGAACGCGTTGTTGGGCTGGTTGACGGAGCCGTTGTCGATGGTGGTCTGGGCGTTGACGATGCCGACGAGCCCACCCCACGACGGCACACCCACGATCTTCCCCAGACCGTCTGCCTTGAAGTGCATGAGGAACGCCTCGCCGTCCGATCCGTTGTGCTCGTTGGAGACAGCCACGTACTTGCGGCGCGGGTTCACCGAGCCGGGGTAGACGAAGGGCGCCATGCCGCTGAGAACGTTGTAACCGGCCTGGCGGCGCTCCAGCTTGTCAATGAGGAAGTACTCGGTCCAGCCGCCGGAGTTGCGCCGCACGTCGACGATGATCCCGTCGCGATAGCGGAAAGCACGCCAGAACTTGTCGAACTCGCCAACGCCCTCGGACCCCATCGCGTTGATGTGCATGTAGCCGAGCCGTCCGCCCGAGGCTTCCTCCACCTTGTGAATGTTCCCGGCCAGCCACCGGTTATAGCGCAGGTTGCGGTCCGAACGCAGAGGCTCGACCTCGTAGGTGCGAGGGTCCTTGCCGTCTGCACTGTCGGCCACGGTGAGCGTGACCTTCTGGCCCTTGGTGACCTGCAACAGTCGCCAGTAATCGTCGGACGCGGTGAGCCGGTGGCCGTTGACGGCCAGCAGGTAGCCACCCTCCTTGATCCGGAGGTCGGGCCTTGAAAGTGGCGCCTTGAGATCGCGGTTGAAGTCGGTCGGGCCATAGATCGCGTCGATGCGCCAGAGGTTGGTCCTGGTGTCCGCCTTGAGGTCGGCCCCCAGTACGCCCGTGAACACCACCGCCTCGGGCTCCTTGACCGGACCCTGGTCGCCACCACCGATGTAGGCGTGGCCGATGCACAGCTCGCCGACCATTTGGGACAACACCCAGTTGAGCTCATCACGAGATGAGATGTACGGCAGGTAGGCGCGGTACCGTTCGCCGATCGCCTTCCAGTCGTGGCCGTGCATTCCGCTGTCGTAGAAGAAGTCGCGGTACCACCGCCAGCAGTCGTGGAAGATCTGACGCCACTCGGCGCGGGTGTCGACGCGGTAGACCATGCGGTCGAGCGAGACCTCGACACCGAGATCCTCTCCGGACCCCAGGTCGTCGAGCGCCGTCACCCGCCATCCCTTGTCCAACCCAATCAGCACCTGCTCCCCGTTCGCCGAAAGCGCGAAGGATGAGACCTTTCTGTCGATCGTGGTCTCCCTCTTCTCCTTCATGTCGAACACGTGCAGCGTCCACTTGGTGTCGCCCTTGGGCTTGAAGATCTCTTCGTACTCATCCTCGGTGAAGTGGTCCACCGAGCACCAGAGGACGCGGCCCTTTCCCGCTTCGAGAAAGAAGTAGTTCCCGGCCGGGACCGGGAGCGGATAGACCCGGGACTCGAGGCCGGTGAGGTCGATGCGGAGCGGCGTGGCGGCTGCACGGTTCGGGGCCTCTTCACCGTGCTCCCTGGCTCGCTTGTCCGGCCGGTGACCGGGCTTCTCACCGTGCCGAGCGTCCGCTCCGACCTTGTCGTCGAGAAACGGTGGCGTGGCGCCGTCCTGTAGCGCCATCGCCATCACCTGGTAAGGGGTCGCGATGATGTGGTCGTCCTCGTAAACGTCCATCTGGAGGTCGAAGTTGCGGCTCGAGAGGAAGTAGAGGTAGTCGCCGTTGTGGTCAAAAGCCGGGTGGAGATTGTCATAGAAGTCCGAGGTGACGGCGATGCTCGTGGCTTTGTCGAGGCTGTAGAGGTAGACGCGGCTGTTGCGGTTGGGGGCCACCTGGGTGTAGGCGATCCACTTGCTGTCCGGGGACCAGGAGTAGTCGTCGATCTCCCAGGTGAACTCGTCGTTCTTGAGCTGTCGGAGGCCTGGAATGCGCGTGAGCTGTCGGCTCGCGACGTCGACGATGGCGAGGTCGAGGTTCTTGTCGCCGAAGAGGACCTTCGTGCCGTCAGGGGACCAGGCGAGATGGTAGAGGGCACAGGAAAGCGCCGTCGTCAGTTGCGTCCACTCGCCCCCCTCCACCGGCTGGATATAGAGCTGGTACTCACCGGTGCGATCCGAGAAGAAAGCGACACGGGTGCCGTCTGGCGACAGGCGCGGGTAGGTTTCCCTGGTCCCTGGCGAGTCGGAAAGGTTACGGGTCTGACCCTTGGCGTCGGTGGGGAGGCGAAACACATCGCCGCGTGCCTCCACGGCCAGCCAGGCGCCGTCGTTCGCCACGTCGGCGGAGTGGATGTAGTCCTTGGGATTGATGATCCGGTCGCGGGCCAGCCAGCGATCGGTGGGTGCCGTCACGGCGAGCTTCCGGTCGCTGCCGGAGGCGACCTCGAAGACGTGCAAGCTGCCGTCGTGGACGAAGACGACGCTGCGACCGTCAGTCTCGGCCATCATGACGTCAAGGGTGTCAAAGGCGGTCACCTGACGCGGGGCTCCCTTGGGGAGGTCCATGACCCACAGGTTGGAGACTCCGCTACGGTCGCTGACGAAGTACATCGTGTCGCCGATCCACATCGGGTACGCGTTCTTGCCGACGAAATCCGTCACCGGCTCAAAGGTCTTTCGCTTGAAGTCGTAGCGCCAGATGTCCACGTAGTCGCCACCGCGGTAGCGCTTCCACTGGTACTCCTCGCGCCCGCGCCGGCAGTACAGCATCTGGGTACCGTCGGGGGAGAAGCTGGCAAGGGTGCCCCGGTCGATGGGGAAGCGCTCGATGGGCCCGCCGTCACGGCCCACGAAGTAGAGGTTCGGGTCACGCGAGACGAACTGCTCGAACGAGGAGCGGAAGAACACCCGCGACCCGTCCGGGGTCCACCCGAGAGCCGTCGCGCCGCCCGGGTTGTAGGTCAGCCGCACCGGCTCACCGCCGGTGGCCGGGATGCGGTACACGGCGCTGGCGCCGTCGTAGGTGCCGGTGAATGCGATCCACTTTCCATCCGGCGAGAAGCGCGGGTAACTCTCCTCTCCGGGCCAACTCGTGACCCGAGCCGCGGTGCCGCCCGAGGCGCCAACCGTCCACAGGTCGTTCTCGTAGCTGAAGACGATCGTGTCGCCATGGATGTCCGGATCCTGCATGAAGCGGACCTCGGTCCCCTCACTGGGCAGCGCCGCTCCGACCGCGCCCAGCAACCCGACGATTCCAACCACCAGACCCAGCTTGGACAGTCTTGGCATGGCCCCTCCATCCCTTCGGCGCCGCTCAGCGTACACCCGCCGCGGCAAGTCAGCCGGTCACCTGGCGGGAGTCAGACAGGAGAGTGTCAACCTTGGCGGCACAGATGAAGTCGTTCTCGGAGAGACCGCCTATGGCGTGAGTGCGGTATCGCACCAGGCAGCGGTTGTAGCTCACCTCGAGGTCCGGGTGGTGGCCCTCCTGGTTGGCGATCCAGGCGACGGCGTTGACGAATGCCACGGTCTGGTAGAAGTCCTCGAAGCAGAACTCGCGGGAAACGGCCGTGGCATTCTCGTCAAGGCTCCATCGGGGAGTCTCGTCCAGGAACCTCGCAGCCTCGTCCCGGGATAGCGGCGGTGTTCCTCCTTCACAGAGCACACAGTGCTGGTTCGACAGGATGGCCATGGAGTCCTTTCCGAGGGGTCGCGCCCGCGGACCCACCACGGTTTGGCCAACATGTTCGAGCCCGACAAGATTGCACCTCCGGACACGCGTGGGCAAGGTGCGGGTGGCGGCTCGCGATGAGCGGAGGTAGGATGCTCGGGGTCAAACGCGGCGCGACGGGGGATCTGGCCGATGGGAAGGGTCTTGACGATCCTTGTGGTGGCGATGGTCGTCGCGGCCGGCGGCGCGGCCCAGAGCAGCGACCCCTGGGTCGGCTCGATGGCCGTGGGGCTGGGCCCCTTGATCCTGCGCTCACAGTCGCCTCTCAACCTTCTGCGCCTGTCACCGACGCCGATCACCCCGGTGACGGTCCCGGCTGGCGAGTGGGTCGCCAGCCTGATGACGGGTTGGAACAACTACTTCGACTACGACCCCACGAGATATCTGATCGACGCTGAGACCGTTCGGCTTGCCTTTGGCGGCATCTACGGGGTGAGCAGTCGCACCGACCTCTCCATCGAGGTGCCGCTGGCGTACCGGGGAGGCGGCGTCATGGATGGCTTTATCGAGGGTTTCGAGAGCTCGCTCGGGGTGTCCAACAGGGAACGCCTGCGATTTCCCCGCAACCAGTTCTTGATCCGCATCGTGGGCCCGGACGGGGTGATCCTGCAGCGGCGAGGCGCGGCCTCGGGCTGGGGTCTCGAGGACGTTGTGCTGGGGCTGCGGCACCAGCTCGCCAGGGGCAGCGAGACGTCGCCCTCGATTGTCGCCTCTGTGACCGCGAAGCTGCCGTGGGGTCGCGAGGACGCCCTGCGTTCCACCGGGGGCGTCGACTACGGCATCAGCCTGGCCGTGGGGCAGCGGCTGAGGTCGAGGTTCCACCTGTACGCGACGGCCATGCTGATGCGCTATGCCGAGACAGATCTCGTTGGCATCGAGCTCAAGCGCAGCCAGGTGGCGCTCTTTGCGGCCGTGGAGTTCAGGAAGTCGACCCGCACGTCCTACCTCCTGCAGGCGATGACGGTCTCGCCATCGGCCCGGGATTATGGCGGCTTCAGCCGGCCGACCTACGAGATCACGGCCGGTGTCAAGAAGGTGCTCAGTCGGGACCTCATGCTCGAGGCCGCGTTCCTGGAGAACCTCTTTGTCTTCGACAACAGCCCCGACTTCGGCGTGCACGTCGGGTTCATCTGGCACCCGCATCGTCATCCGTGACGTGAGGCTCGGGAGCTGCCGGGTCCGTCGGCGCGTCGGGCCGTCTACCCGTATCGGCCTTCGAAGCACTCCAGTGTGTTGGAATTCCTCGGGTTGAGAAAGAGGTCCTCGGTGCGGGCGTGCTCGACCACCCGCCCCATGAGCATGAAGATGCTCTCGTCGGAGGCGCGACGGGCCTGGGCCATGTTGTGGGTGACGATCACGATCGTGTAGCGCCCCTTCAGCTCGAACATGAGCTCCTCGATGGCCCGCGTGCCCTCCACGTCGAGGGCGGAGCACGGCTCGTCCATGAGGATGACCTCGGGTTTGAGGGGGAGCAGGCGGGCGATGCACAGCTTCTGCTGCTGCTCGAGCTGCAGGGAGGTGGCGCGCGCGTTGAGGCGATCCTTGAGGTCGCGCCAGAGGCCGACCTCGGTGAGCGCCTTCTCGACCGCGGTGTCGAGGTCGGCCCGGGTGTGGTCGCGCCGCCGCGAGTGGATGCGCAGGCCGAAGACGACGTTCTCGTAGACCGAGACGGGGAGAGGGTTGGGGCGCTGGAAGACCATGCCGACCGCCTTGCGGAGCTCGATGAGCGAGACGTCGGAGTCGTAGATGTTCTTGCCGAGGACCTCGATCTTCCCACTCGTCCGCACGTAGTCGTAACGCTCGTTGACCCGGTTGAAGCAACGTAGCAGGGTGGTCTTGCCGCACCCCGAGGGCCCGATGAGCGAGGTGATGATGCCGTGCCTGATGTCGGCCGAGACGTCGACGAGGGCCTGGAACGAGCCGTACCACAGTGACAGCCCGCGGGTGACGATGGCGAACCCTCCTGCGGCGCTCATCCGAAGGTCCCGTTGACGTAGCCGTGGGTGCGTCGGTCAGTCGGGTGGTCCGAGAAGATCACCTCGCTCGGGCCGATCTCGACGACATCGCCGTTCCACAGGAACATTGTGCGGTCGGCGAGGCGCCGGGCCTGCTGCACGAGGTTGGTGACGAGGACGATGGTCATCTCCCGGCGGAGCTCCTTGAGCACGTCCTCGATGCGCATCGTCGTCACGGGGTCGATGGCGATGGAGAACTCGTCGAGGCACAGCACCTCGGGCTGGTGCGAGAGGGCGCGGGCGATGGTGAGCCGTTGCTGCTGGCCACCGGAAAGGGCGGTGCCGAGGCTTCCCAGGCGGTCCTTGACCTCGTCCCAGAGGGCGGCCTGACGCAAGCAGCGCTCGACGATGCCATCGAGCCCGTCGCTTCGTCCCACACCGGCGCAGCGGGGCGCGAACGCCACGTTGTCGTAGATCGACAGCGG
>DAONEV010000081.1:0-13984 GCA_035403265.1 Thermoanaerobaculaceae bacterium | reverse complement strand
CCAGTTGCTGCTGCACGAACTCCAGCAGGGTGCGGTCGTGGAGGGAGCCGCCGGAGAGGTTCACCGAGCAGAGCCGCAGCCGGTCCAGCACCTCCCGGGGCTGGTCACGCAGCACCTCGAGGGTGCGCCGGATCACCCAGCGGTCCACCGAGGCCATCAGCCCGTAGCGCTCGGTTGCCTTGATGAAGCGGCCGGCCGAGCGCAGCAGCCCATCGTCCCCGGTCATGCGCAGCAACACCTCGAAGTGCAGGCTCGGCCCCTCGTTGTGGGTGAGGGGCAGGATCGGCTGCGCGAAGAGGGTGACGTTGCCCTCCTGGAAGTTCTTGCGGATGCGCGCCACCCACTCCTCGTCCTCGCGCCGGATGGTGATCTCCTCGTCCTCGAGGGCCGAGATGTGGATCTGGTTGCGCCCGCCCTGCTTGGCGAGGGCGCAGGCATGATCGGCCGCCCGCTGGATGTCGGCCACCGAGGCCTCGCCCCCCTCCATCGTCACCAACCCGATGGACGCACCAACCGTGAACGTCTTGTCTGCCCATGTGAACTGGAAGTGCTGCAGTCGATTGAAGATACCATCAACGAGCTGCCGCGCGTCGTCGAGGGTGACAGCACCCAGCACAAGGCCGAAAACGTCGCCTCCCAGGCGTGCCAGAGCGTCCTTGTCGCGGGCCTCCTCGCGCAGCAGGGCGGCCACCCACTGCAGCAGCGTGTCCCCTGCCGCGTGTCCGCAGGTGTTGTTGACGAGGTTGAACTGGTCGAGGTCGATCTGGCACACGGCGAAGGGCTGCCGGGTGCTGCGCAAGGCCTTGACGGCGGTCTCCACGCAGGTGGCGAACGCCTCCCGGTTGAGCAACCCGGTGAGGGGGTCGTGCGTGGACTGCCGGGTGAGCTGCAGATCGGCCAGCTTGCGCTGGCTCACGTCGTTGAAGGCGATGACGAGCGAGACGATCCGCCCGCTGGCATCATGCTCAGGCGTCAGGGCGTGGGCGATGGAGAAGCGCTGCCCACTGCGCGACACCAGGGTTGCCTCCTCCATGGCCTCGCCGGCCGTGACCCTGCCGTGGTCACCAGCCTCGTCGGTGAGCTGGAAGACCTTCTCGATCCTCTGCCCCCGGGCCTCGGCCTCGTGCCAGCCGGTAAGCTTTTCGGCGAATGGGCTGACAAACTCGACGACGCCACTGGAGTCGGTACGGATGAGGCCGACCCCGAGCCGGGACAAGAGCGCCGCCAGCAGCTCGTGATCGCGTCCGTCGCCGGCCATCAAACCTCCCCGCCTGGAACGCCGCGGCACCCAAGGACCCCGGGTCCGCCGGGTCGGTTCGATTGTACATGCCGGGAGGCCGTAGAATCGGCGTATGGCGAGCCCGCGCGACGACACCGTGGCCTTTCTTCTCATCCTCGCGCGCGCCCTACACCGCTACGGTACCCCCGCGCACCGGCTCGAGGCCGCCATGAGCACTCTCGCTGAACGGCTCGGGATCACCGGGCAGTTCTTCGCCCTGCCCACCTCCCTGCACGCGTCCTTCGGCGAGCCGCCCAACACCCAGGCGCACCTGATGCGCGTCGATCCGGGCGAGGTCAACCTCGAAAAGCTGGCGCGCCTGGATGCCATCGCCGAGCAGGTGGCGCGCGGCCGCCTGCCGATGGACCGGGCCCTGGAAGCGGTGCAGCGCACCGTCGACCAGCCGCTGCGCTACGGCCCGGCCCTCACCACCCTGTGCTGGGGCGTCGCCTCCGCGACGTCGGCCATCTTCTTCGGCGGCGGCTGGCGCGAGGTCCTCGTCGCCCTGGCGATCGGTCTCGTCACCGGCTTTCTGAACCTCGTGGCCGAGCGTCGGGAGGCGTTCGCCCGCGTCTTCGAGCCGCTCGCCGCCACCCTCGCGACCCTCACCGCCGTGCTGGCCGCCTGGGCGATCCCGTCCCTCTCGGTCTACATCGCCACCCTGGCGGGGATCATCGTGCTCGTCCCCGGCCTCACTCTGACCGTGGCCATCAACGAGCTGACCATGAGGCACCTGGTGGCAGGCTCCACCCGCCTGGCCGGCGCCGCCATGCTCTTCGTCGAGATCGGTGTTGGCGTCATGCTGGGCGGCCAGCTCGCCCGGTTGCTGCCAGCCGTGCACGCGCCGGTCACCGTTCCCCTGCCCCACTGGACGCAGGCGATCGCCGTCGTCTTCGCGTCCCTTGCCTTCGCGATCCTGTTCCGCGCCCACCCTCGCGACCTCGGGTGGATCCTGGGCGCCTGCGCCCTCGCCTTCTGGGGAGCGCGCGGCGGTGCGGCGCTGTTGGACGGCCAGCTCGGGGTGGCGGTAGGAGCGTTCCTGGTGGCCACGGCCTCCAATCTCTTCGCGCGCGCTCTCGACCGCCCGGCGGCGATCACCCAGGTGCCAGGCATCCTCATGCTGGTGCCCGGCTCGCTGGGGTTCCGGTCGCTGGGATCGCTGCTCGAGCGGGATGTGGTGTCCGGCATCGACACCGCCTTCACCGTCGTCATGATCGCCGGCGCCCTGGTGGCCGGTCTGCTCCTCGCCAACGCCGTCGTCCCGCCGCGAAAGGCACTCTGACCCCCCACCCGGCCAGGCTCAAGGCTTCAGGCTCAAGGCTCAAGGTCCCCCACCCACCCGGTTGAAGGTCGAAGGTCAGGAGCTGAAGGCTCTGGAGAGGCGTGCCGATACGAGTCTGGAGGCAGAAGGAGCGCCTTACCGGAACGTGCGGTCTCGGGCTCCGATCCTCGACCCCCTTCCGGATCACCGCTTGGCGCGGAGGTATTGATTGGGCCAGGCGACATCGACACCCAGCTCGCGGGCGGCGTGCAGCGGCCAGTAGGGGTCGCGCAGCAGCTCGCGCGCCAGCAGCACGGCGTCGGCCAGGCCGGTGGCGACGATCTGCTCGGCCTGGGCGGGCTGGGTGATGAACCCCACCGTCGCGGTCGGCATCCCGGCCCCGCGCCGCACCTGGGTGGCGAACGGGGTCATGAACCCCGGGCCGGTTCGCATCGGCGCCTTGGGCACCATGCCGCCCGCCGAGCAGTCCACGAGGTCGACGCCGATCGCCTTGAGCCGCGAAGCGAACGCCACGGTCTGGTCGAGGTCCCAGCCGCCCTCCACCCAGTCGGTGCACGACACCCTCGCGAGCAGCAGACGGCTCTCACCCAGTGCCTCGCGGACCGCGCTGGCGACGGCGAGTGGCAGCCGCATCCGGTTCTCCAAGCCTCCCCCCCAGGCATCCTGGCGCTGGTTCGAGATCGGCGAGAGGAACTGGTGGAGAAGGTAGCCGTGGGCCATGTGCAGCTCCACCGCCTGAAAACCCGCGGTCGTGGCGCGCCTGGCCGCGGCTGCAAAAACGCCGGGCAGTGCGTCGATCTCGGCCGGCGTCAGCTCCCGGGGCTCAGGGTCGGACTCGGCGAACGGCACCGGGCTCGGAGCCACGGTCTGCCACGCCCCTTCATCGGCAGCCAGCGGCGCCCCACCGTGCCACGGCTCGTGGCACGACGCCTTCCGCCCGGCGTGGCCGAGCTGGATCGCCGCGACCGCCCCCTGCGCCTTGACGAACGACGCGATCCGCGACCATGCCTCCATGTGCGCGTCGCCCCAGATTCCGGTGTCGCCCGGGGAGATCCGCCCTTCCGGCACGACGGCCGTCGCCTCCGCGAGGACCAGGCCGGCGCCACCCACCGCCCGGCTCCCCAGGTGCACGAGGTGCCACTCGTGAGGCATGCCGTCTACCGCCGAGTACTGGCACATCGGCGACATGAACACACGGTTCGGGATTCTGATCCCGCGAAGCTCCAGAGGTGCGAAGAGTGCGCTCTGCATGTCGGCCCCCCGGGATATCCTACCAACCCGCACCCGCCCGGACCTCAGACTCGGGGCATGACACCTGAGCCGGCGGGGGAGGGAACCCGAGGCCTGTTTGGCGAGAGGGTAGAATCACCTGTTGCGGAGGAGAAATGCTCGACGCCGTTCGCACCGCCCTTGCCGCCGTCATCTCCGAGGCCCTCTCCGGGCTCGGGGTCGAGGAGCCGAAGGTCGCTCTCGAGGTCCCGCCCCGCCGCGACATGGGGGACATCGCCTGGGCCGGCGCGCTGCCGCTCGCCAGGACGCTCAGGCGCCCGCCGCGTGCGGTCGCCGAGGACGTTGCGGCCCGCGTTGCAACGGCCGTCGTGGCCGCACCGGCCGGCAGCCCGCTCGCCATGCTCGCCGCCGACAGCCGTGTCGAGGGCCCGGGCTTTCTCAACTTCCGCTTGCGCCGCGGCGCCTTCCTGCGCGATGCCCTCGCACCTGCCGCCGCCACCGCGATCGGCCACGCCGGCAAGGTCGTCGTCGAGCACACCAATATCAACCCGAACAAGGCAGCGCACATCGGCCACCTGCG
The DNA here is from genome assembly GCA_035403265.1 of Thermoanaerobaculaceae bacterium. Lineage (GTDB taxonomy): Bacteria > Acidobacteriota > Thermoanaerobaculia > Thermoanaerobaculales > Thermoanaerobaculaceae > JAAYVZ01. The sequence continues at coordinate 9,613 of DAONEV010000081.1, read as the reverse complement.
CAACGCCGTGCTGGGTGACATTCTGGTGCGCTGCCTGCGCCGCCTCGGCCACTCCGCCGAGGTCCAGAACTACGTGGACGACACCGGCGTGCAGGTTGCCGACGTCGTGGTCGGGTTCCTGTTCCTGCCCGAGGAGGAGCTGCTCGCGGCCGCATCCCCGGTCTGGCCGGAGGTCGGGGGCGGTGACGGCTCCCCCCGCCAGCGGGTGCTCACCGCCTTCGCGGCCCGCGAGCAGGCAGGCACACTGGTCTCGGACGGGCTCGGCACCCCTGACTTCGACGACCTGTGCTGGGATCTCTACCCGCGGGTGACCCGCCGCTACGAGGCCGAGGAGACGTTCTCCCACCGCCGCACCGAGGTCCTCCACGCCATGGAAGCCGGCTTCCTCCCCGACCTCACGCTCGCTGCCGCCGTCTCCGCCCTCGTCCTCGCCGACCAGGGGCCACAGTCCACGGAGCTCGGGGCGGTGGGCAGACTGGCGTCTGCCGTCGCCGCCGCCAACCTCCGCTGCCACCTCATCACCATGGGCCGCCTGGGCGTCGCCTACGACGTCCTGCCCCACGAGTCGGACATCCTGGGCCGCGGCTTCTGGAAGCGTGCCTTCGAGCTGCTCCAGGCCTCGGGCGCCATTCGCCTCGAAAACGAGGGCAAGAACGCCGGCTGCTGGGTCATGTCGCTCGCCGACTCCCCCGAGTTCGCCGGCATGGCCGACGCCGACAAGATCCTGGTGCGCTCCAACGGCATCGTCACCTACACCGGCAAGGACATCGCCTACCAGCTCTGGAAGCTCGGCCTGCTGCGCGACGCCGATGGCGCGCTGCACGACTTCGGCTACCGGCCGTTCGCCCGCTGGCGGCAGGCCGGGCCGGCTGCCGAGGTGCGGTACGGCATCGAGGGGATGGAGCTCGAACGCACCTCGGCGAACCTCGCCGAGCGACCGGCGGGCGCCAGCTTCGGTGCCGGCGCACGCGTCTACAACGTCATCGACGTGCGCCAGTCGTATCCTCAGAAGGTGGTCAAGGAGGCGATCCGGGTCCTCGGCTACCCGGAGGCGGCCGAGGCGTCCATCCACTTTGCCTACGAGATGGTGGCGCTCACTCCGGCCGCCGTGAAGCGCCTGGAGGCAACCAGCGGCATCGACTTCGGCCTCTCCGCGGAGGACATGGGCAAGCCGTTCATCGAGATGTCGGGGCGGCGCGGCATCGGCGTCGAGGCCGACGCGCTGCTCGCCACCCTGGTCAGCGAGGCTGGCAAGGCCATCGCCACGCGGCAGGGCGAAGGCACCGCTCCCGCCGCCCTCGGTGACCGCGCCCGCGCCATCGCCGTCGGCGCGCTTCGCTACCAGATGGCCCGCCAGAGCCGCAACCGCGTCCTCGCCTTCGACTTCGAGGAGGCGCTGGCGTTCGAGGGCGACACCGGGCCGTACCTGCAGTACTCGGCCGTGCGCGCCCGGAAGATCTTCGACAAGCTGGCCGAGAAGGGCCTGGCCGGCTCGACCGCCGAGGACGTGGCCGCGGTAGGGAATGCCGAGATCCCCGACGGCCTCTGGGAGCTGGTCCTGGCCTGCGGCCGCACCGATGAGATGGTCTCCAAGGCGGTCACCTCCCTGGAGTTCTCGCTCCTCGCCTCCCATGCCCACGAGCTCGCCATGCTGTTCCACAAGCTCTACCACGACAACCCGGTGCTGCACGCCCCCGACGAGGCGACGCGCCTCCTCCGCCGCGCCGTCTTCCGCCTTTTCGCCACCACCATCACCGACATCCTGGAGGTCCTGCTCGGCATCCCGGTACCGGCGGAAATGTAGCGACACGAGCCTCCCGGGGGCCCAAACCCGGACCAGATCGGGGACCTGGTCTAAGATGCGCGGCATGAATCCAGCCATGTCCCCCCGGTTGTGGTCTTGCTTTGCGCTCGCCTCGGCGCTCGCCGTCGGCCCGGCCACGGCCCAGGAGCCGCACCTCGTCGCGGATCTCAACTCTGCTCCTGTCACCCGGGACATCCCGCTGCCAGCCTTCCCTCGCGCCGCGAGCACCGGTAGCTACGCCGTCTTCGTCGCCCGAGGAGCGAGTGGGATCGACGAGCTGTGGCGCACCGACGGCACACCGGCCGGGACGACGCTACTCCGCGACATCGCGGCCGGCGGCGCCTGCGCAGAGATCCTCGGGATGACGGCCTTTGGCGACCAGGTGCTGGTGGCGGCGGCAACCTGCAGGCGCGAGCAGGGCATCAGGGAAGGCACCGCCCTCTGGCGCACCGATGGTACCCCTGAGGGTACCGTGCTGGTCGCCCATCCCAACGCCGCATATCCCCCCAACGGCGTGATGGACATCATGGTGGCCAACGACCGTGCGTACTTCACGGCCATGGTCTTCCCCACCGGCTGGGCGACCTGGCGGACCGGCGGCAAGCCCGAGAACACCCGCGAGGTGGCGCACGGGGTAGCCTGGGGCAACGGCGTGGAGGTCGGCGGCCGCGTCCTCTTCCCATGGTCCACGGGTTCAACGTGGAAACCGGTCCTGTGGACCACCAACGCCGGGCTCACGGGTGCGGCGCCGTTCCGGCTCCCGGGCGGTGAGCTGGTGACAAACCCGGAGCAGCTCCTACGCGTCGGCGCTCGTCTTTTCCTCCAGGCAACTGACATCACCGGCCGGTCTCAGCTCTGGGTCACCGACGGGTCGCCGTCCGGGACCGTCCGTCTCGGCGACCTGAGCTCGTCCCGGCTCGCCCCGGAGCTGCGGGCGGTGGAGGGCGGCGTCCTCGCCGCCGTGTGGAAGGGAGACGACCGTACGGACCTGTGGGCAAGCGACGGCTCGCCGGCCGCCACGCACAGGCTCCGCACGTTCGTCGACGTTTCCCTGCGCCATGGGTACGAGCTCCAGCCGACTCCCCGGCGATGGACCGTCTTCACCGCCGACGACGGCGTCCATGGCTCCGAGCCTTGGCGCAGCGACGGCACGCTCGCCGGGACCTTCCGCCTCGCCGATGTCTGTCCGGGTGACTGCGGGAGCTGGATCACCACCCAGGCGTCATCACGTCGGCGGGTGGTCTTCGTGGCCGCCGGACAGGACTCACGGCAGGTCTGGGCCACCGCCGGCACGGCGGCCAGCACCGTTCCGCTGGGGATCGCGGGGTGCGGGAACGAGATCCAGGGACGATACGACGTGATCCTGGCCATCGACGACCGCTTCCTTCTCACCGCCCGCGACACCGAAGGGACCTGCTCCTGGTGGACCTCCGACGGGACCCCGAGCGGCACGCAACCGCTTCTCGACCCCCGGCCCGGCACGGCCGGACTACCGTACGAGGGCTCGCATGAGCGTTGGTACGGGGACCGGGGGGCACTCGCCGTCGTGGATGGCACGGCCGCACTGACGGCCGGTGGCACACTGTGGCGGAGTGACGGGAGTGCGACCGGCACGGGCGTGGTGACCGAGGGCCTCGCGCCGCTGCGATCGCTCGTCCCCTGGCTCGACGAGGTTCTCTTCACCACAGCCGACACTCCACAGCCTCTTTTCTCCAGCAACCTGACTCCGGAGGGCACCTCGGTGATGATTCCCGAGACCTGCTCCTCATTCCTTGACGCTCCGGCCGAGGCGGTGGCTATACGAGGAGTCATCTTCGCAGGCAGAGATCACGACCACGGCTGCGAGCCCTGGATCACCGACGCGTCGGGCCACAACCCCCACCTGCTCTCGGACCTCGAGGCCGGGCCCGCCTCCTCGCTCCTTCGCGGCTTCGTACCCGTCGGCGACTCTGTGTTCTTCACGGCAGGCGAAGGCGATCTCTACTCCACCGACGGCTTAGGGGAGGGAACTCGCCTCCTCGGGCGGGAGCTTGGGCCCTCACGGCTCACCAAGACCGGATCTGGCCTGGGGTTCGTTTCGAACGTCAACCACAGCGGCTTCTCCGACGGCACGTCAGCGGGCACGCGCATCTTCTCGCCCCCATCGTCGTCGATCGCAAGCTGGGCGACGCCTCCTGTCCAGCTCGGAGGCGGCTGGCTTTTCGGCCAGTCATACCAGGATGGCTGGTCCCTGTGGCGCTCCGCGAGCCCAGACGCCGAGCCGGTGCTGCTTTCGGAGCGACGGTTCCCGGTTGGCAACCACGTCGCCATCGACGGGCTGACGGTCGTGGGTCCACATCTCCTCTTCGTTGCCGACGACGGAACCCACGGCGTCGAGCTGTGGCGCACCGACGGCACCGCAGATGGAACCACGATGGTGCGCGACATCAACCCCGGGGTCGCCGGTTCCAACCCGGGCTATCTCGTCGACGCGTACAGCACGCTCTACTTTGCGGCCAGCGACGGCCTCCACGGCGTGGAGCTGTGGCGCAGTGACGGCACCTCAGAGGGCACGGTGATGGTGTCGGACGTCAACCCGGGTCCCGCCTCCTCCAACCCGACGGATCTCGCCCTGGCAGGCAACCAGGTCTTCTTCCTCGCCGACGACGGCGTGCACGGCACCGAGCTGTGGGCCGCCCGGGTCACGCCATTGCCGGAACTCTCGGTCGGCGACGCCCAGGTCGTGCCGCACCCCTCGGCGCCGACGCCAGTCGAGGTTCCAGTGACCCTCTCCGAAACGTCAGGTGTACCCGTCCATGTGAGCTATCGAACGGTTGAAGCTTCCGCCGTCGCCGGGGCTGATTTCACCCCCTCCGAAGGTGAGCTCATCTTCGAGCCCGGAGAGACCGGCCCCAAGCCAATCGTGCTGCTCGTCTCGCCCCGAGCCGCCGACCAGCCGGCACTCGAATTCCACGTGGTGCTGGTGGCTGCCAGGGGCGCCGTCCTGCGGCGCGATTCCGGACGGGTGACCATCCTTCCACCCGACGCTCCTTCCGCGCAGGCCCGTCAACGCCATTCGGAGAGCCGTTGACGCGCAGGGGAGGGACCACGGAGCCGGCTCGGCATGGTGTAATCACTTGTAGAGAAGGGAGATTCCCCAGATCATGAAACGCTCACATCTCGCCCTGGTCTCCTTCGTGGCAGCGTTGCTGCTGACCGTCCCAGCCGTTGCCAATACCGAGGGCACGGCGCGCTCGGCGGATGGGACACCCATCCACTACCTCGTCGACGGGGCCGGGGAGCCGGCGCTCGTCTTCATCCACTGTTGGTCGTGCGACGCCACCTACTGGGACAACCAGGTGCCGGCGTTCGCCGCAAAGCACCGCGTGGTGCGCGTGGATCTTGCCGGCCATGGCTCGTCTGGCCAGCAGCGGACGCGCTACACGCTGCCGGCGTTTGGCGAGGACGTCAAGGCCGTGGTCGAGCAGGAGAAGCTTGGCAAGGTCATCCTCGTCGGCCACTCGATGGGCGGCGACGTGATGCTCGAGGCGGCGCGGCTGCTGCCCGGCAAGGTGCTCGGGCTCATCGCCATCGACACGCTCAACGACGCCTCGGAGAAGATCGACCCGAAGCTGCTCGCCGAGTGGCAGGCGGCGATGGAGAAGGACTTTCCCGGCTTCACGAAGGGCTTCGTGCGCGGCATGATCCCGAAAGACACCGACCCGGCGCTGGTGGAGAAGATCGCCTCGGACATGGCCTCCGCGCCGCCCGCGGTGGCGCGCTCGGCGTTCGCGGAGCTGTTCGCCTACGACGAGGCGGCCGGGTTCCGCGCCGCCGGGGCGCCGATCCTCGGCATCAACGGCACCCACTTCCCCACCAACGTGGCGGGCAACAACCGCTTCGCACCGTACGACGTGACTTACCAGCCGAAGGTCGGCCACTTCGGGATGCTCGAGGCGCCGGCCGAGTTCAACCGGCTGCTCGCCGCCGCGGTGGAACGGATCGAGCGAGGAGGCACGATCATGCGCACCCTGCGCAAGGAGGTCGAGGTCAAGGCCTCTCTCCAGGACGTCTGGTGGGCGTGGACCACTGTCGACGGCGTCAAGACATTCTTCGCCCCCGATGCCCGGATCGAGCTGCGGCCCGGTGGCGCCTACGAGATGTACTTCGGTCCCGACCAGCCGGTCGGCCAGAAGGGCGGCGAGGGGTGCCGCGTGCTGTCGCTCCTGCCCATGGAGATGGTCTCCTTCGAGTGGAACTTCCCGCCCTCGATCCCGTCCCTGCGCACCTCCGGCGCCAGGACCTGGGTGGTGATCCAGTTGACCGAGACGGCGCCAGGCACGGTCCACGTGCGCCTCAGCCAGCTCGGCTGGCAGCCCGGCAAGGACTGGGACAAGGGGTTCACCTACTTCGACCACGCCTGGGGCGTCGTCCTCCAGCGCCTGCAGCGGCGGTTCGCCTCGGGGCCGCTGGACTGGAAGACGGAGTAGGAGGGGCATTCCTGCCCCGACCACGCTTCGCTTGGGGTTGAACGGACCAGAGCGCAACACGAATGTCGCTCCTCCAATGACCGCGGCTGGGATGGCGGTACCATTTCCTCATGAGCACGATTCCGGCCTATGAACGCGATCCGTACTTGCAGGAGCTGGACTCGACCGTGGTGGAGGTCGGCGAGGCCGGCGGCACACCCTGGGCGGTGCTGGTGGACACGATCCTCTACCCGGAGGGGGGCGGGCAGCCGTCGGACCACGGGTGGCTCGGTGACGCCACCGTGCTGGACGTACACAAGCACGAGGGAACCGTACGGCACCTGCTGGACCGACCGGTGGCCGTGGGACCGGTCTCGCTAAGGCTGGACTGGGCACGGCGGTTCGACCACATGCAACAGCACACCGGGCAGCACCTGCTCACGGCGGTTGCCCTCGGCCGCTTCGGGTGGCGGACCACGGCGTTCCACCTCGGGCCGGTGACGTCGGACATCGAGCTGGATGTGCCGGGACTCACCCGGGATCAGCTCGACGCTCTCGAGGAGGCCGTGGCGGCCGAGATTCGCGCCGCCCGGCCGGTGCGGGCGCGGCGGGTCACCCAGGAGGAGGCAGCAGGACTGCCAGTGCGCTCCCGCATGCTGCCGGAGGGGTTTTCCGGCGACCTGCGCCTCGTCGAGATCGAGGGCATCGACCTCAACACCTGCGGCGGCACGCACCTTCGCTGCCTCGCCGAGATCGAGGCGCTCAAGCTGCTCGGCACCGAGCCGATGCGGGGCGGCACGCGGGTGTTCTTCGTGGCCGGCGGGCGGCTGCGACGCCGGCTGGGCGCCCACGAGGCGCGCAATGCGATGCTACGAAGCATCTCCGGCACCGGTGACGACGAGCTGACCGAGATCCTCCGACTCAAGCTCGAGCAGCTCACCGACGCCCACCGCCAGGTGCGGCAGCTCGAGGAGGCGCTGGCCGAGGCCCAGGCCGGGGTCCTGGCGGGACGGCCAGAATCGCTGGTCGAGGCGCACCTTGAGGGAGGCGACGCGGCCTCCCTGCAACGCCTCGCTCGCGCGGTGGTGACCGCGGCACCTGCCAAGGCGGTGTTCCTCACCGCCTCCGCGGGCGGGACATATCTCCTGGTTCTTGCCGCCGGAGAGGCATCGGCCCTCGACGTGGTCAGCGCCGGCAAGGAGGTCGCGGTCCTGCTCGAGGGCCGGGGCGGCGGCAGCGGGCGGCTGTTTCAGGGGAAGGCAGGCTCCCTTGCCCGCCGCGCCGAGGCCGTGGCGAGGTTGCGCGAGCTGGTTGGAAGCTGACGTTTCCACCTGCGTTACCCTGAAACGAGCCAGGTCGGAACCCTCCGGTTCCTGGCTGGGCTCGGGTTGCCCGTGGGGCACCGGAAAGGAGTGCGCGTGACTCGCAGAGCCATCACCCTCGTCGTTCTCGTCGGGGCGCTCGCCCTGCTCGCCAGCCGGCCGGCCGTCGCCCAGCAGCCGGGCGACGAGGAGCAGGCTGCCATACAAGCCATGATGGAGGCCTATGAGCAGTACGGAGCGCTTGGCGCACCCCACAAGGGCCTGGCCAGGCGCGTCGGGACCTGGAAAGTCCAGGCCAGGTTCTGGATGACCCCGGGTTCGCCGCCGCAGATGTCTGATGGCACATCCGAGGTCAGCTTGATCATGGACGGGCGCTACGTCATGGAGAGGTTCGAGATGAAGACTCCCGACGGCCCCTTCCACGGCCTCGGCATCGTCGGCTACGACAACATCAAGAAGCGCTACCAGTCGATCTGGGTCGACGCCATGTCCACCGGCATCATGACCGCCGAGGGACCCGGTGACCTGGACGCCCGCTCCATCGAGTACACAGGCCAGGAGCCCGACCCGGTCTCGCACGCCTACAAGCCGTACCGCTCGGTGGAGAGACAGCTCGACGACGACACCCGGCGTCTGGAGACCTTCGAGACCAGCCCCGACGGCAAGGAGTTCAAGGCGATGGAGCTCTTCTACACGCGCGACAAGTGACGCGGCGGAGACAGGCGCACCAAAGGCAGGGCGGCCCCGAAAGGCCGCCCCGTCGTGTCGTCGACCGGCTCCCGACCTGTCACGGCTGCTCGGGCTCCGGCGGGGGGATCAGCCCCAGCGCCCGGAACGCCGGGATGATGGGCTGGGCGCGCTCGGCCCGGCGGATGAAGGCGAGCTTGTCCTTCTGGTCCTGGGTGAGGAGCGCCTCGAACGCCGTCAGATAGGTCTCGCGCGCACCCCGGATCTGCTCGCGCAGCGCCCGCTTCGCGAGGATCAGGTTGCCGATCGCGGCGGGGTCGGGGGTGGGCTGCTTGAGCAGTTCGGCGAGCTGCTGGTCATTGGCGACGATCTGCTGCGCCAGCGGCCTGACCGTCGTCTCGAGGGCAGTCAGCAGGTTCTCCCACTGGTTCACCTGGTCCGGCGTCAACGCCAGGAACCGGGTCACGGCCGCCTTCGGACGCAGCGCCTCGGCGGTGGCAGGACCGTTCGCGGCGTCGAGCGGCCGGCCTGGTTGGATCTGCATCACCAACTGGTTCTCGTCGAGCCCCGGCATCTGGGCGGTGGCCCCGGCCGCGAGGGCGAGTGTCAGGACAGCCAGCAGGATCCTCTTCATGGTCTCTCTCCTTTCGAGCCTTGTCGTGGTGTCAGTTGAACCTTCGGATCGGACGCTTGCCCATTGGCAACCCGCCCGGGCCACGCTCCTCGATGCGGCCCCGCAGGCGCTCGCGGGTCATGGCGCGCAGGCGCTGCCACTGCTCGGGCTGCAGCACCTGCCGCACTTTGATCAGGAGCTCGAACCGCTCGCTTTCGAGCCGCAGGCGCGCCTGCTGCACGGCTGCGAACGCCTCCCGCGCCCGTTTCGCGTCGAGCGGCTCAGCATCGCCGGCCGCCTTGAGATCCAGCTCGGCCTTGTCCAGGGACGCCTTGAGGTCGATCATCACCCTGGCCGACCCGAGGGTGACCTCCTCGAGCCGTTGCTTCTGCTCGGAGGTCAACCCGAGCTCCTGGGCGACCTTGGGCCGCTCCCACCAGCTCCCCGGAGGGACCCCGCCCATCCCCTGCGCCCACGCCCCCGTGGCGAGCAGCAGAAGCGCTCCCACCACACCCCACCCGGTCGTCTGCCGACTCATGATTGGTTCCCTTCCCCGGTGGCCGCTGCCACCGGCATCAGCTCATCCACAACATCCTCGGAGACCAGGGCCGCAAGCGGGTCCTGGGCCAGCGCCCGATCCACGTCGGCCATCACCGTATCGGGGTTGATGGCCGGCGCCTGAGGTGACTGCAGGCCCCGCAGCACCGGCAGCAGAGCGAGAAGCAGCACCGCCGCGGCA
>DAONEV010000080.1:0-14000 GCA_035403265.1 Thermoanaerobaculaceae bacterium | reverse complement strand
GGTTCGATCATCGCCGCTTCGGCATCACCGACACCGGCGGGCACGCGCTGGACCGGAACGGCTCCTTCATCGCGCCGACGGTCTTCGACCGCGTGCAGCCTGGCTCGTTCCTGGAGCAGGAGGAGATCTTCGGCCCGGTGCTGGGCGTGGTCACGGTGGAGAGCTTCGACCGTGCCCTCGAGGTGGCCAACGACACCCGGTACGGCCTCACCGGCGCCGTGTACTCCCAGCGCCTCGCGCACCTGGACCGGGCCAGGCAGGAGCTCCACTGCGGCAATCTCTACCTCAACCGCGGCTCGACAGGGGCGCTGGTCGGGGTCCACCCGTTCGGCGGCTTCAACCTCTCGGGCACCGACTCCAAGGCCGGCGGCCCCGACTACCTGCTCAACTTCACCCAGGGCAAGACCACCTCCGAGCGCGTTGCCGTCCAGCGCATGGCCGGAATTGGAGTGTGAGGTCGCCGCCCACCCCTGTCTCCTCCGATGGCAGACCACGTGCCAGCCAGGTGCGGCGGCAGAGAAAAGGCCCGGACGAGCCGGGCCTTGGGGCGTTCTGAGGAGGCGCTCCGGGACTACTCGTCTTCCTCTTCCTCGGCGCCGACGCCGGAAGCGGCAATGATCTTGTCCTGGATGTTGCGCGGCACCTCGTCGTAGTGGGAGAACTCCATGTGGAAGTCTCCGCGCCCGCCGGTGATGGACCGGAGGGTCTGGGAGTAGGTGAGCATCTCGGCGAGGGGCACCTGGGCGCGGACCATCGTGGAGCCATCGCCGGTGTCCATGCCCTGCACGCGGCCGCGCCGGGAGTTGAGGTCGCCCATGATGTCGCCCAGGAACTCGTCCGGGGCCGAGATCTCGACCTGCATGACCGGCTCGAGGATGGTGATCCCGGCCTCCGTGGCGGCTTCCCTGAAGGCCTTCCGGCCGCAGGTCTTGAACGCCATGTCGGAGGAGTCCACGGCGTGCTCCTTGCCGTCCAGAAGGACGACCCGGAAGTCGACGACCGGGTGGCCCGAGAGGACGCCGCGCTCGGCCGCGTCCTGAATGCCCTTGTCGACGGACGGCCGATAGTTGTTGGAGATCGAGCCGCCGAAGATCTTGTCCACGAACTCGTAACCACCGCCACGCGGCAGGGGCTCGATGCGGATCTTGGCCTCGGCGAACTGGCCGTGGCCACCGGACTGCTTCTTGTGCCGGGCGGTCAGCTCGACCGTCTTGGTGACGGTCTCGCGGTAGGGGACCTTGGGTGGCTGCAGGGTCACCTCGACCTTGTAGCGCTTGCGCAGTCGGGCCACGGCGATCTCGACGTGGAGCTGGCCCTGGCCGGCCACCAACTGCTCCTTGGTCTGCGGGTCGCGGCCGAGCTTGAGGGTCGGGTCCTCGTCCTGCAGCTTCTGCAGGCCCTGAGCGATCTTGTCCTCCTCGCCCTTCGCCTTGGCGGCGATGGCAAAGGAGATGGCCGCCTCGGGGATGTGCACCGGGTTGACCATGACTGCCCCGTCCCTGGAGGTCAGGGTCTCGCCCGTGCGCGTCTCCTTGAGCTTGGCCACGGCGCCGATGTCGCCGGTGACGAGCCTCTCGACGGGCTGTAGCTCCTTGCCCTGGATCAGGTTGGTGGGGCCGAAGCGCTCGGCGATGTCGCGCTGCCGGTTGTGATAGGTGCCGTCCGCCTGCAGCGAGCCGGAGAACACCCTCACGATCGTGATCCGACCCGCGTAGGGGTCGGAGATGGTCTTGAAGACGTAGGCCACGGGGGTGTCGTCGGGTCTGGCGCGCAAGGTGACCTCGTCGCCGGCCACGTTCTTGGCGGCGAGGGTGCGGGTCAGGGGGTTCGGCACCAGATCGACGATGGCGTCGAGGATCGGCTGGACGGCCTGGTTGCGGCCGGAGGAGCACATGAGCACGGGGCTGAGCTTGCGCTCGGCCACCGCCTTGGCGAGGCCGGTCAGCAGCTCCTCGTCCGAGAGCGTACCCTCGCCGAAGAACTTCTCGAGGAGGGCCTCGTCCTGCTCGGCCACCATCTCGATGAGCGCGGCCCGCGCAGCCTCGACGTCGTCCTTCATGGTCGCGGGGATGTCGACGGCCTCCATGGTGCCGGACTCGTCGGCCGGAAAGCGGTACGCCTTCATGCGGACGAGGTCGACGACGCCGGCGAACTTCTGCTCCTCACCGATCGGAAGCTGCACGGGGATGAGCGTGCGGCCGAACTTCTTCTGGAGCTGCTCGGTGGTGCGCGCGGCCGAGGCCCGCTCGCGATCCATGGCGTTGATGACGACCAGCACGGGAGTGGAGGTCTCGTTGCAGATCTTCCACAGCTTCTCGGTCTGCACCTCGGGGCCGGCGACGGCAGAGACCATCATGATGGCGGCTTCGGCCACCTTGAGGCCCTGCACCGCCTCGGTCGTGAAGATCGAGTACCCCGGGGTGTCCACCAGGTTGATGCGGTGTCCCTTGTGCATCAGGTGGGCGATGGCAGCGCCGATAGTGATCTTGCGCTCGATCGACTCCTCGTCGAAGTCGGTGATGGCCGTGCCCTTCTCGACCTTGCCCAGGCGGTTGATCTCCTTGACATCGAAGAGCGCCGCCGAAATGAAGGTCGTCTTTCCGGTGGACGAGTGCCCGACCACGGCCACGTTGCGGATCTTGTCGCTGGTCACGAGCTTGGATGCCATAGAAGCGTTCCCTCCCATCCCGGAACGTCCGCGGAGTATAGCATCGCACCCACCTTCCGCCCACCCGCCCGGCGGATCAGCGAATCAGCAAGAGCGTTGTAGTTGCTGACTAGCTGATTACCTGCCTCGCTGATCAGCTGACTCGCTGATCAGCTGACTCGCTGATCAGCTGACTCGCTGACTACCTGATCTGCTGCGCGAGCGGTGAGCCGGTGATGCGGCGGTAGGCCTCCAGGTAGAGCTCGCGGGTGTGGGCGGCCACGTCGTCCGGAAGGGGCGGGGCAGGGGGCTGCTTGCTCCAGCCCGAGGCCTCCAGCCAGTCGCGCACATATTGCTTGTCGAAGGACGGAGGGTGGCTGCCAGGGCGGTAGGTCGCCACGTCCCAGAACCGCGACGAGTCGGGCGTCAGGGCCTCGTCGGCCCAGACCACGCGGCCATCCTCGTCGAGACCGAACTCGAACTTGGTGTCGGCGATGATGATGCCGCGCTCCTCGGCGATGCCGGCTGCGGCCGCATAGAGGGCCAGGGACAGCCGCCGGAGCTCCTCGGCCACTCCCCCCCCGATCAGCTCCGCCATGCGGTCAAAGCTGATGTTCTCATCGTGGCCTTCCTCCGCCTTGGTCGATGGCGTGAAGATCGGCTCCGGCAGGCGGTCGGCCTGGCGCAGCCCGGCGGGGAGGCGGATGCCGCACACGGTGCCGGACGCCTGGTACTCCTTCCAGCCAGACCCGACGATATACCCGCGAGCGATGCACTCGACCGGGAAGATGCGGACCGCCCGCACGAGGCACGCGCGCCCGCGCAGCGCCTCGACGCCGCGAAACGGCTCCGGCAGCTCATCAAGGTGCGTGGCCAGGACGTGGTTGGGCGCGAGATGCCGAAGTGCGTCGAACCAGAAGCTCGATAGCTGGGTCAGCACGACGCCCTTGTCGGGTATCCCGGGCTCCAGGACGACGTCGAAGGCGCTGATGCGATCCGAGGCCACGATGAGCAGGCGCCCCGGGCCCGCGGCGAAGACGTCCCGGACCTTTCCGCGTTTGACAAGGTGAGCGCCGGCGACCGGCGCTCCCGAGTACCCCTGCGACGTGGGCATTAGACTACTTCTGCTGCAGCACGGTATTGGCCTGCACGCTCAGCCGCGACTTGAAGCGCGCCGCCGAGTTCTTGTGGAACACGCCCTTCCGGACGCCCGCGTCGATGACCGACACGGTCTGCGGCAGAAGCTCCTTGACGAGCACCGGGTCGCTCGAGCTGATGGCGGTGCGCAGCGCCTTGATGGCGCCCCGTACGCGGGTACGAACGGCGCGGTTGCGCAGCCGACGCACCTCGTTCTGCCGACGACGCTTGAGACCTGACTTGATCCTCTTAGCCATGAACACTCCTTGATGCGATGGTGCTTACTTGACCTTCACACCCATTGCCTGCAGCCGGGCTCGGGCCAGGTCGGCCTCCTTGCTTCCCGGATGCTCGTACAGCACGTACTGTAGGTTGATGACGGCCTGCGAACGGTCGCCCATCTCGAGGTAGGCGAGCCCCTTCTTGAGCAACCCCGCCGCCGCCTTGTCCGACGACTTGTAGGTGTTGAGCAGCTCGGTGAAGGCATCGATTGCCTCCTTGAACTGCTTCTTCGAGTAGTACGACTCGCCGACCCAGTAAAGCGCGTTGTCGGCGAGATCGGTGTTGGGATAGCGCTTGGCGTACTCGCGGAAGCCCTGGATGGCGAGGTCGAAGTTGGACCTCAGGTAGTCCTCGTAGGCGGCGTTGTAGAGCTGGGTCGGCTCGTTGCCGCGATTCCCGGCCGCTGGGGGCGGAGCCTGGTTGGGGCTCGCAGGCGCGGGAATCTGCTCGTTCGGCGGCTGCGCCAGGGCGCCCTGCTCGCGCGTTGCCGCCAGCTCGTTGGAGAGCGCCGACAGGCGCTGGCTCGTGGAGTCCAGCTCGGCCTGGAGGGACTGGATCTGGTCCCGGAGCTTGCGAAGCTCGACCTGGATGTCGGCGTTGGACTTGAGGAGCTGGCCCGACTGCTCGGCCAGCTTGCGGCCCATGACGTCCATGTCCTCCTTGCCGGTGGACTGACGGCCGAGGTTCTCCACCTGTCGGGAGACGTCCGTGATTTCCCGGTGCAGCAGCTCCATATCTCCGCTCGAGACACAACCGGTCAAGCCCACCGCCAGCCCCACCATCACCCACACGCGCATCGTCGCCCTCCTCATCGTCCGGTAATGGCGAAGTGCACTCGCCGGTTCTGGGACCAGGCCGACTCGTCGTGACCCGGGGCAAACGGCTTCTCCTCCCCGTAGGAGATGACGCCCATCCGGCCGGCATCGACCCCGAGGGAGGTCAGGTAGTCCTTGACGGCGAAGGCGCGGCGCCACCCCAGGGCAAGGTTGTACTCCTCGGTGTTCCGCTCGTCGCAGTGCCCTTCGATCTGGAGCTTGACGGAGGGATGCCCCTTGAGCCATGAGGCGTTGGCTGCCAACAGCTCGCGGGTGTCGTCGCGCAGGTCGGCCTTGTTGGTGTCGAAGAAGGCGTCCTTGATGTATCCGGCGCGGTTGAGCTCGACGAGGTCAGTCGGGAGGTCGCTAGCGTTGACGCCCGCCTCGGGGGCGCCGGCAGTGCCGATGGCTGGCTCGGCCTCGACGACCGTGGTCCCGGTTCCGGTGGTGCCGGACGTGGCGGTGGCCACCGAGCTTTCCGGGCTCGGAACCTCAGGGGTGACCAGAGTCTTGCGGTGCGCGCAGGCCCCTGCCAATACCAGTGTGGCAAGCGTCAGAACGGCAAGCTGTTTTGCTCTCGACATGGCATCGCACCTCCCCTCGCGGGAGTGACTTTACACAAACTCTTCGGCGCCGACAAGCTACTGCACCTGGGCGACCCACGTTGGCTGCGAGTTGTTGCCCTCGCCGGTGATCTGCTTGGGGCGCCCGAGTGGGTCGGTGGTGAAGATCTGCTTGCGGCCGGTGCGGGTCGACACGAACGCCAACATGGTGCCGTCCGGCGACCAGCACGGCGACTCGTTGCTGCCCGGTCCGTCGATGACGGCGCGGGAGTTGGTCCGCAGGTCGAGTGTGGCGATCTGGAAGCGGCCGTCGACCTGGGTCGTGTAGGCGAGGCGGACGCCGTCGGGAGCCCACGCCGCCTCGTCGGCGAACTGGTCCTCGAAGGTCAACCGGCGCAGGTTGGTGCCCTCCGCGTCGATGGCATAGAGCTGAGGTGACCCGCCCATGGTCGAGGTGAAGACGATCTGGCGGCCGTTGGGCGACCAGGCCGGCTGGGTGCAGATTCCCCGTGTCGAAGTGAGCTGGACTGGGGTGCCACCCTCGGCGGGCACGACCCAGAGGTGGGTGTCCCCGCCGTCCCCTGCCGCAAACACGACCTGCTTGCCGTCGGGGGAGAAGCTGGCCGAGGTGTTGACGCCGGGCAAGGTCGAGATCGCCTTGAAGACGCCCTGCGTTGGTCGCAGGACGAAAAGCTGGGGCTGGCCGCGCAGGAAGCTCGTGAACGCGAGCCACTGCCCATCCGGGGACCAAGCTGGAGAAAGCGCGATCGACTTGTGAGCGGTGAGCTGCTGGGGGTCGGAGCCGTCCCACCGCATGACCCACAGCTCCTTGGCGCCGCTGCGGTCGGAGATGAACGCGATCCGGGAGAGAAACGGCCCGGGCTGGCCGGTCAGCAGGCGTACGATCTCGTTGGCCAGGGTGTGCGCCATCGTCGCGGCGAGGGCGTTGCCGGCCTGGAACCGACGGGAATATGCGATCTCGCCCGAGGTGAGCTCCGAGAGCTGGGCCTCCACCACGAGCTGGTTGCCGGCTCCCGAGAAGGAGCCTTCGAGGAGGAGCTGGGCGCCAACCGAGCGCCAGCGCTGACGCGTCAGGCCGGGGTCGCCGGGAGCCGGCTCGACGAGCCGGGCGTTTGCCTCGGGAAGCAGGCCCATGACCGCCGTTTGGTCGAGGTCGGCGCGCAGGGTGTTCATGAACTGGGAGGCGGCGACCGCATCGACCGCCGACCGGGAGGCAAATGGCGCGACTCCGATCACGACCCGCTGCAACCCCGGGCTCGTGACCTTGAGGTAGACCTCCTCCTGAGCCGCGAGGGCAGTCGCGAGCAGGGCGAAGACCAGACAGACAGGGCCGACTCGTCGTCTCATGGGCCAAACTCCAGGTGAATCGTCAGGCTCGCCCCGGTAAAGCCAAGGGGAAGCGGTGGGAAGGGCGCCGAGGCGTAGACGGCTCGCAACGCCGCGCGGTCAAACGCGGGTGTGGCGCTTGGTTCCTCGATGCCCGCCTCGACGAGGCGTCCGGAGCGGTCGATGC
The DNA here is from genome assembly GCA_035403265.1 of Thermoanaerobaculaceae bacterium. GTDB lineage: Bacteria > Acidobacteriota > Thermoanaerobaculia > Thermoanaerobaculales > Thermoanaerobaculaceae > JAAYVZ01. Next base: position 7,022 of record DAONEV010000080.1, on the reverse strand, counting down.
GGCACCGCACCCGGCAGCGCGTCTCGGGTGGCACGGGGGGCTTGAACCAGTTTCCCTCGATCGACCCGAGCACGCGGTTGAGGTAATAGCTGAAGGGGAAAACCTCCTCGGTGCCGCTCCCGGCCCCGAGGGCAATCCCGCCACTGACGCCAGCCTGGCCGTCAGGCCGTCCGCCTAGAGATCCACTACCGGGAGGTCCTGAGGGGCCAGCGGCTCCGGGCCGGGAGGTGGCATCGGCGGCTTCCGGCGCCTGGTCTCCGGCCGCGGGCCTCGGAGTGGGCCTGACCCGACCAGGCGTGCGCTCGGCCTGCACGGTTTTGTGGGCCGGCGGCAGGGGTGCGGTGGCGATGGCACGTGGTCGGGAGGATGCCCGGGCGGGGCCGCCAGGCGCCCCGGCCGGCCGGGCCGGGCCGGGAAGCGCAGCCGCCAGGCGCACCTGGACGCTGGGCAGGGAGAAAGCCCTGGGTTGCCGATGACCACCCAGCAGGAGGGCGAAGCCGGTGGCCAGGTGCAGCGTGAGGGCCGAGGCGAGCGCCCAGCGCCAGGGCAGGTGCATCCTGGCGCGTTGCGTGAGCTCGTCGGAGACCGGGTCGATCATGGCGTCGGAGGCGGCACCGTGACCATGCCGATCTCCTCGACCCCGATGCGGTTCAGCGTCGACAGCACCTCGATCACGAAGCCGTAGGGGAGAGCCTGGTCACCTTTGAGATACACCGGCCGAGGCCCTCCTGCCAGCAGGGGGGCGAGCTTTCCACTCAGGAGCTTGAGGTGAACGGGCTGGTCGCCGATGAGGATCAGGCGGTCCCGGGTCAGGGTCAGGACGACCGGCTCCGGGCCCTTCTGCGAGAGCGCCGCCGCGGTCGCCCGCGGCAGGTCGACCTGCAGACCCTGGACCATCATCGGGGCAGTGACGATGAAGATGATGAGCAGCACCATCATGACGTCGACGAGTGGCGTGATGTTGATCTCGGCGAGGTTGTCGTAGTCGTCGGCGGTGCGGAAAGCCATATCTGGCCTCTAGGTGAAGGTGCGCTCGGTGAGGTTGAGGAACTCGAGGAGGAAGTCCTCCATGCTGCCGCGCTGCCGCCGCAGGGCGCCGAGAAAGGCGTTGTAGGCGATCACTGCCGGGATCGCCGCCGCAAGGCCGGCCGCAGTGTTGATGAGCGCCTCGGCGATGCCGGGCGCCACGGCCACGATCGAGGTGGAGCCGCTCGTGGCAATGGCGCGGAACGTGTTCATGATCCCCCACACCGTACCGAACAGACCGATGAAGGGAGTTGCCGAGGCCGTCGTGGCAAGGAAGGGCAGGAACCGCTGCAGCTTGGCTCCTTCGATGCCGATGGCCCGTTGCAGCGCGCGCTCCACGGCCGCCAGGCTCTTGATCTGGCCGGCTGGCTGCCCGGCGCGTTGAAGGACCCGTGCCTGGGCTTCGAGCTCGAGGTATCCGGCCCGGAACATTCCGGCGAGGGGAGCTTCGGGCGCCTTGGTCGCCGCGGTCTGCACCTCGGCCAGTCGGGTCGCCTTCCGGAAGTCGGCGAGGAAGACCAGGTTCCCCGCCTCGGCTCGCCGCATCTGCTGGAGCTTGAGGAACATCAGGGTCCAGGAGATGACCGAGAAGACCCCGAGCACGGCCAGAACGCCCTTGCCGATGGGTCCGACCGAGCCGAAGGCGTGGAGAAGCTCACTCACGGCGGGGATTGTACGCTGCGGTGACCGTGCCTCCAAGTGGCTTCCGACGGTGCGTGACGCTGGTCCCGGCCAGCAGGTCGTGGAGCGCCTTTCGATCCTGTCGGAACAGGGGTAGCAGGAAGCCAAGGCCCAGGGTGAGGAAGGTCACCAGCAACGCCAGCCCGCGCAAGAGCGCACGGAGGTAGCCGATGGGGATCTGGTGCTGCCAGTCGATCAGGCGCAGCCCGAGCAGTCGCAGCCCCGGTGTGCCGCCCCGGCGCGCCCAGCCGTGGAGCACGTAGTAGCAGGCGTAGAGCAGCCAGAGGACGGTGCACCCACCTGCCAGCCATGCCTTGGTCTGCAGGCTGGGAGGCAGGGCCTCGGGGGACAGCAGGTGCCGCTCGGCTCCGGCGATGGCGAGGAGCGGTGCGAAGGGCACCAAGGATCCGATGGCGAACAGGACCGTGTCGAGAAGCCAGGCAAGAAGCCGCCAGCCAAAGCCGGCCGGCTGGAGCGGCAGCATGCCGACGGTGTAGTCGCCGTCGGTCCGCAGGAGCGGGTCCTCGGCGGGTGGGGGCAGCGCCGCGGTCACGGATTCGACCGCGAGGCGCAGCGTTCCGAGGGTCAGGATGTCACCGGCGACGAGCGCATGGGGGGCGCTGATCCTCTCGCCATTCACGAATGTGCCGTTGGAGGAACCGGAGTCCTCGGCAACGAGCTCCGGGCCGCGCCAGTACAGGACGGCGTGGAGGCGGGAGACACTGTCCTCGCGCAGGCGGAGATCGCAGGAGCGGCTGCGCCCGACGATCAGCCGGTCGGCATCCAGCCCCAGGAGTGTCGTGCCGGTCCGCAGGCGCAGCGGGCGCGCGTCAGAAGGGTGAGACGCCGCCACGCTCGTTGTGATTCAACCAGAGCCCGGAATGGGCGTGGAGGAGGCGGAAGCGGCAGCGGTGGAGCTGTTCCATGTGCTCCATTTCGCCGCGATAGAGGGCATCGTCGATGAACCAGTCGAAGCGGCGCCCGAGCTCGGCGGCCCGTTGTAGCGACTGGGAGGCGCGCTCGAGAAGGTCGGCGAGGTGCTCCGACCCCTGCTTCTGGAGGCGGTCGATCTCGCGGCTCTCCTCGTCCATCCGGGAGCGCAGGGCGGCCGCTTGCACGAGCAGGCGTGCCCGCTCGTCGGCCAGCGTCCCCGCCACCGCGCGCTGTCGCATCAGTGCTTGCAGCGCCTCGACCTCCGACGGCTCGAGTCGTAGAGTGGCCAGCTCCTTGGCCTGCGCGATCTCCCCGGCCGGGCGGTCGCGGCCGACCAGCTCGACGGCGAAGATGATCTTCGAGAGGTACTCCTGCACGAGTGGATCGACGCTCAGCCCCACGGCCTCGGGCTCGCCCAGCTCTTCGGGCCCGGCCTCTCCCGCCCCCACGGCCACGGCGTCAGGGTCACTGGAGGAGCGAATGTCGTTGACGTTGTACCCCATCGGGGTCTCGAACCGCTCCAGGATGCGATTGAGGGACTGCCGGAGCTCGAGAGCGTCCTCGCGTCTGACGCTCTCTTCCTGCAGCCCGCGGTCAAAACGCTCCTGGGCCGAGGCGAATAGGGCCAGTGCCTGCCGGAGGGGCTCGTCCACCATCTCGGGGTGGGTCTGGAGCTGGCGCTCGAGGTCCTTGACCCGATTTGTGTCGTCCTGCAGCCTGGTGCGCTCCTCCTCCCAGAGCTCGTGGAAGCGGCTCTTGATGGCCACCGTGGTCTGCATGAGGGTGGGCAGCAGCCGGGGGTTGAGGAGCCCCTCGCCCAGGCGCCGCTTGAGGGTCCGGAAGCGATCCAGGGCGCCGCCGGCGGCCAGCTCGGTGAAGCTCCGGCAGGCCTGGATCTCGGCCCTGAGGTCGGCGAGGGCGCTGAGAAGGATGGCGACCTCGGCATCGACGCTCGTGGCGGTCGGCCTGCCGGCCAGGAGAGGCTGAACCAGGCGCTCGATCTCGTGCTTCTCCCGGGGCAGCACGCCGCCGCCGCTCTTCGAGATCTCCGCCAAGCGGGTGAAGATGATGTCCAGCTTGTCCAGGGAATCCGGCTGCTTGGTCTCGCCGTCGAGATAGAACTTGGCGAGGGCGAGAAGCACCTTCTCGTCCTGGGTGTTCAGACGGTCGAAGAAGCGGCGCATCGCCGAAGGCGGGACGGTATCGTCCAGCTCTCGCAGGCGCTTGCCGCACGAGTCGAGCTTGGCGGAGAGCTGCTGGATCGACTTCTCCGTGCGGGCCGCCTCGGGCAGCCCGATACTCGCCGCAAGCTCGCGCAGCTCGTTGAAGAGAGCCGGGAAGTCCAGATCGAGGGGACAGACCTCATTGCGAAGGTGCTTGAAAAGGCCCTGGAGGAGTTGGTAAAAGGTCCATTGCGAGCGGCAGCGGTCCGTGAGGCGGACATAGCGCTGGTTGAGAGCATGCAAGTCAGTGGTTGCCATGGTGGCGCGTCCGAGGAGAGTTTACACTAGCGCGTCCGAGACCGGTCAACGGGAGGGATGTCATGCTCAAGGACAAGGTCGTTCCAGCCGAGCGCATTGATGAGGTGGTGGCCGCGTTGGCCCGGGAGATCAGCGCCGACATGGAGGGGCGGGATCCGGTCTTCATCTGCATACTCAAGGGCGCGGTTTTTTTCTTCACGGCACTGACCCAGCGCTTGAGCCGGTCGGTGGTCGTGGACTTCATTCAGGTGTCGTCCTATGGCGCGACCACGGAAACGTCTGGGACGGTGATCCTGGTCAAGGACGTCACGGTGGATATCTCGGGGAAGGATGTCTACCTGGTCGAGGATATTGTCGACACCGGCCTCACCCTCAACGACGTGATCGCCCTCCTCAGGGCGCGCCATCCGCGCTCGGTCCAGGTCGTGGCCCTGCTCTCGAAGCCCTCCCGCCGCAAGGTGGACGTGGCGGTCGACTTCGTCGGCCTGGAGATCGAGGACCGCTTCGTCGTCGGGTTCGGCCTTGACTTTGCAGAGCAGTTTCGTAACCTTCCTGACATTTGGGAGTACGCGTCCTGACGGGAGGGAAGATGAGCGCCAAGCTGACCCTGATTGCCACCTCTGCCGCCCCGAAGGCCATCGGCCCCTACAGTCAGGGCGTGGCCAGCGAGACGCTGGTCTTCGTCTCCGGTCAGATCCCCCTCGATCCCGCCTCCGGCGAGTTGGTCGGCCCGGACTTCGGGTCCCAGGCCGAGCGCGCCCTCGCCAACATGACGGCGGTCGTGACGGCGGCCGGCCTGGACCTCTCCCAGGTCATCAAGGTCAATGTCTACCTGACCGATCTGGCCCGTTTCGGCGAGTTCAACGAGATCTACGCCCGCCGTTTCGGTGAGCATCGCCCAGCGCGAGCGGTGGTGGGGGTCGCAGCCCTCCCCCGGGGAGCCCAGGTCGAGGTGGAAGCGATCGTGGTTCGCTGATGGTTGATCTTCGCGACGTCCGCATCATGGTCCGCGGCGCCGGCGAGCTGGGTAGTGCGGTCGCGGTTCACCTGGCCAAGCAGGGGGCCAACCGGATCCTGTTGGTGGAGAGGCCGTTCCCGAAGGCGGTGCGCAGGCACGTCTGCTTCTCCGAGGCGGTGTTCGAGCATGCCAAGACCGTTGAGGGCATCACGGCCCGCTTCGTGATGGTGCTTTCCGACATCGATCGCATGCACGAGCTGGGCGACCTGGCGGTCACCACTCAGGCGCTCCCCGAGGTGCTCTCCGCGTGGCCGCCCGAGGTCTACGTCGAGGCAGCCATGCTGCGCTCCAACTGGGGGCTCGCCAGGGAGCTGGCGCCCGTCGTCATCGCCCTCGGTCCGGGGTTCCAGGCGGGGAAGGACTGCCACGCCGTGGTGGAGACGACGCGGGGCCCACGGCTGGGCCGTGTCCTCTCGGGAGGCCATTCCTTGATCACGGCGCCACCCGCCGAGATCATGGGGTTCTCTCAGGAACGGGTGATCAAGGCACAGCGTGTGGGCGTCTTCCGCACCACCCACGAGATCGGGGATCGCGTCGAGCAGGGCGAGAAGATCGGTGTCCTGGTCCTCCTGTTCGAACGCGCCGACCTCTACCGTGGGGTTCCGGTCGACTGCGAGTACCCGGTCGTCGCCCGCATCAGCGGCGTGGTGAGGGGACTGCTGCGCGACGGCGTGCCCGTTAATACCGGCGACAAGCTCGGCGACATCGATCCCCGCGGGTTCACCGGCGATCTCAACCATCTCTCCGACAAGGCCGTGCGCGTTGCCGAGGGGGTCCACGAGGCGATCGTCCTCAACCTTGACCGTCTGCACCTCGATGCTGCCTCCGACGGCACACCGTCGTCCTGATCATCCGGATTGAAGAGCTTGTCCCGGAGACTGGGTGTTGGCACGAATCGTGAATTGACGACGGAACGAGGGAGAGGGCCGTGTTAGGATGCCGCCGATGAAGACACGAATTCTGGTCTTGGCGTTCGTTGCCTTGCTGGTGGGTGTGGTCGTCAACGCGGCCGACAACCGCCCGGCATTCCCTCAGGTCAGTCTCACGGATCTCGACGGGCACGTGGTCGAGGTCAAGGACTTCCAGGGTGCGGTGGTGCTTCTCAACTTCTGGGCGACCTGGTGCGGTCCGTGCCGCCTCGAGCTGCCAGAGCTGCAGAAGCTGTACACCGAGCTGGGTGGCAAGGGTCTGGCGGTCCTGACAGTGGCTGTCGACACTCCACGGGAGAAGGTGCGACCGTTCATGGAGAGGCTCGGGCTGACGATGCCCGCGTTTCTCGCCGACGCTCGCACGCAGGAGTCGCTGGGTATCGACCGCATCCCCTTCTCGGTTCTCCTCGACCGTGAGGGGAAGGTCGTGCAGGTCTACCCAGGCTACTCCCGGGACATGATCGACGACATCCGCACTCGCAGTGAGGCGCTGGTGGCGACACCGGTAAGAACGCAAGGAGGCAACTGAAATGCGCAAGGCACTCGTGATCACCATCTGCGTGCTCGCCGCGACGATGGCGCACGCCCAGGGCGTATCCGGCACCGTCGAGCTCACGCCGACGATGGGCTACTGGTTCGGTGACGTCATGGCTCGAGGCACGACCAACCAGTTCGACTTCGACGTGACCATAGACGACGCGCCGCAGTACGGCTTCCGTCTCGCCTACCGATTTACCGACAACTGGGCACTCGAGGGCTTCCTCAGCCGAGGGCGCGCCGACTTGGTGACGGGCAGCTCGGAGCTGTTTGGTGGACGAGACAAGATAGGGAGGATTGACATCACCACCGGTGAGCTCGGTTTCGAGTGCGGGTTCGGCCACAGCCGCTTCGTGCCGTTCGTGGCCGGGGGCATCGGCGTCACCAACCTCGACCCCGACCTCTCGACGATGAGCT
>DAONEV010000079.1:0-14042 GCA_035403265.1 Thermoanaerobaculaceae bacterium | reverse complement strand
CGAGGTGCGCATGGCGTCGTCGACCTTGATGCCACCGGTGGGGCCCAGCTCGAGCCGCGCCTCGGCGGCGAGTCGGGTCTCGGGCCTCACGCCCGTGGCCAGCAGGACGAGGCCGCAGGGCAGGGTCGCGCCGCTCGAGAGCACCACGTCGAGAGCATCCTCCCGCGGGCGGATAGCGGTGACCGTGGTTCCAAGGTAGAGGTCCACGCCGTTGCGGATGAGCTCGGGGTTGCACAGGACGGCCATCTCCGGGTCGGCCGGGCCCATCACCTGCGGCAGGGCCTCCACCAGGCTGACTTCGACCCCCGCGAAGCACAGCGCCTCGGCCATCTCGAGCCCGACGTACCCCGCGCCGACCACCACGGCCCGATCGACGGGGGCTGATTGCAGGCTCGCGAGGATGGCGTCCATGTCGCCGAGCGTGCGCAGCGTGAGCACTCTCGGGTGATCCGCTCCGGGGATCGGGGGTCGGGTGGGCTCGGCGCCGGTGCAGAGCACCAGGGCGTCGTAGCCCTGCCGATACTCCCTGCCGCGGCGGCGGTCCATGACCCGAAGCTCCTTCGCCGCGCGGTCGATCGACAGGACCTCGTGCTCCACCCGCACGTCAAGGGCGAACCGCCGGGCCAGCGCCTCGGCGGTCTGCACGATGAGCGTCTCGCGATCGCGGATCGTGCCGGCCACGTGGTAGGGGAGACCGCAGTTGGCGAAGGAGACATCGGGACCGCGTTCGAGCAGAACGATCTCGGCCCGCTCGTCGAGGCGCCGGGCGCGGCAGGCCGCACTGGCGCCGGCGGCGACCCCGCCCACGATGACGATACGCTTCCTGACCGGCATCTCCGAGCCCCTTCCCGGTGCGGCTGGCGTCCTACTTCCGGCCGGCGCGGAGTGAGGCGATCTCGGCGACCGCGGTGATCGCCGCGTCGATGTGGGCCTCGGTGTTGAACGGCCCGATGCCGAACCGCACGGCGCCGTGGATCTGGTCGGTGCCGAGGTGCTCGTGGACCATGGGGGTGCAGTGCAGTCCGGTGCGGCAGGCGATATTGTGGTCGACGTCGAGCATGGTGCCGGTGTCCGCCGCTTCGAGGCCCTCGATGTTGAACGACAGCACGCTGATGCGCCCCTTGCCCGGGACGTCGTCGGCGCAGTACAGGATGACGCCGTCGATCTCCCGAAGTCCGTCGCGCAGCTTCCGCCACAGGTGCATCTCGTGCTCGTGCAACTTCTCCATGCCCTGCTCGAGGACCCACTTCACACCGGCCGAAAGCCCCGCAATGCCGGGGAGGTTGGGGGTGCCGTACTCCATGCGGTAGGGGTACTCGTCGAGGTGGTGGCGCTGGGCGCTCTTGACCCCGGTGCCGCCGGCGCGGGTGTGGCGGATCTCGATCCCTTCGCGCACGTACATGCCGCCGATCCCCATCGGCCCCATCAGGCTCTTGTGACCCGTGAAGCAGATGACGTCGGCGCCGAGCCCGTCGAGGTCGACCGGCACGACGCCAGCGGTCTGACTGACGTCGAGGATGAGGTGGACGCCGCGCTCGCGGCAGACCTTGCCGACCGCGGCCACGTCCTGGACCGTGCCGATCACGTTCGAGCCGTGGTTCATCACCACGGCCTTCGTGCCCGGCGTGATCCGGTCGATCACCTCCTGCGGGTCGACCCAGCCCTGGGCGTCGAAGTCCACCCAGTCGACCTTGACGCCGCTCTCGTGCTCGAGCATCCAGAGCGGGCGCAGCGTGGAGTTGTGCTCGAGGTGGGTCGTAACCACGTGGTCCCCGGGGGAGATCAGGCCGAAGATCGCGAGGTTGAGGGCGTCCGTCGAGTTGTAGCTGAAGACGAGCCGGTTGTGGTCGGTGCCGCCCAGGAAGTCACGCAGCAGCCTGCGCGTCCGGTCGACAAGTGACCCGGCCTCGAGGCAGAGGTCGAATCCGCTCCGCCCGGGGTTCACCCCGTACTGGCGGTAGAACGTGTCCATCGAGGTGTAGACCACCTCCGGCTTGGGAAACGAGGTGGCGCCGTTGTCGAGGTAGATCAGGCTGGTCATGCAGTTCCCTTCCATTCGGTGGGCAGCGGCTCTCCGGTGACCAGCGCGTCGGCCACCACCTCCGCCACGGTCTTGATCTGGACTCCGAGCGTGTACTCCTTGTTGAGCTCCATGAGCTGGTCGATGCAGTTGTGGCACGGTGCGACGACGATCTCGGCGCCGGTGTCGCGGATCTGCTGCGCCTTCATGCCACCCGATCGGATGCGCCGGTCCCTGTAGGCGGCCATGGCGAGCTGGCCGCCACCGCCTCCGCAGCAGAAGTTGTGCTCGCGCGTCGGCGCCATCTCGACGAAGCGCGAGACGCTCTGGCGCAGGACCCTTCGCTGGGGCTCGATGATGCCGCCGTGCCGTACCAGGTTGCACGGGTCATGGAGAGTCACGGTCTTCGCGTGGCGCGCCGGGTCGACCCGGATGCGGCCGCTTGCGAGGTACTCGTCCATGATCTCGAGGACGCTTCGGACTTCGAACGGATAGGCTCGCTGCAGCCACTCCGGCCCTTCCCAGCGTGCGGCGCCGAAGCCGTGGCCGCACTCGCCGATCACGAGCGTCGTGCAGCCCAGACGGGCCATGGCATCCACGAGGTTCTGGGTGATCCGGCCAGCCTCGTCGTCGTTGCAGTTGAAGAGCCCGTAGTTCGTCAGGTCCCAGCCGGGGTCGCTCGCCAGCGTCCAGTCCTCGCCGGCCGCCCAGAACACCTTGGCGGAGGCCTGCAGGCTCAGCGGAAAGAACTTGGGCTCGCGCGGATTGACGGTGAAGAGCATCTTCGCGCCATGCTTGTCGAGGGGGAGCCGGGCCTCGGGATCGCCGGTCTCCATCTGCAGCTCCTCCTCCAGCCACTGCACCGTGTCGACCCAGTCCTCCTTCGTGATCGCCATGTTGTTGCCGTGGCGGAGGCTGTTGTCGACGGTGGCCTGCAGGTCGTCGGGTACGAGGCCCATGGCGGCGAGTGCCGCCCGTGCGGCGCGGAAGACGCGTGGCAGGGCGATGCCGATCGTGCAGTTGAGCGAGCAGCGGCCACACAGCGAGCAGCGGCCGAACACCGCGTCGAGCCACGCCCGCACCATCTCCCGGTCGAAGGGCCTGGCGCCGACGAGCGCCGGGGCGAGGCGGCCGGCCGCCGTGAAGTGCCGCTTGAAGACCGCGGCGACCAGGTCGAGCTTGCGCGCGGGGACGTTCTCGAGGGTCGGCTCCATGCGGAAGTAGTGGCAGCTCTCCGCACACAGCCCGCAGTGGACGCAGGCGTTCAGGTACGACGCCTCGGCGGCCCTCAACCTGGAGCGGAAGACCTCGAGGCCGTGCTGCAGCTCCGGCTCGGTGAGGGCGTCGATCCGCGCTTCGATGGTGGTCATCGCCGTTCTCCCCATCCAGGCGACGGGAACGTTCCCCGGTAGCCGAAGAAGGCCCCCAGGTACGCCCGCGAGCTGAAGAAGAAGAAACAGTGTCGGATCTTGCCGATCGGCACGTAGACCAACAGGACGGCCGCAACCACCAGCCACGGAGTCTCGATCGGCGGGCAGAGTGACGCCGCGCCGGCGAGTGCTGCAAACGTCGTTGTCAGCAGGTTGGCCACGAAGTCGTCCGGCGACGACAGCCCGCGCAGGTGGGGTGTCAGGGCGCGCTTGGCGAGCAGCGCCAGCCCGCCGAAAGAACCGGCAAGCGTGACGACCCGCGCGATCCAGGCAACCGGCAAGGGCAGTTGAATCCGGGCAAGCGTCACTGCCAGGAGGGCAAACGCGACGAACGTGCCAAGGTGAAAGATCATGCCCGCCGCGTACGACGGCAGGTGCATCATCACGCTCTCCTTGGCCTGCGGAAGCATCGCCGTGGTGAAGGAATACCGCACGCCGGCGGCGGGATCACCGGCGGCTCTGGCAAACAACACTCGACCGCCGAAGCCTCGCGTTCGCAGCCAAGCGAAGGCGAGCGCGCCGACCGCCCAGGCCGCGGCAGCCAATACGGCGACGTGGAGCGGCTGGCCCATGGCGTGAGCTCAGACGCAACCGTCGGGCTTGGGCAGGCCGGCGAGCTTGCACGCGCCCTTGGCCGGGCCGCTCGGGAACAGCTCGTAGATCCGCCGGAGCGGCAGTCCGGTGGCCTTGCACATCAGGCGCACCATCGGGGCCGACTGGTTCTCGACGTAGTACTGGCGGATGTAGCGGATGACCGACCAGTGCTGCTCGTCGAGCGCCTGCAGCCCCTCCTCCTGCCTGGCGAGGACGACGGCGAGGTCGTCGTTCCAGACGCCCGGGTCGACGAGGAAGCCCTCAGGGTTCAGCTCCACCTGCCTGCCGTTGAAGTCGATGCTCGCCATGGCGCCTCCAAGTGCTCCGCGTCTCGCGCGGCCGCCCTCGCGTGGTAGTGTGTGTGCATGATCTAGGGAATTGTGTGCATGACAATCTGGCTCCCCGACATCGCCGCTTCCAAGCAACCCGCGTACCTCGCCATCGCCGACGCGATCGCCGATGCGATCAGGCAGGGACGCCTGCGCCCGGGCGACCGGTTGCCCACCCACCGCCTGCTCGCGGACCTGCTCGGCGTCAACGTCTCCACCGTCACCCGCGCCTATCGCGAGGCGGCGCGGCGGCGGCTGCTCGGCGGCGAGGTGGGGCGCGGCACCTACGTGCTTGGCGTGGCGTCCGAGGCGGCGCTGTTCGCCCTCGAGCAGCGGCCCCGGGGCGGCGTCATCGACCTCTCTCCCAACACGCCTCCGGGGCTCCTTCGCGACCCGGACCTGGCCAGCGCGCTGCGCGGCATCGACGAGCATGAGGCGGCGCGCCTGCTTCACTACCCGACCATCGGCGACGCACTCCAACACGCCCGTGCTGCCGCGAGCTGGCTGCAGCGGCGAGGCGTGGCCGCCCAGCCCAACGGCATCGTCGTCTGCGCCGGCGCGCAGCACGCCATGGATTCGGCGATCAGCGCCTTCCAGGAGGTCGAGGAGATCGGTTGCGAGCCGCTCGTCTACCCCGGGCTCAAGGCCGCGGCGCGCCGGTGGCGGCGGCGTCTGCACGCCATGGCCATGGACCGGGAAGGTGTCACGCCCGAGGCGTTCGACGCCGCGTGTCGTGGCGGCGTGCGGCTGGCCGTGCTGTCGCCGACCCTGCACAACCCCACGACCGCCACCATGAGCCTCGAGCGCCGGCACCGGATCGTCGAGATCGCGCGCCGGTACGACGTGATCCTCATCGAGGAGGACGTCTACGGGTTGCTGCCCGAGCACGCGCCGCCGCCGCTCGCGTCGCTCGCGCCCGACCGCGTCCTCTACCTGACCGGCCTCTCCAAGACGGTGGCGCCGGGCTTGCGCGTCGGCTACCTGGCGGTTCCGCCCCGCCTGCGCGACCGCATGCGCGATGCCTCGCACCACACGGCGTGGTACGTGTCACCGCTCTCGGCGGCGCTGGCCACCCGCTGGCTCGGTGACGGCACAGGCTGGCGCCGCCTGCTCGCGCAGCGCCGCGAGCTCGCGGCGCGACATCGCCTCTGCGCTCGCCACCTGCATGGCCTGGTCTGGCGCGGCGAGCCGCACTGCCCGCACGTGTGGCTCGTGCTCCCGCGCGGGAGGTCCGCCGCCTTCGCGAAGCAGGCGATGACCGCGGGGGTGGTCGTCGTCCCCTCGTCCGTCTTCGCCGTCGGCCGTCTGCCGGCGGAGGAGGGGGTCCGTATCTCGATCGGCGCCGCCGCCGACCGCGCCAGCCTTGCCGAGGGGCTGTTGCGGATCGCGGCGCTACCTTCGTGAGCGCCTCCATCCCCGATCATGCGCGCCAGCGGGTTATCATGCACGGCGGATGACGACGACGCGCCGCCTGCTGGTGATCGGGGAGAAGATCGAGCCGCTGGAGCGCGTCCTGCCGCTCCTTCGGCGAGCCGAGGTCACGGCCCAGCGCGTCTACACCCTGGGCGGTGCCCGCACCCTGTTACAGAAAGAGCGGTTCGACCTCATCATCGCCCACTACCCCGACAGTGGCCTCTCCCTCACCGAGCTGGTGGATGCGGTGCGGGCCAAGGACTCCGCCTGCCGCACCTCGGGACTGCTGGTGGTGGCCGAGCCTCCCCAGGCCGCGGAGGTCGGGTCGTTGCTCGGGCGGGGGGTCAACCGCGTCGTCGAGACGACTGGCCACGTGGACCGGCTCCTGGACGCCATCGCCGATCTCCTCGCGGTCGCGCCACGGCGATTCCTCCGCTCGGTCATCCAGCTCGACATCTGGGTGGGGTTCGGCGTCAAGCGCATCCTGACCGTGACCGAGAACGTCTCGCTCTCCGGCATGCTGGTTCGTGGCGGGCGCGAGTTCGGGCTCGGCACGAAGCTCCACTTCGAGTTGCTGCTGCCCCACCAGACGCCGCCGATCCGCGGCGACATCCTGGTGGTGCGGCACACCGATCGCCTGCGGGAAGGCGTCGAGGGGTTCGGCGGCAGGGTGCTCTCGTTCGTCGGCGACGGCGACGGGCGCCTGCGGGCGTTCCTGGACGCTCCCCCCGCGGCCGAGGAGTCCGAGCCGATCCTGCAAGCCCAGAAGGGCCTCGATCCCATCATTTCCTGATTCAATCGCGAGCGATGACCTGCGTTCGCTCGTGCAGAGGGTGCGATTGCAGGGTGGACGCCGCGCCCCGCACGGCGTTTCGGGGCACGCAGTGCCGCGGTGGCGCCCGCTGGGCGCCGATGCGCGGCCCGGAAGTCCGCGCCCACCTCTCGGACCATGAGGCGATGACAGAGGCGGTGGGTTGGATCGCGCGCGTGGCGTCGAAGCAGCCGCTACTCGCCCGCCCGGGGTGGTGGCACGGGCGGGAGGAAGGGCAGGATCTCCTCCGGGTTCCGGAACGGCGCGACGTAATAGGTGCCGGCGGCCCGTCCGGGCGCCTCGGCGGCGATCCGGCGGGCCACCTCGGCACCCACCTTCGAGGCGTCGGGGCCGGCCGCCTCGAGCCGCCGCAGCAGCTCGTCGGGGAGGTAGATGCCCGGCACCTCGTTGTGCAGCCGCAGCGCGAGCTTGAGTGAGGTGAGCGGCCACACGGCGACGATGGCCGGGAGCGGCAAGCAGCCGCCACAGCGATCCAACAGGCGCTCCCACGGTGCCCAGTCGAAGAACACCTGGCTCATGACGAAGTGGGCGCCCGCGTCGGCCTTGCGGCGCACCCGCGCGAGCTCGGCGTCGAGGTCCTCGGCGCCGGGGCTGACAGCGACGCCAAGGCAGAACGCCGGTGGCTCGCCGATCGGGTTGTCGGCGCAGTCCACGCCCTCGGCCATGCGGGAGAGCGCCCGCACCAGCTCGAAAATGTCCACGTGGTAGACATCGTGCACGCCCGGGTAGTCGCCGAGCTGAGAGGGGTCGCCGGAGATCGCCAGCAGGTTGCGCAGGCCGGACCGCCAGGCGCCGAGCAACTGCGACTGCAGCCCCATGAGGCTGGCGTCGCGGGGGGTGATGTGGGGGATGGCCTCGACGCCGGTTCGGCGCTGGATTTCGGCCGCGAGCCACAGGGAGTCCATGCGCAACCGGGCCAGGGGGTTGGAGTTGACGTCGAAGGCGTCGATCCGGGCCGCGGCTGAGAGGCGCTCGGTGGCCGTGATGATGCGGTCGGCGTTGGTGCCCTTGGGCGGGTCGAGCTGCACGACGTGCACGAACTCGCTGGCCGCGAGCTTGGCGGCAAGCGACGACCGGGTAGCCATGGGTGGGGGCTGTGGTCGGGTTCGTTCGGTGACCGTGACACGCGATCTGGCGTGCCGCCCGGGGCGCAGGCCCCTGACCGCCTCGGCCATGGCGCGGATGTGCTCGGGGCCGGTGCCACAGCACCCCCCGACCAGGTGGGCGCCCAGAGATGCGGCGCGGCGGGCGAACGCCGCCAGATAGCTCGGGGTGGCGGGTGGTGGGATGAGCCGGCCGGCGCGCCGGACCAGGGCGCCCGCGTTGGGCCGCACCGCCAGGCGGCCGCGAACCTCGCCCAGTGCCTCCAGGACCTCCAGGGTGGCGTGGGGGCCGGGGGCACAGTTGATGCCGGCCGCCAGCAGCTCCAGGTCCAGCAGCCGACGCACCCGCTCGGCGTTGGCGGCGACGCTGTCGGGCTGGCTCTCGTCGGGGAAGGTGAGCGAGGCCACCAGGGGCAGGTCGCAAACACCGCGGACCGCGGCGATCGCCAGCTCGACCTCATCGAGACGGAAGAACGTCTCCAGCACCAGCAGATCGGCGCCGCGCCCGGCCAGCACCGCGGCTTGCTCGGCGTGGGCGGCGGCGACGGCAGCGCGCCCGGCGGGATCGTCCATGTCGATGACCCCGGCGAGCGGCCCGATGGACCCGGCCACCAGAGCATCGACACCCGCGACCTCGCGGGCCTCGCGGGCGAGCTTCACGGCAGCCTGGTTCACGGCCTCGACCTGATCGCCGGCGCGCAGGCGCTCGAGGCGTGGGCGCGAGGCGGCAAACGTCGAGGTGAGCAGCACCTCGGCCCCGGCCGCGAGGTACGAGAGGTGCACCTCGAGCACGTCCCGCGGGTACTCGACGGCTGCCAGGTCCACGTGGGCGTGACCGGGGAGCCTGGCCAGCAGCTCCGACCCCATCGCCCCGTCGGACACCACCACGTGGTCGTCGAACCGTTGCTCGACCCGCCCGACGGTCATGCCGCCTCTCCTCCCGTCCCCCAATCTCCTCCTGGTTCGCTCCTGCTCACGAGAGGTACCTTCCGTCCGGGTGGTGGAAGACGACGGCGGAGACGGATGCCTCGGGATCCATCATCAGGCCGTCGGTAAGGTGGACGCCGATGCTCTCGGGATGCAGCAGGCGGAAGATGTCGGCCTGGGGCTCCAGGTCAGGGCAGGCCGGATAGCCGAAGGAAAGACGGATGCCGCGGTAGGCGGCGCGGAAGCGCTCCTCCATGGCCATCTCGGGTGGATCAGGAAAGCCCCACAGAACACGCAAACGCCGGTGCAGCCACTCGGCGGCCGCCTCCGCGGTCTCGATGGCCAGGGCCTGCAGGGCGATGGCGTCGGCAAAGTGGCGATCGAGCTGCAGCTCCGCGGCCCGCTCGCGCACGCCATGGCCCGCGGTGGTGACGAGCAGCGCCACGGCGTCCCGGTCGGCAAGGTCCGGCGACACCCAGTCGGCGGCGCACGCGTGGGGTGGCCTCTGCTGGCGGGCAAAGGGGAGCGATGCGAGCTCCTGGCCCAGGGAGTCGAAGAGCAGCACCCGCTCGCCACGTCCCACGGCGCGGAAGAACTGATATACCGCCGCCGGACGCAACCACCCCCTTGCCACCGCCGCGTCCAGCAAAGCCTCCACCCTCTTCGCCACCTCCTCCGCCCGCACGTCGTGGACCTCGAGGAGCTTTCGCACGACGCCCCGGAGCCCCAGGTGCTTGCCGAGGAGCATCTGCCAGTTGAGGTGCGCAAAGACCCCATCCAGCGGGAGCTCGGAGAGTACATGCCGGATCAAGTCAGGGGGGGGGAGGATCGTGGCCCGTGGCCCGTGGTCTGCGCCCGGTTCTCCAGAGGAGAGCTCAGCAGAGGCCCTTTTCGTCACCTCGCTGCCTGCTACCTCGCTCTGCCCGGGTGGATAGCTCAGGCCACAGTCTCCCACGGTGCCCGCCGCCCCCGCATCCCTGTTCTCAGTGGAAGTGGGGGACGGGCCACGGGCCACGGGGCACAGGCCACCGTTCTTTGCAGGGCGGAGGAGTGCATTGGCCAACGCCAACCCCACCATCGCGTCGGAGGCGTAGCGCACCTCGCCGGCATAGGCGGGAGCGATGCGCTCGCGAGTGAAGGCCCCAGACAGCGCGGCACCACCCACAAGGAGGGGAGCGGTGATACCTGCCGCGGTGAGGTCCGCGGCCGTGGCCGCCATCTGGTGGGCGGAGCGCACCAGCAGGCCGGAGAGCCCAATGAGGTCGGTGCGGTGCTGCTGCCACGCGGCGATGAGGCGGTCGGAGGGGCACTGCACCCCGAGGTCGACGACGCGGTAGCCGTTGGCCGAGAAGATGATGTTGACCAGGCTCTTGCCGATGTCGTGCACGTCCCCGCGGACGGTCGCGAGCATGAGGGTGCCACGGCTGGCCGACGCCTCGCCTTGCAGGTGGGGGCCCAGCCAGTCCACCGCCGTCTGCATGACCTCTGCCGACACCAAGACCTCGGCCACGATGAGCTGCCCGGCACCAAAGAGTCGGCCAACCTCGTCCATGCCGGCGAGCAGCGGCCCGTTGATGATGGCCAGCGGCTGGTGGCGCGTCAGCAGCTCCTCGAGACACGCCTCCAGGCCGCTGCGGCGGCCCTCCACGACCATGCGGCGTAGCCGTTCCTCGGCGGGGAAACCGGCATCATCCTCCCCGCGAGGGGGTCGTGCGGCTCGGTACCGGGCCGCGAAGGCGTCGATCGCCGACCTGTGGCCGTCGAACAGGACCGCCTCCGCCAGCGCCACCTCGTCGGGCGGAATGCTGGGGAAGCGCACGAGCTGCTCGGTGTTGACGATCGCCGCGTCGAGCCCCGCCTCGACGCAGCGGTGGAGGAAGACGGCGTTCAGCACCTCGCGGCCCGCGGCAGGCAGCCCGAACGAGACATTGGAGATGCCGAGCAGCGTCAGCGCCCCGGGCAGGCGCTCCTTGATGAGCCGCACGCCGCGCACCGTCTCGGCCGCGGAGCCGGCGAAGCGGGCGTCGCCGCTCGCGGCGGGGAAGACCAGCGCGTCGAGAAGCACGTCCTGCCGCCGCATCCCGCACATCTGCAGCTTGTCGAGCAAGCGTGTCGCCACCTCGAGCTTTCGCTCGGCAGTCCGGGCCATGCCCTCGGTGGGGTGTTCGTCGATGCACCCGGCCACCACGCCCGCGCCGAAGCGCCGCGCCAGGGTGGCAACCTCCTCGAGGCGCGCGCCGCCGTCCTCCAGATTCACCGAGTTGATGACCGGCCGTCCGGGGATGAGCTCGAGGGCGCGGCCGATCACCGCCGGGTCGGTGGAGTCGACCATGATCGGGACGCGGACCGAGCGCCGGATCTGGAGCAACGCGCCCGCCATGAGGGTGGCCTCGTCGGCCTCGGGGTCGGCCAGGCAGACGTCCAACATCTGGGCGCCGCCACGCACCTGCCGGCGGCCGACCTCCGCACCTTCGGCGAAGCGTCCGCTCCGCGCCAGCTCGCGGAACTTGCGGGACCCGAGCGCATTGGTGCGCTCGCCAACGAGCAGCGGCGGCGGGGCCTGGACGATCTCCACGGCCTCGCCGCCGGCCAGCCTGGGGACGGTGCAGGTGACCGGCAGCCGGGGGCAGTGAGTATCCGCGACCTTTCGTAGCTCCCGGATGTGCTCACCGGTGGTGCCGCAGCACCCGCCCAGGAGGTTGACCCATCCCTCGGCGGCGAAGCGTGCCAGCGCTCGAGCGAACGCCTCGGGGGTTTCGAGGTAGCGACCCTCGGGGTCGGGCAGGCCGGCGTTGGGGCAGACGGCCACAAAGCACGGCGCGATGGCGGCCAGTGCCCGCACGTGTTCGGTCATGGGAGCGGGCCCGGTGGAGCAGTTGATCCCAAGCCAGAGCGGCTCCCAGGGCTCGGCGATGACCGCAATGGCCTCGATGGACTGACCGCCGAGGGTGGTGCCCGACGGCTCCATGGTGGCCGAGACCGCGACCGGCAGCCCTGGTGCGCCCTCGCGGCAGGCGATGAGGGCGGCCTTGAGGTTGAGGGCGTCCTGGACCGTCTCGACGAGCAGCACGTCGGCTCCGCCCTGGGCCAGCCCCTCCACCTGCTGCCGGTAGGCCGCCACCAACTCGGCGAAGGTAATGCCGCCGGTCAGGGTCAGCGACCTCGTGGTCGGGCCCATGGAGCCGGCCACGAAGCGCGGCCGACCGTCGGCCGCCTCGGCGGCGAGTGCCACCCGCCGGGCGAGGGCTGCAGCCATGGTGTTGATCTGGACGGCGTGGTCGGCCAGGCCGTACTCGGCCAGCACCACAGGCGTGGCGCCGAAGGAATCGGTCTTGAGGATATCGGCGCCCGCCGCCAGGTAGCCCCGGTGCAGGTCGAGGATGACGTCGGGCCGGTGCAGCAGCAGCGCCTCGTGGCAGCCCAGGAGCTCCTCGCCGCCGTAGTCGGCCGTCCACAGGCCGCGGTCTGCCAGCGCCGTGCCCGTGGCGCCGTCCAGCACCAGAATGCGCTCGGCCAGCAACGACCGCAGCACGTCTGCCCGGGAGCGCGCGCCACCCATGCTCCGAGTCTACAAGACAAGGCTCGAAATCGATGTCAAGCGGGGACCCCACGCCAACCCACCCAGGCGTCAGGCCTCGGCTTCCCCTCCCACCCAGTTCGGCCTTGTCGTACCTGAGGTCCCAGGCCGGAGCTCTGAGGCCCGGGTGGAGGGGCGGAGGTCAGGCGAGGGGGTTCACGGGAAGGCCGGGAAAGCCGAGGCGGTGACACTCGCTGGTCATGATGGCCAGGAGCTCACGCTGCAACGCCTCGTCGGGGGGCGCGGGGTTGCCCCTGCCGAGGATGCGCTGCACCTCGGCCTGGGCGGAGGCCCAGGCGTCGGGGCCGCCGGTCGTCTCCCAGTCGCCGCAGGAGCCACGGTCGAGGACGCGCCCCGGAATGAGCAGCTCCTCCCGGTAGTGAGCTCGCGTGTGGGGGTGGGCGAGGAACGAGCCTTGCTCCACGACCTGGCGGATCAGGTCGACGGCCTCGCCGGCCGAGCGCTCGCTGACGCCCTGCACGGCGCGCAGCGCCATGCCGCACACCTCGTTGTCGAGCAAGAGCTTCTCGAGGCTCTGGGTGGTCTCGAAATCCAGCATCCCCGGGCCGGCGATGAGGTTGATCCCGGCCAGCGCACCCAGGAGCGCACCGAAGCCGCTCTCGAGCCCACACTGGAAGTCCAGGCCCTTGGCGTCGGACATCCCCATGTAGGCGTGGGTCGGCAGTCGGAGAAGCTGGCCGACCTGGGCGTTCCCGACGTCCACGAGCATGGTCTCCACCGCGCCCATCGGCGTTGTGCCGTGGCGCATGTCCACGGCGGCCGGGGAGCCACCCCAGATAATCGGCGAGCCAGGCGCGGCAAGCTGGTGGATGAGCACTCCCGAAAGGCTCTCGGCGCAGTGCTGCACGATCATCTCGCGGACCGTTACCGGCGAGGTGACGCCCCCCAGCGGCATCGATACGAGCTCCGCCGGCACGCCGGTTCGCGCGCAGTCGAGCAGTGCCTGGCAGGTGAGGTCGCTCCACTTGAGGGGCGGCGTCGGGCAGCAGTCGAAGACCGCGAGCGGCTGTTCGCGGAGTGCCGCCTCGCTGCCCCGAACCGTCGCCAGCAGGCGGTGCATGACCGCGAAGCCGTCTTTCTGGAAGGTGCCGGTGGCAATCGGTTTGCGGCCGTGCAGCAGCGCCACGAGCAGGCGCCAGCGGTCTCCCAGGACCTCGGGCACGTCGGAAGGAACCAGGGCCGTGGACGCTCCTGCGATGTGGCGGCAGCTCTCGGAGATCCAGGCCAGGTGGGCGAGGTCCGCGGTGAGCGGTGGCCGCCGCCGGCGCGTCACCGGGTCCAGGACGTGTAGCGCCGCCGAGCCTGGGTCGAAGTGCACCGTGTCGCCGCCCAGGTCCAGTGCTGGCTTGCCGTCGCGGTCATGGACGAGAATGCGCGAAGGAGCGGTGGCGAGGGCGGTGCGCACCTGGCCCTCGGACGGGAAGGCGCGCTGGCCGTCGAGTGATATTCCGGCCTGGCGGAGCAGGTCGAGGGCGGGCCGGTTCTCGACGAAGAACCCCACCGTCTCGAGCCCGCGTATGGCATCGGCCACCACGGCCTCCACCTGTTCGGGTGCGAAGACGGCGACGCGAGGACGAAGGATGGTCATGGAATCTCCAGTGCCGGCAGGGTTTCGACCTGTCGGCGGTGGCGACAGCTCACGAGGTTGCATCGTTCACACCGGCTACCGGCTTGGACCGGCCGGTTGGTCAGCCTCACGGCGAAGCTCACCGACTTGCGGGGCGTCATCATCAGGCCGGGGGTCAACGAGACGCCGAGCTCCTCGGCCGGCAGCAGCCCGAGCAGGGCAGGCTGGC
>DAONEV010000078.1:9498-14047 GCA_035403265.1 Thermoanaerobaculaceae bacterium | reverse complement strand
TCTGCCTTCTGCGATCTGGCCTGAGGTGCTCACCGGCTCCGGCTGTCAGGCAGACCCGCCGCGCACGTGGGCGTGGCACCCCGGCGCGGCTCGTGGGGCGTTTGTGCTTGTGGTCGACGGCGAGCTTGCCGACCGCACCGGTGTGCCCAGCGTGCTGGAGGCGGCGCTCCATCTCCTCCGCGCCCGGATCGGTCCGCTGCCACCTCGCGGTCGGAGTGCACGTAAGGCCGTTCTCGCATTTCCGTCTGCCTATGTTCCCGGACGATCGCCAGCCATGGTCCGCCTGCACGAGGAGGTGCGACAACTGCTGGCCGGCGATCTACCCGTGCTCATCACCGGCGAGACCGGCGTCGGCAAGGAGTGTGTGGCGCGGCTTCTCCATGCCTCGTCCCCCCGGCGGGACGGCCCGTTCGTCGCCGTGAACTGCGCGGCCATCCCCTCGGAGCTGCTGGAGGCCGAGCTGTTCGGCATCGAGCGCGCCGTCGCCACCGGCGTGGCGGGCCGGACCGGCAAGCTCGAGCAGGCGGCCGGGGGTGTTCTGTTCCTGGATGAGATCGGCGACATGCCGCTGGGCCTGCAGGCCAAGCTGCTGCGCGCCCTGCAGCGCCTGGAGGTCGAGCCGGTGGGCGGGCGTGCGCCCCGGCCGGTCGACGTGCGCGTCGTCGCTGCCACCAACACCGACATCGAGCAGCGGGTGGCCGGTGGTGCGTTCCGGCGAGACCTCTACTACCGCCTCGCGGGCTACGTGCTGAACGTGCCGCCGCTGCGCCAGCGCCGCGAGGACATCCCACTTCTGGTCGAGCACGCTCTCGCCGAGGTGTGCCGGGAAACCGGCCGCACCGTGGCGGGCGTCACCGTGGCGGCGCTCGACACGCTGTCTGGTGCACCATGGCCGGGCAACGTGCGTGAGCTCGAGCACGAGGTCCGCCGTCTCGTCTACCGCTGCCCCGAGGGTCAGGCCATTGACTCCACCATGCTCTCGCCGGCTGTGCTGCGACCTGCTGCCGAGGGCGCCGCCGAGCCCGAGCCCGATGACCTCGACCTCGGCCTCCACACCGAGGCGTTGGAGCGGCGTCTGCTCACCCTGGCGCTCGAGCGCAGCCGCGGCAACCACACCCGGGCCGCTCGCCTGCTTGGCCTGTCCCGTCCCGGTCTCCTCATGAAGCTGCGTCGCCTCGGCCTCCGGCCGGAGAGGTAGTCGCTGCCCGTGAGCCGGTGGTGGGTGCCGACCTCCGGGCGACGCCCGGTGCCGGAAGCACGACACGAGCCTTGCCGGTCGGCACCGCCATGCAATGGTGGAGTTCGAGGACCTGGACGTTGGCTTCCCGCGCCACGCTACAATGCCCGTCTGATTGCGGCGAATGGATAGCCAGCACCTTACCCCAGCCTGGTCCCCCCACGGCCAGTCGCCGGCACCCACCGAGCCGGGCCGGCCGGTGGCGCTGCCCAACGCCGGCGATCTCCTGACGGGGAGGTTCCGTCTCCTGGGCGTGCTGGGCAGCGGCGGCAGCGGCGTGGTCTGGGCCGCCCACGACGAGCAGCTCGGCCAGCGCGTCGCCATCAAGCTCATCTTCCCCCACCTGCTCACCGAGCTGGCGCGGGCACGGCTGCGCCGGGAGGTCAACGCAGCGCGCCAGCCGCATCCCCACTTCGTGACCGTCTACGACCTGCACGAGGCCGACGGTCTCGCCTTCCTGTCCATGGAGCTGGTGGAGGGTCCGACGCTGCGCCAGCACCTGCTGGACCGCGGGCACCTCGACCCCGCCGAGGTCATCGAGATCGGCCGCCAGGTGGCCTCGGCGCTTGCCCACCTCCACGCCGCCGGGCTCGTGCACCGGGACGTGAAGCCGGGGAACGTGCTGCTCTCGCGGGCAGGAGGCGGTGTGACGTGGTCGAACCTGAATGTGCCAGGGTCCGGGGTCCGGGGTCCGGAATCCGGCCCACCCCACCTGGCCGACGACAGCCGAGCCGGAGACGCTGCCGTCGTGAAGCTGTGCGACCTGGGGCTGGTGCGGCCACTGGCGCCAGGGTCGACCCTCACCGAGTCGGCGATGGTCGTGGGCACGCCTGCCTACATGGCCCCCGAGCAGGGGCTGGGCGCCGATCTGACGGGCCGCACCGACGTCTACGCCCTCGGCATCACTCTCTACGAGTGCCTCACAGGCCAGATCCCCCTGCAGGGCGAGAGTGCCGTGGCGACCCTTGTGCGACGTCAGAAGACCCGCGTCCCTCGCGTCCGTGCCACTTGTCCGAGCTGTCCAGTTTTGCTTGACCGGCTCCTTGACCGCATGCTCGACCCCGACCCTCGCCAACGCCCCAACGCCACTGAGGTCGAGCGCACCCTGGCCAGTGGCCACCTGCGTTTTCGGTTCCCTGTCAAGCAACTTGTCACCCTCGCCGCCACCGCAGCTCTGGTCGCCGCCGGCTGGATCGGCTGGGACTGGTTCCGCATCCCTCGCACCGTCCGCGTCGATGTGGTCGGCCATGAGGTCCGCGGCGTCGACGACCGCGGCCGCACCACCTGGACCTATGCACCGGCGGCACCGATCCGGCAGGTGGAGAACGCAGACCTCGACGGAGATGGACGCGCCGAGACAATCGTCGCTTCGTTTGTCGAAGACTCCAACTGGGAATTCACACCGGCACCCTCAAGGGTCACTATCCTGAACAATGAGGGGAGGATCCTCGACAGCAAGGACCCCAATGACGTCGTGTCTAGGTGGCCCTACGCGTTCAGCAAGCACCTTGTGGCGCTCTTCAAGCTCGCCGATCTCGATGGCGATGGTCGGCCAGAGGTGCTTGTTCAGTGTCGCCACACAACCTACTATCCCTCCGCGCTTCTCGTTTTTTGGCCGGGGGTTCGACGTTGGGAGGTGGCGTTGGTCCACTCCGGCCACCTCCAGGATGTCACTGTTGTGCCAGGGTCTCGCCCTTCGCGTCTGGTCTTCACGGCACTCAACAACCCCCTTGGCATGGTTTCGGTGGTCGGCGAGCTGACAATTGAGCAGCTTGGACAGGCAGGGCGGGCGAAGGCGATGATAGCGGGCGCATCGCTGCAATCGCCCGATCTCAGTTGCGAGGATCTCGCCTGGGTCGGGTGGAGCTGGTATCTCCCGTTCGGTAGCGATGCCACTCTTGACAGCCTGCTTGCCCTTCCTGACGGGACCATCGAGGTTCGATGGGCGAATGCACCCTACAGGATCGACGCCGCCGGAAACCCATTGTTCGGACCCAATGCCCGGCGGGATCTCGCTGTCGAACGCAAGCTCTTTCTTCGAGAGCTTGGCTTGCTGCAGCCAACCAAGAGAGAGCTTGGTGGTGGGAGCGTGATCGAGCTGCATCACCGGATACGGAAGGAGTGCGGAGTTCTGCTTGCCGAGCCGGCCTATTCGCAGGTGCTGGCGCTTGCCACCGCTCGCGCGCTGGCTCGTGAAGGCGATTTCGGCGGAGCCACAAGGCTACTGGAGGACGAGCGCGGCCGGCCCTTGAACCAGGACATCGAGTTGCAGCTCGTGCAGTTTTACGCCATTCGGGGTGACATTTCGCGAGCAGTGGCCGTTCTCATGGAGCTGAGCGCACGAGATCTCAGGTCGAGGCTGTTTGACACGGCACGGTCGCTCCTTGTTGTGGGGATCGAGGGTCACGACTCTGATGCTGTTGACTCGGCGATTCGCTGGCTCGTTCATCCAACGGCCAGTACTCCCCGCAACCCTGACCTCGAGTCTGCCCTGCGCGTACGGGTGGATCTCTGGTGGAACCAGATTGCGGATGCTGACCTCAGAGTGAGATCGAGTTCCTTCGCCCCGGAGGGGGCCGCGCTGGCGTGTCTGGCACGCTGGCGACGGGGGCTTGCGGTCCCAGAAGATCTCGTGGAGATGGCGAACCTCCAGCGACAATGGCCCGATGCTCGCACGGAGGCCCAGCTTGCTTCTGCCGCCGTGCTCCTCGGTCTGGGTCGAGACAAGGAAGCTGGTCATCTTCTTGACGAGATCGTCGATTCACTTGCCTGGTCAGCACGTCTCCAGTTCGATCAGAAACAGTTGCTGGATCTGGCCCTCTCCATGCGCGCAGAAGCAACCAGGCACACGGGGGGTGTCGCCATGAACCGAGACGATTGCCTTCACCTTCGCACGTTCTCGCCGGGCTTGTTGCCCAGCGTCGTCGCCGCCGCGGCGTGCAGCCAGCAATGACCTGAGAACCACGGTCACCAACCAAGTCCCCGCGCTGTTGTTTCGATTGCCAACTCAGCTTCCAGACTGGAAAGCAGGTTCTCGCACGCTCCTCGGTTGAGCTTGTAGACGTGGCTCATAAAACTATTACTGCTATCGACTTCCGCGAGGGACGCCTGTGGCATTCGGCTTGCTCTTCCCTGGTGCCAAGGAGGGTTGGTTGATGCGAAGCACAAAAGTGCCGGGGCTGGTGGTCGCTGTCCTACTCATGCAGGTGCTTGCAAGCCTCACATGGTCTGAGCGAGCATTCGCGCAGTGTCCAAATCCGGATGCGTTCTCGCTCACGTCACCGGCCAACGGCGCGACCGGCGTGAGCCCGA
>DAONEV010000078.1:0-9398 GCA_035403265.1 Thermoanaerobaculaceae bacterium | reverse complement strand
TGTGACGGCTCGAAGAAGACCCTCAACACCAGCGGTCAGCGGTCGTTCACGGTGGCACCCCTGTGCGATAACCCGGATGCGTTCTCGCTCACGTCACCGGCCAACGGCGCGACCGGCGTGAGCCCGACAGTGACGTTGAGCTGGGGGGCGTCGAGCGGGGCAGGGTCGTACATCGTGCACGTCGGCACGACCAACCCGCCGTCACCGCAGAACGACCAGACGGTGACCGGGACGTCGGCCACCCCGTCGAGCTGGGTTGGGCCGTTGGCCGTGGGGTGGACGTACTACTGGTCGGTGGAGGCGGTGGCGAGCTGTGACGGCTCGAAGAAGACCCTCAACACCAGCGGTCAGCGGTCGTTCACGGTGGTACCGGTGGGATATCGAGCCTGGCTTGCCGTCGGGAGTCACGCTGGTGGCGCCAACAACAGCCAGTGGCGGAGCGACCTGGGTATTACCAATCCGAACAGCAGCATCGCCAGCTACGAGGTGCGGTTCTACGGCTCAGATGGCATCCTGACAAGCACGGCGTTCGTGACGGCCAACGGGCAGTCGATCCTGCAGGATGTGGTGGGACAGCTCGGTGGCTCGGGCTCCGGGGCGATCGAGGTACGGGCCGACCAGCCGGTGCGGGTCACCGGGCGGACCTACAACCTCGTCGCGTCCTCGGCCGGGTGCTTCCCCACCGGCACGCTGGGCCAGGACTATGTGGGGTTCAAGGCGGAGGACGGGCTTGCCACCGGGCAGACCGCCATCCTCGGTCAGCTTACGGAAAACACGGCGTATCGCACCAACATCGGGCTCACCAATGCAGGGAGCGGCAATGCAACCACTTCAGTGACGCTCTATGACGGTGCGGGGACACTGCTGACGAGCTACACGGTGAGCCTCACACCCGGTGAGTGGAAGCAGGAGAACCAGCCCTTCAAGAAGAGGGCAGGTCTGACCAACATGCAGCGTGGGTGGGCAAAGATCACGGTGACCGCGGGCTCGGGCGTGTACGCCTACGCCTCGGTCATCGACAACATTACCAACGACCCGACCACCATTCCAATGCAGCGGTAGGCTCTCTTGACATTCCGTAGGGCGCGGCGGCCGGGGAGCGATCCCCGGTCGCCGTGTCGTCAGCACGGATCAGCCCGCTCGTAGGATCTACTGCGTGAGAGGCTCTGCCTCCGGGTTGGCGATGGGGAAGCCGAGCGTTTCGGCGGCGAGTCGGAGGCGATGGTCATGGGTAGCAAGCTGGGGGCGCTGACCTGAGCGGAGGAGGAACTCCAACGAGGCGAGCTGAAGGGTGTCGAAGGTGCGGACGGGGAGAGAGAACGGTTACAGCCTCCGCGCCAGGATGAGGGGTGCCAGCTCGAGGAAAGAGAGCCTGGCCAGAAGCGGGCGAGCATCCTCCCGGTGAGAGGCGCCGAGTCCGCGGGCGTGCAGGCGCGTCCAGAGCTCGTATTCGAGCAGCCGGCTCGACACCACAGCGGCCTCGACCAGAGCCACGTCGGCGGTTGCACGTCCTCGCCGAGCAGATGGGCCAGCGCGGCGGACGTGTCGAGGCAGATCAACCGTCACCCCGGTCAGCGTCGAGCTCGGCCAGGAGACCGTGCAGGGGTGCAACGGGATGCCGGGGAGGGGGTTCCGGAGAAGCAGCAAGGGCCGGTGACAGCAACCCCTTGCGGACCATCGAGGCCAGGACTACGTCATCCAGGCTCTCGGCGAGGCCAGGTTCGGGAGCTTGCAGCTCGGTCACAACCCTCTCGCGGTCGGTGATCAGCACAACCTCCCTGCCGCCCGCGAGTCGCACGTACTCGGTGGGCCGGTTCTTCAATATCTTCAACCCCACAGCTCCCATCTTGCCAAGGTAGCTTCCAGAAGCCACGTTTTCAAAGCAGCCTTCTTGCGCCCTCAGACTTGGTGGCTGGGGGTGCTCTCCCCGCTTTCCCCTCTCTTGGGCGGGCCGGGGGGAGGCTACCTCGGGCCGTCGAAGGGGGTCTGCTCGCGGATCTCGACGATGTGATTGGCCCCGTCGACGAGGACGACGCGGGCGCGATGCTCGGGGATGTCCTCACGGTCGAGCCAGCAGTAGGCGGCGACGATGACCAGGTCGCCCTCGGTGACCAGATGGGCAGCGGCGCCGTTGACACCGATCGCGCCGCTGCCGGCCTGGCCGGGGATGCAGTAAGTGGTGAAGCGGGCGCCGGTGGTGACGTTGTAGACGTCCACCTCCTCGAGCACCAGGAGGTCGGCGGCGGCCAGCAGGTCGGTGTCGATGGTGATCGAGCCCTCGTAGTCGAGATCGCGGCCGGTTACCCGGGCGCGGTGGATCTTGGCGCGCAGGAATGGTCGGCGCATCAGGACACCTCCACCAGGAGGTTGTCGATCAGCCGGGTGGCGCCGACGTGGACCGCCAGGGCCAGCAGCACCCGGCGGGTCACGGTGTCGAGCGGCTGCAGGGTTTCGGGGTCAACTGCAGCGGCGTACTGCAGGTGTGCCAGCGGCTCCCCGGCAACGGTGGAGGCGATGCGCCGTTCGATGGCGCGCCCGTCGATGAGGCCGCCGCGAATGGCTGCCTCCCCGGCGTGGAGGGCGCGCGCCAGCACCGTCGCGGCCTGCCGTTCCTCGGGGGTGAGATAGGCGTTGCGCGAGGACTTCGCGAGGCCGTCCGCCTCGCGCACCGTGGGCACCACTTCGACGCGCACCGGCAGGTTGAGGTCCTCGACGAGGCGCCGGATGATCGCCGCCTGCTGCCAATCCTTGGCACCAAAGAGGGCCACCTCCGGCTGGACGATGGCAAGGAGCTTGGTGACCACAAGCGCCACACCTTGAAAGTGCCCCGGGCGGAAGGCGCCGCACATGCCGCGGGCCAGGTCCGGCAGGTCTACCACCGTGGCGACGGGGCGGGGGTACATCTCCTTGACCGGGGGGTTGAAGAGCAGGGCGACGCCGTGGCTGGCCAGCAGCTCCCGGTCGCGCTCGAAGTCGCGGGGATAGCGCTCGAAGTCCTCGCCCGGACCGAACTGGGTGGGGTTGACGAAGATCGACACCCAGACCTCATCGGCGAGCTCGCCGGCGCGGTCGACGAGCCGGAGGTGCCCCTCGTGAAGGGCCCCCATGGTCGGCACGAGCGCCACGGTCTGCGCCCGCTGCCAGAGCTCCCGGCGGCGCGAGCGCACGCCCGCAATGGTGGTGACGCTGAGCATCTCAGTCCTCCCCGGGTGCGAGCGCCTCGGCCAGACCGGGCGGCGACGGGTAGCACTCGTCGGTGGCAGGGTAGCGCCCCTCACGGACGTCGGCGGCGAAGTTGCTGAGTGCCCCGGTGGCGACGGCGCCAATCTCGGCGTAGCGCCGTACGAAGCGTGGTTGGGGTCCGGTGGCGAACCCCAGAAGGTCGGCGTACACCAGGACCTGTCCGTCACAGTCCGGGCCGGCGCCAATGCCGACGGTGGGGATGCCGAGCGCCCGGGTGACCGCGGCGCCCACCGGTGCCGGTATGGCTTCGAGGACGAGCAGGAACGCCCCGGCCCGCTCGAGCTCGCGAGCTTGACGCAGCAAGGCCTGGGCAGCCGGCGCGTCCTTGCCCTGGACCCTGTAGCCACCGAGCTGGTGGAGTGACTGGGGCGTGAGGCCGAGGTGCCCGACGACCGGGATGCCTGCGGCGACGATGGCTGCGACCTCGGCGGTGCGCGGACCCTCGAGCTTGACGGCGGCGCCGCCGGCGGCGACGAGCCGGCACGCGGAGCGCACCGCCTCCTCGACGGACGCCTGGTAGGAGCCGAAGGGCATGTCGGCGACAACCAGGGCGCGGCGCGGCGCGGCCGTCACGGCCCGCACGTGGTGAGCCATCTCGTCGAGGGTCGTGGTGAGGGTGTCAGGCCGGCCCAACGCCGCCATGGCCAGGGAGTCGCCGACCAGGATCAGGTCGACGCCGGCGCCATCGGCCCAGCTCGCCGACGGCGCGTCGGCAGCGGTGACCATGACCAGCCGGCGCGACCCCTTGCTGGCCAGGATCTCGGGTACTGTCACGTGAGTCTCCATCGGTCCCCTCCGGGCCGACGGATCGGGGGCGCCTGGTCGCCGTCTACCCTGATCGGCGCTGGCGTGCGTGCGGGTCCGCCCACTGCGGCCCGTCTCGGTCCGCGGTCACCCAGATCCGAGCGGTACGTACACATGTGTCCCCTGGCGGATGCGGGCGATCTGCTCCACCAGGTTGTCAAAGTCCTCGGTGCGGTTCACGAAGTCGATGTCGTCCGTGTTGACGACCAACAGCGGACTGTCGTTGTAACGGAAGAAGAAGGCGTTGTATGCCTCCTTCAGGCGCTTGAGGTAGTCGGGGTCCATGCCGCGCTCGAACTCGCGGCCGCGCATCTTGATGCGCTTCATACACGTCTCGACCTCGGCCTCCAGGTAGATGACGAGGTCCGGCTTCGGCAGGCGGCCGACCAGCAGCGCGAAGAGGCGGTCGTACAGTCGCAGCTCCTCGTCGGCGAGGTTGAGCTGCGCGAAGATGCGGTCCTTGGGCATGCAGTAGTCGGCCACCACGAAGCGGGTGAAGAGCTCGGGCTGCATGATGTCGACGTGCTGCTGGTACCGCGACAGCAGGAAGAAGATCTGCACCTGGAAGGCGGCGCCACCACGGCCGCGGTAGAAGGCGTCAAGGAACGGGTTCTGGACGTCCTCGAGGATCTTCACGCCCTCGAAACGCCTCGCCAGGCGCTCGACGAGGGAGGTCTTGCCTACCCCGATCGGGCCTTCGACCGCGATGTGACGCGCCCAGAGCCTGGTCTCAACCATGCCGGCGAGCATCATAGCAAGGCAGCGCCCCGACGCGCAGGCGGCGCACCATCTCGAGGCGTGGAACCCCGTCCTCGACGAACCGGGTCGTCGCCGCGAATCCCTGCCGGCGGTACATGCGCACTGCCAGCGCATGCCCCTGGTCGACGTTGAGGGAGAGCCAGCGAGCGCGAGCCGCCCTTGCATGCCGGACGGCGTCGTCGAGCAGCGCCTGGCCCAGGCCTTGCCGCCGCCAGGCAGGGTGGACGGCGATCGAGGCCAGCGAGGCCTCCGGGCGCGCCGAGAGCAGGACGGTGGCGCCGATGATCAACTGTGTTGTCCGGACGACGCGTGGTTGCCAGCCCGGCTCGTGGAGCACCTCCCACCACGCCCGCGCGGGCCACGCCCGCTCGCCGAAGCAGAGGCGATCCAGGCCCACCAGCTCCGCGAGATCGGCGGGCCGCGGGTTGCTCACCGGCACGCGGCCAGTCGGCCCGACAGGTGTCACAAGATCATTACAGGTCATCTCACCGCTTCGGCCGGCCCGAGGCTACCAGCCTGTCAAGGAATCCTATCAGGTGCCGCCCCACGACGACCCGCCGGATAACCGCATAACTGGTTGCCATACAGCGACTTGGAGCTGCTGCCAGAAATCTGGCACCGGTCTCGCTCTGGTCTCCGGGCGGAGGTGATGCATGGGACACAGCCCCTAGCCCGCAGCCGACCCTGACCCGAACCGGCGGCCTCCGAGAAGAGCAAGCCGCCCCCCGGCGCCACCCTGAACGTCAACCAGCCGTACGGACCGCAAGGAGGAGAGGAAAATGAAAATGACCACCCGTATCCTGATGACCCTGACTCTGGCCGCCATCCTGGCGGGCGAGAGCCTGGCTGCCGGCGCTGCTGCCGGTCAGATCAACGTCAACACGGCGACCGCCCAGGAGCTGCAGCTCCTGCCGCGCGTGGGCCCGGCCCTCGCGCAGCGCATCGTCGACTTCCGGACGGAGAACGGCCCCTTCAAGGCCTCCGAGGAGCTCACTCGCGTCAAGGGGATTGGCGAGAAGAGCTTCGCGCTGCTGCAGCCCTACGTGAACGTGCAGGGCGACACGACCCTGAAGGAGAAAGTGAAGGTGCCACGGCCGAAGAAGACCGCCGCCGAGAAGAGCTGACCCAGCCCTCAACGCCCAAACCAACACAATACGAGAAAAGCAATGGCGTGGACGGGAAGGGGGGCGGTCGTGGGCCGCCCCCCAGCCTTTGGAGGAGGTCATGCTCAGTCAAAGAGGATTTTCGGCGGTGGAGCTCCTGGTTGTTCTGGCGATCTCCGGTTTGCTGGTGGCGATCACCCTGCCTGACCTGTTTGCGGTCCGCCGCCAGGTCGACCTGCCGCGGCTGGCCCGGCAAATCGCCAGCGACGCCCGTGTCTGTCGCCAGGAGGCCCTGGTGAGCCTACGCAACATCGGCCTGGTGTTCTACGAGAAGAAGGGGAAGTGGGCCTACCGCATGGTCGAGGACGGAAACTTCAACGGCATCCTGCGGCAGGACTTCCTGACGGGAAGGGACCGGGCCATCGGCCCGAACGTCTGGGTGGAGTTCCTGAGCGCCGGCACCCGGGTCGGAGTGCCCGTGGACTGGCGGGTTCCGGATCCCGGCGGCAGCGGGATCCTGCCCGGTGACGGCTTCCGGCTTGGCAACAGCAACATCATCAGCTTCTCGCAGCTCGGACACGCCTCCCCGTGCTCGGTGTACTTCAACGACGGGAGGGAGCGCATGCTGGCGGTGCGCATCAATGGGGAGACCGGCCGCATCCGCGCCCTGGAGTGGCGGCGCGGTTGGCGGGCCTGGCGGGAGATCGTCCTGTGAACGCCGCCGGGAGTGACGATCTCACGGTGGCCCTGGTCTTCCGGCTCGCCATCGAGCCCCCCGCGGCGCTGGAGGAGGGCGGGGCGGCCCGCCCCGGCCGGCCGCTCAGGCTCGGCTGGGCGATCGTCGCCGGGGGCAGTCCGATCCTGACGCTGGACTGCCGAGTACCGCCTGGCGTTGAGACCGGCAACGGCTGGATCGGGGCTTCACTGGCGGTTGGATCTGGCCGATCGCGCGGGTGGTCTCCCTGACGTGGACGTGGACCTGGACCTGAACCCCGATCACGATGTCCGGCCCCAGGCAAGGCCCTGGACCACCAACGTGCTCCGGATGGTCCTGGCAAGGTCGAGGCATCGTTCGGTCCAGGTTCACGCCCACGTCGAGGACTAGGTCCAGGTTCGAGCGGTGAGAGAGGGTGGGCCGGCGTGAGTGGGGAGGCGGAACCTCCCATGGGGAAGCAAGAGCTCATCCGTGGCCCTGATGCCGTCCGGCACCCGGAAGCTGCCGGCCACGACACACCGCTCGATTTCGCATCCATCGCCGACGACGGTGCCCGCGGTGACAACGCTCTCCTGCAATCGGCAATCTGTGCCGACGATGCAGCCTTTGCCAACCGCGCTCCGGACCACGCTCACCCCGGAGGCCACCACGGCGTCTGGATGGCGCCACCCCTCGGCCGGGGCCCGGTCCACGACCAGTCGCCGGTAGGCCTCGGGATCCCCCGCCTCGCGCCACCAGCCGGTCAGGACCCTTCCCGACAGACGGCCACTCTCGCGGAGGTGCCGCCAGAGCGGGGCCATCTCGCCTGGAGGGGGAGGCAGCGCCGCCACCACGCCGGCGCCGAGCACCTGGAATCCCGTGAAGAGGAAGGGTTGCCCATCTCCAGGGACTCCGGCCGGCAGGATGGAGCTCACGCGCCCATCGGTGGCGAGCCGGACGGCGCTCCAGGCGGCCGGATCGGGGTGGCGGACGAGCCCGAGCACGATGCCGTCCGGGTCGGCAGCGGCGAGCAGCGGCGCCAGGTCGAGATGCGAGAGGGTGTCGGCATTGCCCACGAGCAACGGCGCCGCTGCGAACAGGTGGCGCGCCCGGGCGGGTCCGCCGGCGCCCCCCAGCAGCTCCGGCTCCCAGGAGAAGCGGACGTGGCGCTTCGGGAGCACCGCTCGGACCGCTGTGGCGACCTGGCGTGGGTGACGATGGAGGTTGACGACGAGCGGCTCACAGCAGGTCGCGAGCTGGCGCAGGGTGGTCGAGAGCAGCGGCTCGCCCAGCACCTCGAGCGCCGGCTTGGCGACCACCGTCGAGAGCGGCTCCATGCGCTGGCCCCGCCCGGCCGCCAGGAGCATACCGTTCACGGCCTCACTCCAGGCCCGGAAAGACCATGTCACGGGGCGCCCCGGGGTGGGTTTGACGCCAGCGTTGCCAGAGCTCCTGATAGGACGCTGGGATCGCAGTGGACGGGTCGAGCCCAATCGAATCGGAGGCGGCACGGAGGGCGTCCCCCGGCCCCTCCAGCTCCACGAAGCAGCCAATGGGCGTCTCGTCGAAGGCGACGGTGACCTCGCCAACAAGCCACGTGTCGCGCCACTTCTGGTAGCGGCGCTGGGGGGTCCACCCGAGCTCGGCGAGGATGCCGAGCATCCGCTCGCTGTTGTCGACCCGCGTCTCCAGCTCGAGGCGGCTCTTGACGCCGCGGTCGTACCGCGCGGGTCCCTTGAAGGTCAGCAGCACCTCGTCGCCCCAGCGGCGCAGGCGGAGCAGCCGGCCGCTGCCCAGCAGGCTCAGGCCGGGAGTGTCGAGCACCGCGTTGTCCTCGAGCTGCCGCGGGACCTGGAGGGTGGCGCCCCTGGCCCGCACCCGCGAACGGACCGCCTCCAGGTCGTGCACCGGGATCTTCAGCTCTTCCTCGATAGGTCCGGTCGTTGGCATGCGGCTAGTATATGGGCATGCGCCCTGTCGTCTTCGGTACCGCCGGCCACATCGACCATGGCAAGACCTCGCTGGTCAGGGCGTTGACGGGCGTGGACTGCGACCGCCTGCCCGAAGAGAAGCGGCGGGGCATCACGCTGGTGCTGGGGTTCGCCCCGATGGCCGATCCGGCCGGGGAGGTGGAGGTCAGCTTCATCGACGTGCCGGGCCACGAGCGGCTGGTCCACACCATGATTGCCGGGGCCGGAGGGATCGACCGCGCGCTGCTGGTCGTGGCCGCCGACGAAGGTGTCATGCCACAGACGCAGGAGCACCTGGACGTCCTGCGGCTGCTGGCCGTGCCCGGGGGCGTGGTCGCCCTCAACAAGGCGGACCTCCTGGACCCCGACCTCCTCGAGCTGCTGCAGGAGGAGGTGGCTGACACACTGGCCGGCACCGTGCTGGCCGGGGCGCCGATCGTGCCGTGCTCCGCCCAGACGGGGACCGGGATTTCGGAGCTCCGCGAGGCGCTGTTGGCGTGCGCGCGGGGCGTCGTGCGGGTGGAGGCGCCCCACCGTCCCTTCCGTCTCGCCATCGACCGCGCCTTCACGGTCGCCGGCACCGGCACGGTGGTGACCGGCACCGCCCGATGGGGCACGGTGGCACCAGGCGACGAGGTCGGGTTGCTACCCAGTGGCGCCTCCGCCCGGGTTCGCAGCCTTCAGGTGCACGGAGTCTCTCGCCCGCGCGCCGAGGCCGGTGAACGGGTCGCCATGGGCCTCGCGGGCCTCTCCATCGCCGAGACGCCGCGCGGTGAGCAGGTGCTTGGGCGCGGCGACTGGAGGACGACCCAACGGCTGGCGGTG
>DAONEV010000077.1:0-14121 GCA_035403265.1 Thermoanaerobaculaceae bacterium | reverse complement strand
GCCTCACTCTCGTGCTGCGCAATGCGGACGGCACCCCGGCATGGCAGGGTGGCCCGGGCGCGCACCAGGGCCCTGGATTCGGTGGCTGCGGCCAGCAGGGCCAGCGCGGCATCGGACCAGATGCCGGGTGCTCCGGCACCGGCCCGGGGATGGGCCATGGGCCGCGCGGTGTGGCCAATCAAGCTCGAGCGTGCAATGGCGAGGGCCCCGACATGGCGCGCGTGGCAACCTTCACAGGGGCCGTCAAGTCCTTCACAGGCGGCTTCGGTCAGGGCCAGCCGACTCTTGTCGTGAGCACCTCTGCCGGCGACCAGACGATGCTGGTGAGCCCGTTTCGGACGCTGCGTCGGGTCGACTACACGCCGGCCGTGAATGCACAGATCGAAGTGGTTGCAGCCCCGGTGACGGTTGGCGGGACCGAGGAGTGGGTAGCCGTGAGCCTCAAGGACATGGCCACGGGCCTGGTGATCCAGCTCCGTGATGCCACGACGGGCCTGCCCATCGGTGGCCGTGGGCGCGCCTGATCATCGAGTCGGACGGAAGACGTGCGGCCGGCCTGACGCCAGCCGCACGTCGTTTTCCGTGCCTGGCGGCAGCGCTCTGCGCGGCAATACCGAGGAGGGCGACCTGGACGGCCCCTTCGGGTTTCCTGGGCAGGCTCATGGCGAGACGCGGGGCGTTGGATGCCCGTTCGTTTCCGGATGGGCGCAGTCGGCTCTTTGTCCGGTAATCAGGAAGACGGGGTAGTCACGTCCCTGCTTTCGAGTGATGACGGCAGTCGTCGCACCAAGATCGCGAAACCCGGCATCGACAAGAAGCGCCATGATCTCGCCGCGATCGAAGCCCAGGTGAAACACACCCGTCGGATCCTCGTGGAACGAGCCATCCTCGCGGTCCAGGTCGGCCAGGGCGACACGGCCACCGGGGTGGAGAAGCCCGTGAAACTGCCTGAAGAGCGGTGCGAGGCCGGCCACATGGTGGAGCGCCATGCTGCTCACGACCAGATGGAAGTGGGTGCTGGGGAAGCCGGCGGCGTCGGGGCCGAGAAGAGCCGCCTTCACGTTCTTGATGCCCTGGTCACGAACCTTCTGGGCTAGAACCTCGAGCATTCCGGAGGAGGTATCGACGCCAGTCACGGTCCGAGCCAGAGGCGACAAGGCAAGCGTGAGAAGACCTGTGCCGCAACCAAAATCCAGGACGTCGAGGTCGGGAGAGAAGCGGATCCGACGGGCGATCTCGTCCGCCACCCCTCGGGCCAGCTCGACCCGACGGGGCAGCTCGTCCCATGAGGCCGCGGCCTGATCGAAGCGGTTGGTACCTGACATGGTGATGCTCCCCCTCTCGGCCCGGCGCCTGGCGGCCACAATGCCAGCCGACCGGGGAATGCTACCCCACGGGTGCTTGACCACGGCTGCACCTCGCACACCGCGGAACACCTGGGCGTCGCGGGATGTTCTCGGGCAAGGAGGAAGCAACACATTCTCAACGTCAACACTCACCCGCCCGAACGGGTCATCCGGGGCATCGTAGGTCTGGCCGTGCTCAGCCTCGTCGTGATCGGGCCAAAGAGCCTCTGGGTCGGCTGAGCCCGATTCCCTGGGTGACGGCTTTCATCGGACGGTGCCCACTGGATGTCTTGCTCGTGATCAGCACCTGCCCGAGGAAGGCAGGAGCGTGGCGAAGGAGCTTTGGCAGCCCGAGGACCGGCGACGGACGAGCCAGCGCTGGTCTCGACAAGGACGGCTATTCTTGGCTTGCCGGCTGTGGCTGCAAGCGGCTCCGGGGAGGAAATCGGGACATGATGTCAGTTCTCATCCTGGCTGCGATCGGGCTTATCGGCGGCGTCTTCGCGGGCTTCTTCGGCGTCGGCGGCGGGATCGTGATCGTACCGGCGCTGATCTACTGGGCCGGCTTCTCCCAGCACAAGGCAACGGGGACGAGCCTCGCCGTCCTTCTGCCTCCGATCGGCCTCGCCGCCGCCATCGAGTACTACCGGCACGGGAACGTTGACATCCGCGCGGCTGTCGTCCTGGCGGTCACCATGTTCGCTGGTTCCTGGTTTGGAGCCTACTTTGCGAACAGAGTCCCAGGCCCGCAGCTCCGTCTCGCGTTCGGAGTCTTCGTGTTCGGTCTCGGCATCTACCTCATCTTCGGTGCGTGCCGGCGTCTCGGCTGGATCTGAGCTCACGGTTGGCGGTCAACTGGACGGCGCGGCCTGCCACCGGCGGGTTGTGCGGAGCAACAGGCCAACTCGGTTTGCTCCATGGATGGCCCGACGAGAACTCGACCGGTTTGTGAGTGGCTTGGAGGCACGGGCCGATGGGTGCAATATGCATCTGGGAGGGGTTCGCTCGGGATTGTGCGGGACGCTCGTCGAAGTAGTGGCGGCGTTGGCCTGTGGGGCTCTGGAGAATCCTCGCTTCCAGATGCCGGGCGGAGGCCGTCAAATTGCCAGGGATCAGGCTGCAGCACGGGAGAGAACTCCGGGAGGTGGAGCATGAGAGGACCGCGGAGGACGTGGCTCCTCGGGGTTGGGGCGGCTGTGCTAGTGACTGCGACTCTCCCAGCGACGGTGTTCGCCGCTGGAGCGCGTCGGGTTTCGGTTGCGGTCGCCGAGCCCGACATTGCCGCTATCGTCAGGACGGTGGGCGGAGGGGACGTCGAAGTGTTCAGCCTCTTCGAAGGCTGCATCCTGAGGAAGGACCTCATGGTGGAGCCCGGCGTGCTGGAGCGGCTGGCACGGGCCGACGCTGTGGTCTGGACGGGGTTCCTCAACGAGTCGGCCGCGATCACTGCGTCGCTCACTGGCCGAGCGAAGACCGGGGAAAGGCCGAAGGCAGGGACCCCGCCC
Organism: Thermoanaerobaculaceae bacterium; assembly: GCA_035403265.1. Classification (GTDB taxonomy): domain Bacteria; phylum Acidobacteriota; class Thermoanaerobaculia; order Thermoanaerobaculales; family Thermoanaerobaculaceae; genus JAAYVZ01. The sequence continues at coordinate 11,270 of DAONEV010000077.1, read as the reverse complement.
TGGATCGACGTGTCGCGCGGCGTCACATATGTCAACGTCCCGACGTCCACCTGCTTCGGCTACGTGGACCCCACACTGGCGGCTGGTGACCCATTCTTCTGGCTCAACCCCGAGAACGGCGGCGTCATCGCCCACAACGTCGCCGAGGGTCTTGGTGACTTGCGCCCCGAGGCACGTCCGACCTACCTCAAGAACGCAGCTGAGTTCTCATCGGCGCTGGAGAAGGACATTCTTCGTTGGAAGGAGGCCCTGAAGCCGTTGGCCCACCTGCGGGTCTTCTGCACCCAGTGCGGCTGGCAGAACCTCTCCAAGCTCAAGGGGCCCAGCATCGTGGTCTGCAAGTCGAGCCCCGGCGAGCTGCCGACACCGGCCATCCTCGTCAAGCATGTCATGGAGATGAAGCCCGAGGTGATTCTCCTCGACCCCAACACTCCCGCGGAGTACGGCAAGGCCTTCAGGGAGCAGCCGGGCCTGAAGGTGATGGAGGTGGCGTCGTCGATCGAGCGGGTCCCCGAGGCCACCTCATACAGCGCACTGTTCGACAACATGGTCCGGGTCCTTCAGGAAGCCGCCAGGCGCTAGGAGCCTGGGGTCGTCGGGGCAGACCAGATCCATACAGGAGCGTGACAATGACTCCTGGTTCGCTGTGCTCCCGCCCCCGGCGCGAACGAAAGGGACGGCTTGTCCTGTCGTCCTCGATCCTGCTCACCGTGTTATCGGGCGGGCTCTGGCTGCTGTCGGCCCCAGCGGCCAGAGGTGACAGACAGACGCCGACCGACAGGACGAAACCGCCCAGGCTGCCGCACCCGACCATCGTGCTAAAGGACCAGACGGGCCGAAACGTCCTGCGGTCGCGCGCGCCCATCAGCACGCCGACATCATGCGAGGCACCGAAAAGGCTGGCTGGATCTCCAACGGCGCCAGGATCAGCGAGGCCACCTCGCCGGATATCGTTGGCCGCGAGCACATTGACCTCCCCTGGGACGCCCACGCCGCGAAGGGGCTCGTCTGCATCGGCTGCCACTTCGCCCCCAACAACCCGGGCCGCATGATCTAATCCGACCCCGGCAAGCACCTCACCTACCGCCCCAGGACCGACGACATCGCCATCTACCTCAAGCGTCCCGACCACAACTTCGCGCGTGGCAACATCCCGCCCGAGACGGTGAACATGTCTCGCCACAACACGATGCGCGGGTGCGTGGACTGCCACCAGGCGGACGAGAGCCACGCATTCCTGCCTTACCAGCGCCTGCACTTCAAGGCGCTCGCGTGCCAGACATGCCACATCCCCAAGGTTCACTTCTGGGCCTACCGGAGCGATGAATGGGGCTTCCTCACGGATACCGGAACGAGCAGGATCACTTTCCGAGGCATAGACGGTGACATCGTGAACCCGGAGGCCAGGGTGACGGGTTTCAAGCCGGCGTTCATCACGATGCCGGCAGCGGACGGGCGGCTCCAGATCCGCCCCACCAACCTCATCACCGGCGTCTCCTGGTTCGACAAGGTGAAGGGGCGACCGGTCTTCAACTGGCAGGTCCGCGAAGCGCTCTTCAGCGGTTTCGAGCCCGACAACGGCTGGGTCTACAGGCCCGAGATCCTCAAGGCCTTTGCCGACCAGGACGGCTTCGTGGATCCCGAGAAGGCGACCTACGATTCGCCCGAGAGGATCGCCCTGGTTCGGGGATTGCTGCAGAAGCACGCGAGAATTGCCGATCCCGAGCTCCGGATCGAGGTTGTCCCCTGGGCGATGAGCCACAGCATCGTCGGGAAGGACCAGGCCATCAGGGAGTGCACCGCCTGCCATGCCAGAAGGAGCGTCCTCCGCCGGGCCATGGATCTGGACAGCTTCCTGCCCGGGATGGACGACTTCACCGCCGGTGCCTTTCGGCAGGCACACCACTACCTGATCGGGATCTTCCGGGGAGAGCCCCACCCGTTCGAGATCGACCCGTTCCACAAGCTCAACCCGCTCCAGAAGATCACGTACCTCGCGCTCCTCAACGTCCTCCTGCCGTTCGAGATCTTCTTGGGCGTGATGATGTGGGGGGCGAGCCGCTGGCCGGCGACGTTCGACGCGGTCGGCGGGCTCAAGGTGCTGGGTCCGGCGCGCACGCTCGGGGCGTACCTCTTCCTGGCGTTCCTGATCAGCCATCTGTCGTCTCGACGACCGGTCACTCCCCGCTGAGCCTGCTTCGAGCGATGATCACCGGCTCGGAGGACGTACCCGACGAAGGCGATACTCCCCCACCCGAACCGGAGGTCGAATCATCTGTTCCGCCCAATGCTGACCTGAGTGATAGCATGAGTTGAAGACGAAGGGAGGTGTCATGGAAGAGAAGCCGCAAGGCTGTGCGCGCGTCACCGGCGCCGTTGTCGGTGAGCCTCCGCCCGCGGCGCCGGAAGGCGCTCCAGTAACCCAGACGACCAGGAAGGAGGGATCAGTGACGGCTCGTGTCGGCCAGAAAGCCCCGGACTTCAACGCTCCGGCCTACTACAAGGGCGGCTTCGGCAACGTCCAGCTCTCGTCGTACTTCGGCAAGTGGATCCTGCTCTGCTTTTATCCCGGTGACTTCACCTTCGTTTGAGCGACCGAAGTGTCGGCGGTCGCCGACAAGTACAGCGAGTTGCAGAAGCTTGGGGTTGAGGTCTTCTCGGTCAGTGTCGACAGTCACTTCGTGCACAAGATGTGGAACGACCACGAGCTCTCGAAGATGGTCGAGGGTGGCATCCCGTTCCACATGCTCTCGGATCAGGCCGGCAACATCGGTCGTGCCTACGGCGTGTATGACGAGGGAATGGGGATCGAGCTCCGGGGCCGGTTCATCATCGACCCCGACGGCGTGATCCAGGCCATGGAGGTGCTCACCCCTCCGGTGGGCCGCATGTTCAAGGAATCGGTGCGCCAGATCCAGGCGTACCAGCTCGTGCGCGCGAGCAAGGGCACCGAGGCCACGCCTGCTGGCTGGATGCCCGGGGAGCCGGTGCTCAAGCCCGGGCCAGACCTTGTGGGCAACGTCTGGAAGGTCTGGAAGCCGCACGAGTAGCCGTCAAGGAGACTGCCCGGATGTGATGATGCCCCCGGCCGCCGTCGAGGCAGAGCCGGGGGTTCATTTCTGTCAGGTCTTCGGGTGGCCATGCGCCGTCGTCTGGGCGGTGCTGTGGCAAGGAGCGCAAGACATCCGGCCGGCCGTATTGCCGAGGCTGCCCTGAGCTCCATGACAGGAAAGGCAGTGGAGCGTTGCTTCCTCCGGGGATGGAACGATGAGTGCGCCGGCGGCCTGTGCGTTGAGCAGCGCCGCCGCCTTGCGAGCCACGGAGCCGGAAAGCGCGGCACACCGCTCGGCTCGCTCCGGAGAGGCCGAGCGCCTGCCCGAAGCCTTGCACCAATGGGTCACGGAGGTGTGGCAGAGCAGCGAGCCGGCGACGGAGGCTACGGTCGGAAACCGTGCTCCGGTGGGGAGGAAGTCAGGAAGGGCCTCCCTCTCGTACCACGAGAGCAGCGCCGAGATCACGGCACCAGGCTGTCCGGAGAGCAGGGAGAAGGCCGCCGCAGCGCCGTTCAGGGCGCCGCACAACGTCCCCCAGCCGGCGACTCCGCCGGCACCGTAGGCGAACATTGCGAACGGGAATGCTGTGTACGGTGAGCCGAGGCGCTCGGCGACGGTGCGAACGAGGGGGTCGAAGACAGCCAGCATGCAGCCACCACGCTGGTAGACCACGGAAGCCTGCTGCGCCATGGCTTCCGCATCCAGTGGTTTGTAGGGCCAGGGGACCCGACCCAGCGCCTCGAGTGGCGACTGGCTCTCCTTGGGGATCTGGCCGCCCTGGGGAGCCGCCCCGGCGGTTCCGGCGAGACCCAAGAGGCCCGAGGCCCCGGCGATCCCAAAGCCACCGAGAGCGGTAACGAAGCTCCTCCGGTCCGTTCCAGGGTTCATCTCACTCTCCTCCTGCCCTCCGAGTCGGCGGGGCAACCGAAGCCGACGAGTCTTCCCCTGCCAACGTCGTCGTATCCCATGTCATGGGATGACCGGCGTGCCGGTGTCACCGTCGAGATGCGCCAGCGCCTGCTCCAGGTCCACGCGCAGGTCCTCGACATCCTCGCAGCCGACGGCGAGACGCACGAGGCCGGGAGTGATGCCCTGCAACAGCCGTTCCTGCTCGGGAACCCCCTTGTGGGTCATGGAGGCAGGGTGCTCGATCAACGTCTCGATACCGCCCAGCGACACCGCCAGGGTGATCAGCTTGACGCTGTTCATGAGGCGGCGGCCCGCTTCGATGCCACCGCGGAGCTCGAAGGCAATTACCGAGCCGGGACCCAACATTTGCTTCTTGGCCAGCTCGAACTGCGGGTGCGAAATCAGACCCGGGTAGCGCACCCAGGCCACGGCCGGATGACCTTCGAGCCAGCTCGCAAGGCGGATGGCGTTCTCCTGAGCGCGCTCGACTCGCATGCCGAGCGTGCGAATGCCGCGCAGCACCAGCCACGCCTGGTGCGGGTCCATGGTGAAGCCGAACGTCGTGGCGGCATCTCGGCAGACCGCAAGCAGCGCGCGTTCGCGGGACACTACGATCCCGGCTACGACGTCGGCATGACCGTTCAACGACTTGGTCATGGAGTGCAAGACGATCTCGGCACCCATCGCCAGCGGTCGCTGAAGGTGCGGCCCGGCAAAGGTGTTGTCCACGACCAGCGGGACGCCCGCCTTGTGGGCAATGGCGACGGCTGCGGGAAGGTCGACCAGATCCATGGTTGGATTGGCAGGGGTCTCGATGTAGATGAGCCTCGTCTCCGGTCGGACGGCCGCAGCCAGGGCGGTGGTATCCGCTGCGGGCACGAACGTCGAGCTGACGCCGAGCCGCGAGAAGTACTTGTCGACGACGCCCCGCGACGGTCCGTAGAGCGGGTGGGTCCCAACCAGGTGGTCCCCCTGCCGCAGCAGTGCAAGCAGCACGGTGCTGACGGCGGCCATCCCGGTCGCCGTGCCGATCGCCCCGACGCCGCCCTCGAGCTCGGCCACGCAACGCTCCAGCGCCTGGATCGTTGGGTTCCCGAGACGGGTGTAGATCGGGCCGGGCGACTCGCCGGCAAAGCGCGCAGCACCCTCTTCGGCCGACGGAAATGCAAACGTGGAACTCTGGTAGATCGGCACCGAGACCGCACCCCGGTGCTCCCTGGGGTCGAGCCCCGCATGCACGGCCGTGCTGTTGAATCCCTTGTAACTTTCCGACATTCAAACCTCCAAGTGATGTGATGATTCAGTCCTTCGGAATCTCTCTCGATGGACCACTTTTCCAGTGCGCGGCTCCCTCAATGGCCGTGGCAACCGTGCATCCCTGGCGCGGCGCAGGTGCTTCCAGTGGACTGGAGCTCACCGCCGAGATAGGCCTTGACGAGCTCGACGGGCTCGCCTTCCGTCACACCCAGCACCGTGTCGATCCCAAAGTGCTCGAGCATTTGGACGGCCCGCGGTCCCATGCCTCCGGCCAGCACTGCCGCGACGCCCTGCGACCTGAGCCACGTAGGGAAGACGCCATGCTCGTGAGGCGGCGGGATCTCGGCGTGCGACGCGACGACCGTGCGAGTCTGGTCGTCGACCTCGAAGATGGCAAAGCTGTCGGCGCCACCGAAGTGGGGGCAGAAGCTGCCTTCGAGCAGGGGAATTGCGACTCTCATTTTTCCTCCACAGCAGGTTGTAGGTTCGGCGTTGATGTTCTGGCTGGGCTGGAGAGGTGCGGCTACCACCAGCCGTTGCGCCGCTGACTTGCGCGACCGTGGCCCCGGCGCTCCGAGGCCGCAGCACCTTGGGGCTTGCCGCTCGGACGGCCATACCGGTGATGATTTCGGCGCAGACCGACTGTCTCGACCGGTGCGACCTGGAGATCGTTTCCGCCAAGGAACAGGAACCCGTGGTGCCGGCACCGCCGGCGGCCCGGCAGCTCGCCTGCAAGTAGGCTACTCGTCTCTCTGGCTTCCACGGTCTTCTCCTCTCGGGGTCTCTTCCGACCCCTGCGTGGGCCACCCCGCCTCGGGCGGTCCTTCGCCGCGATGCCGGTTTGGGCAGTGACACCCCCGGCCACGCCGGGGACCTCCCCAGTGCACCGGGCAGCCATGCTGCTCGGCCGCCACCTCCTGCACCGGCCCTCCAGCCACCAGCAGCAGCTTCTGGTTGAGGAGCGCGTCGACGACCTTTTCCCGGGCCCGGCCGAGGATACGGGCGAAGGTAGGGCGTGACACGCCCATGCTCTCGGACGCCGCATCCTGGTAGAGCCCCTCCAGGTCCGCCAGGCGCAGCGCCTCGAGCTCGTCCAGGCCAAGGGTCACGGTCGCCGGATCAAACGCCGGCCGGCCGAGTGGTCGCATGCCGGTCCCGTGGGTGCGGCAGCAGATCCGGCGAGGTCGAGGCGGGCGGCTCATCGATTCGAACATATGGCCATAACAACCAGTTGTCAAGCCGACTGCGATGGTCAGTGGGTGCGAGAAGCTCCGATTTGACAAGCCTCGCGATGCTGGAGTTGCCGACGCCGTCTCTATCGAAGTTGCGAGCCTCGCAACCATTACCAAGACCCACCAGAGAGGCGGTTACGACGCTGGGCGGCGAGACCCAGCCAGCGCGCTTTCGGTCGATCTTCCAGGTGGTTTCTCGGGCGGATGCCCGCGAGGTCTGTCAGGCTGGATTGGATGGATCGACCTCTCACTCGTGGCCGACGAGCCTCGCAAGGCAGCTCTCTCTCATGTCGACGACTGACTCCCACCGCACGACCCGCTTCAGACGCCTGTTCACGTCCGCAGCCGCGACCTGCCGCGCCAGGCCGCCGTCATTGTCCGCTCGCGACGTGATCCCCACCATCACATCCGCCTTGCTAGGCACGCTCCTGAGGTACCCATCTTCGTGAAAGAGGATGGCCACCACATGCTCCGCGGTGAGGGGCGTCCCCAGCGGGCATCTCACCCGCTCGGCGAAGCGCTCGGCTCGATGCACGGTCTTCTCGTCCAGAGGCTGCCCCAGGCACCAGGCGCCCAGCACGATGATGACCAGGTCGGCCGAGGAGGCGATGACCGGCTCCCAGGGTGCATGAGCCTTGAGGGGGCGGCCCGCCGCCCCGTCCGCCTCGACGATCAAGGTGTCGGCAACTCCTTCCGCGGAGAGATGTTCGAGGGCTTCGGCCGGGAAGCCCAGCAGCTTCTCGCCTTCGACCATGCGGGCCAGGACGATCGGGTTGCGCCTCGCGAGCGCGGCTCGCGCTTTCTCCGCGAGCTCTCCCACGTCCGGGACGAGCAGTGGCTTGCCGAGCGCCTCTCCTTCGCTCCTCCGAACTCGCGTGCTCGTCGTGGCGATGACGCGCTTGCCCCGCTCGGACAGCGCCCGGGCCATGGCGAGCATGATGGTCGTCTTGCCGCCACCGCCGATCAGGTGGATGAAGCGGTAGCGTCGAAGGTCGAACGCCGCGATCAGCTCGTCGCTCTGCTTCATGGCCAACGTGGAGGAAATCGGCTCAGGATCGCTTCGAGGACCGAACCGGCGATGGTCCGGGCCTTGTCAGAAATGGTGAAGCAAAAGGCCGGCTCGCCGCGGGGGTCCACGTCCCCGACCTTGAGATTGGCGGGAACCTCGATGCCACCATGGACGACACCCCTGAGCATGCCGGATATCGTGGCCTGGACGGGCTGCCCAGCGACGGTGCACACCACGTCGCCCGCGTGGACGAGTTGTCCAATCTCCAGCCGGGTCTCGAGGGTGCCCGCGCAGGGCGCACGCAGCACGCGCTCGGCGGTGTGACCGGCGATCGGCCCCGGGACGCCCGTGTCGGCAGCACCATACCCGGAGCGGATGATACGGCCCAGGTCGTGGCCGCGGAGGGTCTCGATGACGAGGTGGACATCCTGCCCGGCCAACAGGCCAGGGCCAAGCCCGATGACGAGCGGAGCCTGCTCCAGGGAGTTGCCGTCGTTACGCTTGAGGATCCGCGCATCGACGATGACGTCGGGCCTCCAGCCCTCCACCAGGCGACCCTCAGGGTCCACGAAGACCGGCACGTGGTCCAGGTCACGGCGCCCCAGCTCCTCCCATTCGACGAGGTTCCACAGACGGCCTGGCACATCCTCCACGGCGCATGTCCCGTCAAAGACCGCGGTACAGAAAGACACCGCACGTCGGACCGCGGTCGGGTGCTGCACCTCGGTCATGACCACCCGCAGCCCGCAGCGGAACAGGCGGTGAGCCGTGGCCGACGCGTGCTCTCCCGCGCCCCGGACCAGGACGTTCAGGCTCCTCATCGTGTGCCTCTGTTCGCCGCCAGTTTCTGGTAGCCCTCGCACGTGTCGATGTCGGTGACGACCGCCGGGTCCGTGACCTCGCAGGGCTCGATATCCCACTCGTTATCGGCCAGCAGACGCCGCGCGCCCACGTCCCCGGACGAGGCAAGGAGGGCGTCGCGGTACCTCCCTGCGATCACCACGGGATGCCCACGCCGGCCGTCAATTGACGCGGAGGGGCACGCGCAACGCCCTCCCGTACCCCACGGGCTTGCTGGGAGGAAATCCCGGCTCGCTCGATACACCGGCACCAGAATCCCCTTGCCGCTCGACCGCCAGGTGGCGAGCAGGTGCGCAACCAGATCGGATCCCAGCAGGGGCATGTCACCCAGTGCCAGGATGTACGCTTCGGCTTCTGGATTCGCGCCTCGGACGCCAGCCCGAAGCGAGCTGCCCATTCCCTCGTCAGCGCTCTCGTTGACCAGCACGGTGGCTCTGCTCGGGGCCAGCCCAGGCGCCGGGCCAAGGCGGACGACGACGATCACCTCGTCGATTTCGGGGAGCGCGAGGAACGGCCGCAGCGCGGCGTCCAGTACCGTGCCATCTCCCCACGGCAAGGACAGCTTGTCGATTCCCATGCGGCGGGAGAAACCGGCTGCCAGCACGATGGCCGAGACCCGTCCCACGCTAGCGGTTCGCCCCCGTTCCGGAGAGGACCGGAGCAGCCTCGCGGTACTCCACGAACCATTCCGACAGAGACTGCACCCGGGACATGACACTTGCAGGCGTGGTGCCGTCAAGAAACGGCAGCACCACGCCGTCGTGCTTGAGCAGGCGGCCTCGTGCCACGACCGTGTCGACCTCGGAGCCGTCCGCCGCCCAGATGAGGTTCTCGACGAGGTTGTCGAGTCTCGTCGGCACCAGGTTGGGCCGGGCCAGGTCGACGAGGATGAAGTCCGCCTGGCGTCCGGGCGCGAGCTCCCCCTGATTGGCGCGGAGGATCCGGTTGGGCTCGACCGTGATCATCTCGAGCAGCTTCTGCGAGGGCAACAAGGTGGCGTCCTGATGGATGGCCTTCTGGTACTGGGCCGCGAGGCGCGCCGCGGCGATGATGTCCTGGTTGTCCGCCGATCCGGACCCGTCGGTGGAGATGGCGACTGGAATACCGGCAGCCAGCATCTCCATCACGGGTGGCATGCCCGACCCGAGGATGGTGTTGGCGAGCGGGTTGTGCACGACCGCGGTGCCGGTGCGCGCGAGGATCTCGACGTCCCGTGGCCCGCAGTTGACCTGGTGCGCGAGGACCGTTCCTTCATCGAGGAGCCCGATCTCGGCGAAGTACTCCACCGGCGTCAAGCCCGGCTCGATCGCCTCCGTGAACCAGCGCGTGGTCTTCGGCTCCTCGGAGCTGTGGATGTGGAAGAGCGTGCCATGTGCCCGGGCCCAGGCCTTCTGCGGGACGAGGACAGCGCGGGAGTTGGAGAAGTCCTGGTCCGGACCGGGCACGAAGCGCGTCCTTGAGCAGCCTGCCTGGATTGTGAGGGCGGCTTCGAGTCTGCGCAGCGCGTCTTCCGGCCTGTCGAGGAGCTCCGGGGTGTAGAAGCGGTCCTGACCACCGATCGCGACGATCATCGTCGTCCCCGCGGCCTCGTTGGCGCGGGCGATGTCCTCGCAGTGGTACTTGTTGTGGTTGCAGTGGTGCACCATCGAGGTGGTGATGCCGTAATGGATGTCGCAGACCCGGGCCATCAGGTAGGTCACGAGCTGCGGCGTGCACCCCAGTTTCCCGGTGAGCTCGGTGCGCTTGGCGTTGATGAACCCCGTGTAGGGGTTGACCGCGTGGTCCAGCCACGCCGTCAGCGGCTCGTCTTTGGCGATGCCGATGATCGGCTGCTCGTGGTCATGTCCGTGGGCCTTCACGAAGGCGGGCAGCAGGATGACGTCCTGCAGGGGAATGGCATCTGCCGAGAGGACTTCCCTTCGGGTGTGGAGGATGGAGAGCTCGCTCCCCCAGGTCTCGAGCAGGCGACGGCCGACCTCCGCGCTGTACGGGCCGGTTTCCAGAATGGAGTCGCCTCGGGACAGCACATAGCCGTCCTTGATGCGGCGCCCGCGGTCGGGCTCGGCCAGGGGCAGCAGGAAACGTGCGCGGCAAACGAGAGTGGGGGAGTTGTCCATGTCGATCCTCAGGTCGCGCCGTTACGGCGAGCTCAGTCCGCCAGCTTCCCGAGCGCCTTGAGCACCTTCTCGGGTGTGAATGGCCACGTCCGGATCCAGACGCCCACGGCATCATGGATGGCGGCCGCGATGCACGGCGCCGCACCGTTGCACGAAACCTCCGAGATGGACTTGGCGCCGAACGGGCCGAAGGGGTCGTCCGTTTCGACCAGGATGGCCTGGAAGTCGTCGGGCAAGTCCCCGATCTGTGGCACCTTGTAGTCGATGAAGTTGGCGTTGGTGCAGCGGCCCTCGGGATCGAGCACCATCTCCTCGTACAGCGAGTGGCCGATGGTCTTGAGTGCGGCGCCGTACATCTGGCCCAGGGCCAGCTCCGGGTTGATCGGCGTGCCGGCGTCCTGCAGAGCGTAGTACTTGCGCAGCTTCACCTTGCCGGTGCGTGTGTCGACGGCCACCTCGCAGAAGTGGGCGCCGTAGGGGAAGGATCCCTTGTCGGTGGTGAAGCTTGCCGAGGCCGTGAGCTGGCCTCGCCCAGTGCCGCTCTGGGTGCGACGCGCGATCTGCTCGTAGGTCACGAAGCAACCCGATCGACTCGCCACTCGAGAAGGGAACTCGAGGCGGAGGTTCTCCTCGGGCTCGCCCATCATCTCGGCAGCCTCGCGCAGGAGCAGGCGTTTCATCTCGAGGGCCGCGTTGCGCGCCGCACCACCCGAGAAGAAGGTGCCCGACGAGGCGTAGGCGCCGGTGTCGAAGGGCGTGACGTCGGTGTCGGCCGTCGTCACCGACACGTCTTCCATGCGTGTGCACAGCGTCTCGGCGGCGATCTTGACGA
>DAONEV010000076.1:0-14152 GCA_035403265.1 Thermoanaerobaculaceae bacterium | reverse complement strand
GACTCAGTCCGAGCGGGTGACGAGAGCACGGGCGGCAGCCGCCTCGCCCATACGAACGAGCAGACTGCACAGCTCCCCGTTGCGTTCCCAGGGAAGCGGGTACTCAACCGCCAGCTCGGTGTCCGGCCTACCCGAGACCGAGCGCAGGTCGGCTTCGGTCGGGGCGACCACCCGGCACCCTGTGGCTGCGGCGCGAACCCAGTCGGTGACGAGGCTTCCGACCTGCTGCTCGTCCCGTCGCTGGATGGTCTCCCAGATCGAGGTGGAGAGCCCGGGTCTGGGCAGCGGCGGCACGGGGAATCCACACACGAGGTCCCACTTTCCCGCCCCGGGCAAGGTGCCGGATGCAACGGCCGCAATCCCGCCCCAAAGCAGCTCGGGCGAGGTGCCTGAGAGCGACGACGCCGGTCCCCATCCCCCCGGGAAGCGTGCTGCAGCGTCGAGAATGTGGGCAGCGCGGGCCGCGTCGGCGTTCTCCAGGGGAACCGCCTGCGAGGTGCCCGCGGTGAGGTTCAGGATCACCACCTGAAGGTGCTTCCCGAGCCGCTGGAGCCTGGCCGGCAGGGCCGCGGCCTCCGGCGCGAGATGCTCTCCCAGCACGCCTTCGTCGAGCCAGCCGGGAATCCGCCAGGCATCCGGGAGCGCTGTCACGGCGGCGTCCCCAAGCCGGCGCCGCGCCGTCGCCATGACCGGCGTCAACAACAGGCACCCGAGCTCTCCCTGGCGCTTCCACCGGCGACCGGCCTCCTCGGCCTCACCGAGGAGCGCCAGGGCCGCGACCTGAGCACCGAGGCCGGCACCCATCGCCTCTGACCAGACGGCGCCAGCCCGGGCCAGGCTGGCGGCGGCTCCGGCCGCAAAAGCGCTCTGGATCCCGTCCGCCAGCACGACCAGCCCGCGCGGCCCGCTCACGCGATCCCCGCCTCTCCCCTGGCCCGGCGTGGCCGGGTAGGCGCCAGTGCCCGCTCCCGAAAGGACGCTACTTGACCCACTGGTCGAGCCACGCCAGCACGGTCTCGTGCCACTGGATCGAGTTGGCCGGTTTGAGGACCCAGTGGTTCTCGTCCGGGAAGACCAGGAGCTTGGACGGAACGCCCTTGCGCTGCAGCGCCGTGAAGGTCGAGAGGCCCTGAGTGTAAGGAATCCGGAAGTCCTTCTGGCCGTGGACTACCAGCATCGGGGTCTTCCAGTTCTTCACGTAGTCGATGGGGTTGTGCTTGCCGTACTCCGCCGTCGCCGCCCACGGCGTCCCGCCGTGCTCCCACTCGGGGAACCACAGCTCCTCGGTGTCGAAGTAGGCGAAGCGCTCGTCCAGGTTGCCGTCGTGGCAAACCAGCGCCTTGAAGCGGTCGGTTTGACCGGCAATCCAGTTGATCATGTAGCCGCCGTACGACGCTCCCAGGGCGCCAACCCGCGCGCCGTCCAGGAACGGGTACTTCTGCAGCGCAAAGTCGAGGCCCTTCATGAGGTCCTCATAAGGGGCCCCGCCCCAGTCGCCGTTGATGGCATCGGTGAACGCCTGACCATAGCCGGTCGAGCCGTGGAAGTCGAACATCAGGGCGGCGTACCCGGCGCCAGCGTAGGCCTGGGGATTCCAGCGGTAGTGGAAGTCGTTGCCCATCGAGCCCTGGGGTCCGCCATGAATGATGAAGGCCACCGGGTACTTCTTGTTGGGGTCGAAGCTCGCCGGGTACACCAGGTACCCGTAGACCGGGTCGCCCTTGGCACCCGTGAAGCGGACCTGCTCGGCCTTGCCCATCCGGGCCGCCGCCACCCGGCCAGCGTTGATCTGCGTGATCTGCTCCACTGCCTTGCCATCGCGGCTCGCCAGGTAGATCTCGTTGGGACCGGCCAGCGAGTTCGACAGGTACAGCACGCGGCCGTCGGGCAGCGGCTGCGGGCTGGCGATCGACCCCTTCTCGACCACGATGCGGCTGAGGCCCGTCTTCGGGTCCATCGCAAACAGCGAGTGCTGTCCAAGGTGATCGGCCGTGCAGTAGATCTCCTTCCCGTCGGCCGACCACACGAGTTCGGAGGGAGAGCGATCCCCGGCCGCCGTGGTGTCGGCGCGCAGCGTGTGCTGCCGCTCGGTGCCGGTGGCGAGGTCGCGAATGACCACCTCATAGCGGTCCGCCTCGTAGCCAGGGCGGCTCATCGCCAGGTACGCCAGGCTCTTGCGATCCGGCGAGAAGCGCGGCTGCGTGTCCCATGCCGGTCTGGTGACGAGCGGTCGCGGGTCGGCAGAGCCGTCTGTCGGCACCTGGAAGAGGTCGAAGTTGGTCGACCACGCCTCCTCGCGGCCAGCGGTCCTGGCCGAGAAGACCAGGTTCGTGCCATCCGGCATGAAACCGACCTCCTCTGAGCCGCCAAACGGGACCGAGGGGCAATCGGCGTCCATCTTCAGCATCAGGTCCACCGCTTTGCCGGTGCTCAACCTGTAGGCGAAGAGGTGGTTGCGCGTCCCGTCCTTCCAGGTGTCCCAGTGGCGGACGAAGAGGCTGTCGTAGACCGTCCCCGAGGCCGGGACCTGCTTGCGGCGCTCCATCTCGGCCCTGGTCTCGGCTGGCGAGAGGCCCGGAAGGACGGCCATGGAAAAGACCAGGGCGTCACCGGCGGGGCTGACCTCCAGGTTGTCCACGTCGAGGGGCAGGCTCGTCACCTGGGTGGGCTCGCCTCCAGCCGCCGGCATCCGCCACACCTGCTGACTGTCCGGGCGGGAGGACAGGAAGTAGATGGTCTTGCCGTCGGGCGACCAGCGGGGCTGCGAGTTGCCGCCCTTGCTGCCGGTGAGGGAGCGCAGCTCGCCGCCGTCGGCTGTACAGGCCCAGATGTCGTTGCGACCCTTGTTGGCCGCCAGGTCGGTGATCCTCAGCGAGAACACGATGCGCCTGCCATCCGGGGAGACCCGCGGATCCGTGATGCGGTCCATGGCGAGCATGTCGTGCACGGAAAACGGGTGCGGAACCGCGGCCGCCGAGACATTGGCCTGCGGCGCGAGAATCTTGGGAGTCGCCGGGGCGGTGGCTGCTGGGGCAAGCAGGAGAGGCATCGCGAGCACTAGTACCATGAATCGACCTCCGGCCCGCCAGCGCGGGCAGCCAATGGTAACACCACCCTTCCCCCGCGCCGCCGCCCGGCGTCAAGCCTCAGCTCCACCTCCTTCCAGGCTGGTCAGTGGGACCTGAGCTCCGAGGGCAGCGGGCGGGAAGGTGAACGCGGGGGAATGGGTTAAGGTACGCCGATGAGCGAGACCGCCCGAATGGCCCTTTTCATGAGCATCATCCTGACCATCTGGGGACTCATGCACGTGTACGTGGCGCACCGATTGTGGCGCCTACCGGCGCTCGCCGCTCCCCACGCGCATCTCCTCTTCGTCGTCGCTCTCTCGGTGATGTGGGCGTCCTATCCTCTCGGGCGCGTGTTCGACCGACTGGGTTTGCCATCGGTGTCGTACATTCTGGAGCTGGCCGGCGCCACATGGATGGGAGTCGTGTTCCTGCTCCTGGTTTCGCTCCTCGCCCTTGACCTCCTGACCGGCTTCGGTACCTGGGGTGGGCCGCGCCTCCCTGCCATGCGAGCCGCCGCCGCAGGGGTGGCCCTCCTCCTGAGCCTGTTTGGCATCACGCAAGGAGTGCGGGCGCCTGTCGTGCGGGAGCTCGAGGTCCGGCTGGCCGGGCTGCCTGCTGACGCTGACGGGCTGCGAGTGGTTCAGCTCTCGGACGTCCACCTGGGGCCGTTGCTGGGGGAAGGGTGGCTCGGCCGCATCGTCGAAACGGTGGCCAAGATCCATCCAGACCTGGTTCTGGTGACCGGTGACCTGGTCGACTCTGACAGCGCCCATGTCGAGGTCATGCTCCCGACCTTGCGCCGTCTGCGGGCACCCCTCGGGGTCTTCGCCGTGACCGGAAACCACGAGTTCTACGCCGGACTAGACCGCTCGGTCAAGCTCCTCCAGGACTCCGGCTTCGGGGTCCTCAGAGACCGTCATGTCGAGGTCCGGCCAGGCCTCGTGCTGGCAGGCATCGATGACCTCACGGCACGGCGGCAGTTCGGGCTCCGAGACGACGGGCTGAGCGCCGCCTTGTCAGGCCGGCCGGCCGGCGCCACGATCCTGCTTTCGCACACGCCCTGGCAGACCGACCGGGCCGCCGAGATGGGCGTCGGCCTGATGCTTTCGGGCCACACCCACGACGGCCAGATCTGGCCGTTCGGCTATCTCGTCCGCCTGCAGTATCGCCTGATCGGCGGGCCGTACCGGATCGGTCCGATGCAGCTCCTGGTATCTCGCGGCACCGGGACCTGGGGACCCCGCATGCGTCTGTGGCGTCCCGGGGAGATCTGGGTGATCACGCTGCGATCCGGCACACCCACCATATCAGGGACGTGACCTCGTCGCCTTCATGCGCCCCCAGCCAGCCGGAAGCCCACGGCGGCCTGAGCGGTCGTAGGGGTGGCGGACTGACGCTTGGCCACCCGACAGTAGCGCAGCACGTTGCTCCACCGTCCACCGCGGAAGACCCGTGCGGAGCCGTTGGCCGGCCCCTTCGGATCGGTCTGAGCGGTCTCGGAGTAGGGTCCCCACCAGTCGCTCACCCACTCCCACAGATTCCCCTGCATGTCGAAGAGGCCAAATCCATTTGGACGCTTCAAGCCGGCCTCCTTCGAACCGTCCGGTGAGTTGTTCCCGCACCACCAGATGTAGCCGGTAGCGGACGTACAGGCTTCGCAGCTCGTCCCGCAGTCGAGAGCATCCCCAAAGGAGAACCGCGTCGCCGTGCCCGCCCGGGCGGCGTACTCCCACTCGGCCTCGGTCAGGAGCCGGATGCCTTCTGCCCCGAGCTGGCCCGTGCTCTGCAGGTGGCTTCTGAGGAGGTCGAGGAAGCCTCCTATGCCGGAGATCGCCTGCCACGTGACCTGGCAGACGGGGCGGGACTCGCCCGCGCCGCAGTCCTGCCTGGGAAGGCTGCCCATGACTGCCTGCCACTGCCCCTGGGTCACCTCGAGCTTCCCCACGAACAAGTCCTTCGACAGGGTCACACTGTGCTGAGGTTGCTCAGTCGCCTCACCTGACGGGTCAGTCGACGGCGAGCCCATGGCGAAGCTCCCCGCCGGGATCCGAACGAGCACCAGGGGAACGGACCCCGGCAGCCAGAGGGTCAGCTCCTCGCGGCCGGAGGTTCCCTGGGCAACAACACGCGCCGGAACGTAGACCGGGTCCCCTGACCGGTTGTCGATTACTGACGCGTAGGCCAGGAAGGAGCCGCCCACCGTCGGGGTGCTCAACACCGCGTACCCATCCGTGATGTCGGCTGTGGTCACTCTCGTGATGATCTTGTCTATCTGCTTGAACTCATACGGCTTGAGCTGCCACGACGGTGATCCAAGTGAGCTCCCGTCGGCTCGATAGAGCGCCACGGTCAGCGTGAGGGGGCGCGGAGTGGCGTTCACGAAGCCTATGTTGGTCCGGAACCCCCCGGAGGTGCTCGCGGTCTGGGCGATCTGGGAGAGGCGGGCGGACTGGCCAAACGGGACGGCCTCCACGGTACCGGCAGCCGGAATGAACTGGCCGAATGTACCGGAGGGCTGGTCGTTGAAGGTTCGGCTGGTGGCCATGACCCGCCCCACCGTGGGCACGATTCGCAGCGTTCCTGCACCCTGGAAGTTGAACAGTCCCTGCACGACGTCGAGGAAGCGCTCGCTCTGTCCGGCCGCGAGGAGTCGCGTCACACTCTGGGGCGAGGCGTTGTCGGCGTCGCGCTTGAGGAGCTCGATCCGGATCGAGGCCTGCCCGGCCGTCGGGTTGTGAAGCTCCAGATCGGTGTGCCAGTTGGTGTTCTCCGAGCCCGTCGAATGAGCCGCCGCAAGCACGTAGAGCGTCTGGCCCACCTCCGCCTTGACCCTCACCTGCCCCGGCGCGGACCACTCCGAGGTCAGGGTCCTGGACTCGCATGAGTCCACCGCCCGGACACGGTAGAAGAAGGTCATCGCTGCCGCGCCGCCAGAGTGCAAGAAGCTGCGGCTGCTGGCGGCCACGGGGTAGGTCTGCGCGTCTCCGAATGACGAGGTGGTCGCTTCCTGGAGCTCGTAGTTGTTGTCCGGGCTGGTGCTCGACCATCCCATCGTGTAGTCGGCGCCTGCGCTCGCCTCGGTGGGTCCCCGCAGCAGCGGAGCCACCGGTGCAGTGCAGCTCCCTCCCGCCACCGCGACTTCCCCGCTCCGGGAGCAGGTGGCCGTGCCGGCCCGTACGGTCACCTTCCAGGTATAGACCCCCTCGGCCACGTAGGTGTGGCTCGGGTTTGGCGCGGAGCTCGAGCTGCTCCGGTCGCCGAAGTCCCACTCGTAGGTGGCGGTCTCGTTGCAGCCCACCACCTGGGCCGTGGAGCCGAAGGTCACGGCCAGCGGCACGTTGCCCGAGGTAGCCGAGGCGGTGGCCGCGCAGCTCAGCCAACATGGCGCCGTTCCCGAGAGCAGGAGTGTGTGCTCGAAGCCGCCGCTCGCCGCGAACACCTGGTTGAGGTAGTAGAGGCTGTTCGGCACCCAGCGGTTGGTGGTGGTGCCATCGCCGAGCTGCCCAAGCCAGTTGCGTCCCCAGGTGCTGATCCCGGCCGGGCCCTGCAGCGCGATGCTGTGCTCCGAGCCGATGGCCACCGCATCGACAGCGCCGATCCCGACAACCCTCGTGGGGGTGCTGATCGCCGTCAGGCTGGTGCCGAGACCGAGCTGGCCCATGCGGTTGGTGCCCCAGCTCCAGAGCGACTTGTCGGTCTTCACGGCCATCGAGTGCAGCCAACCTGCGGCGACCCCCGAGACGTCGGTCATGCTCGTGAGCTTGTAGGGCCTGGTACGGTCCGCGTGCGCGCCGTCTCCGAGCTGGTAGTAGTAGTTGTCGCCCCAGACCCACAGGCTGTGGTCACTGGTGACCGCGAGGCTGTGGTAGGCGCCAGCCGAGACGGCCACGACCCCGCTGATCCCTGTCAACTCGACCGGGACCGGCTGCACGCTGGTGCTCCCGTTCCCGACCTCTCCGGAACCGTTGTACCCCCAGGCCCACACCTTGCCCGCAGGAGTGACCACCAGCGCATGGAACCCACCCGCCGCGATGGAAGAGATCCTGGGCAGGCCGGGCACCTTCGAGGGCTTCACCCTGTAGGTCTCCGACCCCGCCCCGAGCTGGCCGAAGCTGTTGTCGCCCCAGCTCCAGACCTCCCCCGAGACGGTCAATGCAAGGCTGAACGCATAGCCTGCCGACACCTCCACGACATCCTGCAGATCCGGAACCGCGGTTGGCTGGTCACGCACCGAGTTGCCGGTGTTGTACCCGAGCTGTCCCGAGTTGTTGAGACCCCAGCTCAAGACGACCCCGTCGTTCCGGACGGCCAGGCTGTGCCCGCCACCCGCGGCCGCCCCGACGACGGCGCCGACTCCCACCACGTCCACTGGTGTTGCCGAGTAGACCGTCCGCCCGAGACCCAACTGCCCGTAGTCGTCGGACCCCCAGGCCATGACTTTCCCGCCCGCGACGATCGCGAAGCTATTCCTGGCGCCGGCAGAGATCCTGGTCGCACCGACGACCCCCTGCGCCCGAGTCGGCGTCAACCGCATCACCGAGCCGCCGTCCCCGATCTGTCCGTCCTCGCCATATCCCCACGCGAGCACCGAGCCGTCGGTTTTTCGGGCCAGCGCGTGCATGTCGCCCGCCGCGACCTCCGCGACCCCGGCCAACCCGCTCACCTGCACCGGCCGCGGGCGCGAGGTCGTGGTGCCGTCACCGAGCTCGCCGTCCTCATTCATGCCCCAGGCGTAGAGCTTCCCGTCGCTCCCGACGGCATAGCTCGACCAACCGCCGGCGGCAATGGCGACGATGGTCGGCAGCCCGGCGACGGGCACGGGCCAGCTCCGGTTCTGGGTGGTCCCGTCTCCGACCTGTCCACTGGAGTTGAGGCCCCAGACATAGACCTTGCCGTCCAGGGTGAGAGCCATCGTGTGCCAGTTTCCGATCGCGACCTGCTTGACACTGCCGACGCCGGTCACCAGGACCGGGGCCGACTGCCCGGTCGTGTTGCCGATGCCGAGCTGGCCGGCGGAGTTGTTGCCCCAGACCCACACGGTGTTGTTGGAGCGCAGGACGACCCGGTGGTTCCTCCCGAGCGCCTGGGTCACGGCATTGAGGCCCGGAACCTGCTGCGGGCTGGAAATCCCGAACCCCCACTCCCAGACCGACCCGTCGACGACCCGCACCGCCATGCTGTGATCCGAGCCAGCGTCGACGAATCCGACGTCGGAGAGCACGTCGAGACGGAGCGGACTCGAGTGGTGGGTGAGAGTCGAGTCCCCGAGCTGCGCCACGCTGTTTCCGCCGAACACCCAGATCGACCGGTCGCTCTTGCGGACCAGGGTATGGCTGGTTCCGGCCGAAACCTGAGCCACGTCCTGCAGCCCGGGGATCTGGGCCGGCACCAGCCGCTGCCTGGGCTTGTCGGCGAACCCGAGCTGACCGAGGTTGTTGGCGCCGGCTGCCTGGAGCTTCACGCTCGAGATCGCCGCCACATGCTCACCGTTCTCGACCTCGGCCGCATCGTCGGGCGCCACCTCCGCCGGCATTTCGCCCTGCGCGACCTCGGCGGGCGCCGCCAGAGACTGGAGGCCGCGACCGACCGGGACAACCTGCACCGGGTCGCCGGTCCGATTGTCGATCACCGACGCATAGGTGAAGTACGCGGCGCCTTCCTGGGCCGACTGCACGATGGCAAAGGCATCGTCGAGATTGGTACCGTAGGACTTGAGGACATCGTTGAGCTGGGTGAAGCCGAACGGCAGCAGCGTCTGGGTGCGACGGCCCAGCAAGCTGCCATCGGCGCGATACAGGTCCAGCTTGACGTTCAGGCTGCTGCCGATGGCGCTGGCGAAACCGATGTTGGTCCGGAAGTCAGCGTTGCGGGTGAGCTGGAGCAGGCGGACCGGTTCGCTTTTCGTGATGGCCCGGGTCGATGGATACCCTTCGATGTACTGCCCGTAGGTTCCGCTCGAGGCATCATTGAAAGTGCGCGAGGTGATGATCAGCTCGCGGCTGGCTCCAACCAGGATCGCGCCAGAGCTGGACGGTCGTGCAAAGGTCCCCTCCACCACGTCGGGCAGCTTCAGAGACTGCCCGGCCGGCACAGCCACCGTCCACCCGAGAGCGGAGCTGTTGTCGGCGTCCTTTTCGAGGTAGAAGAGCGTCGCCGTTGCGCTGACGCTGCCGGGATTGTGCAGGACCAGGTCGGAGACCCAGTTGGTTCCGAGGTCCCCGGCCGTATGGGCCGCATCCGCGATCAGATAGGTTCGCGCCCAGGACGAGGTGATCGGTAGCGCACTGGAGACCATTACCCGGCCGGATTTCTGGCAGGTCACTCCCCCCACCGTGGTGGTCAGCTTCCAGGGGTACACCCCCTCCGCGCTGTACGTGTGGGACACAGAGGCGGTCGAGCCGTGGGAGGTGCCGTCGCCGAAATCCCAGTCGATGGTGACGGATCCCGAACATGTCCCGGGGCTTGCCGTGCTGCTGAAGCTCACCACGAGAGGCGGGCGGCCGGCCATCGCCGAGGCCGTGGCGGTGCAGGTCAGAGAGCACTGCTGCACCGTGATCTTCCCCGTCCTCGTGCAGGTCTTCCCACTGGCCGTGACGGTCAGCTTCCAGGTGAAGGTCCCGGCCGTGCTGAAGGTGTGGGACGCGGTCTGGAGCGCCGAATGGGGGCTACCATCACCGAAATCCCAGTCGAAGGAGGTGCCGCCACTGCAGTTGCTGGTCGTCGCGCTCGCCTGGAACTTGACCGCCAGAGGCGTGCCCCCACTTGCCGGCGTCACCGACGCCACGCACGAAAGGGTGCAAACCGACACGACCACGATCCCACTCTTCTCGCAGGTCAATCCCTCGATGCTGGCCGTCATCTTCCAGGTGTAGGTTCCGGCAGCCGTGTAGGTGTGAGACGGGGACTTGAGCGTCGAGTGGGCCGTCCCGTCGCCGAAGTCCCAATCATACGAGACGCTCCCCAAGCAGTCATAGGGGCTCGCGCTGGCGTTGAACTGCACGATGAGCGGGGCTGAGCCCGTGCCCGTGCTGGCCGTTGCGCCACAGTCGATGGCGCATGCGGATCCCGCCCGGAGAATGGGGCGATCCGCATTCGCGGGCTGACTTCCCGTGTCGCTTTCGAACACGGCACTGGCGCGGAACCACTGGGCGCCAGTCGTGCCGGCCGGAGCCGTCGCCGTGTAGGTCACGGTGACGCTGTCCCCGGCAGAGAGTGGCATCTCCCACATGACCTTGCCGCTTGCCAGGGTCCCGGAGTGGCTGATGTTGGTGATCGCCCACCCGGTCGGGAAACGATCCTCGATCCTCACGGTCCGCCCGAGGGCAAACTGCGTGGCCTGCAGTCCGACCGTCACGGCAACCCCTGGCGTGTACTCGGCGGAGGGATGGAAGAACGAGGTCAGCCCAGGGTCGTCCAGAGGCTGGTCAACGGTCGAGCTCGACGTCGTTGCCACCAAGCGCGCTGGCAGCGGAATCCCCTGCTTCCCCACGGGGCCGCCGCTGCGGGCCAGACCGAGAACAGCGACCAGCCCGAGGAGAGTCGCCAGCCCGCCCTCCCGCCATCGGGTTCGAGTCCGCATGCATGCCTCCGACGTGGCCGCAGTATACGACCCGCCATCCAATCTCGCCTCTCGGACGCCTGCCTGTCAAAGGTCGGCGGCGCCTGCCGGTTCGAAGTTGTGAGGCCCGCGATCTTGGAGGATAATCGAGGCAGCGAAAAAGGAGGGCGGGACCATGTGCAGTCTGCGACGGGCAAGTATGGTCGTGATGGCGTCAGGTGTCATGATCTGGGCGGCAGGAGCGCTGGGGCAGACCAACGACAAGGTCAACGCAGGCATCCAGTTCAACTTCTCCAGCCCGGGTGCCCGCAGCCTGGCCTTCGGCGGCGCCTTCGTCGCCCTCGCGGACGACGCCACGGCGGCCTTCACCAACCCTGCAGGGCTCACGAACCTCTCACTGCCGGAAGTGGCCTTCGAGGTGCGTAGCTGGGACTACACAACGACCTTCGTGGACCGCGGCAACGCTTCGGGCGTGGCCACCGGCGGCGCCAACTGCGCGAACGGAGTCGGCGACTGCATTGGCGGCGTCGTCCTGGGCGAGAGCAGCAAGAGCGCGAGCGGGCTCTCGTTCGTCTCCATGGTCTACCCGCGGGGCAAGTGGGCCGTCGCCGTCTACCGACAGGAGCTGGCCCGCTTCCGTGCCTCCTTTGCCGACCAGGGCATCTTCTACGACACCGGGAGTGTCCAGACCAACCCCGGACGCTACTTCCCGCTCACCGCATCGATGAAGCTGGACATCGTCAACTTCGGTGTCTCGGGTGCTCTTCGCGTCTCGGAGTACTTCTCTCTCGGGCTCGGGGTCTCCTATTACGACCTGGGCTTCGACTCGATCACGCGCCGCTACAACACCTCCGGCACCGACCCCTTCGGCCCGGGCGGCCGCTTCGGCGTTCCCGACTATTCTCCCGGGAACGTCCGCAACTACATCGCCCAGAAAGGCGATGACACCTCCTTCGGCGTCAACCTCGGCTTCCTCTTCCGGGCCACAGACTCGCTCAGCATCGGCGCCGTCTATCGCCAGGGTCCGAAGTTCGACTGCACGTCCTCGGCCTTCCGGGTCAGTCCCGTCGGTGCAACCGAGGTCGTGAAGACGTCGCTGCATGTCCCGGATGTTCTCGGGGCTGGCTTCGCCTACCGTCTCGCGGACCGCGCCACCCTCAGCCTCGAGTACGACCGCGTCCGCTACTCCCAGCTCACGGACGACATGAAGGACGCGTTCGGCAACCCGGCCATCGACGTCGACAAGTACGTGGTCGACGACGGCAACGAGCTCCACATCGGCTTCGAGTACCTCTTCCTGTCATCCAAGGTGATCGTTCCGGTGCGGCTGGGTGCGTGGCGCGACCCTGACCACAAGATCCGTTACGACGGCCAGTTTCCCGAGGAGCGAGCCTACTTCCGGGGCGGGGACGACCAGGTCCATTACACGGCTGGCGTCGGTCTCGTGGTAGGCACACCGTTCGAGCTCGACATCGCCTATGACCACTCCGACACCGTCAAGACGGCCTCCATCTCCGCGGTGCTCAGGTTCAAATAGGCTCAAGGCTCCCCCACCCACCCGGGATGGGGGAGTTGAGTAATATGTGGACTCTTGCGACCTTGGCGGCCTCAGGTCGGGTGTGGAATCTTGAGCCTTGGCCCTGACGCCTCGAGTCCGGGCGCGGAGGTTCAGCGCGATTCCTGGAAGAGCGCCAGGAAGGCCGGAGAGAAGAAGGCGAGGTCGGGGGCCACGCTGGCGTCCAGACGGCGGCAGGCACGGATGTCTCCACGCGCGGCTTCCAGGAGTGCGGCGTCGCGGCTTCCCGATTCGAGGTACAGGGAGTGGTGCGCCGCAGCCCGCAGCAGCGAGGCCACGGCGGCGGCCTTTGGCTCGGTCAGTGGCGCCCGATCGATCAGATCGACGGCACGGCGATAGTCCGCCCCAAGGAATGCCTCGGATGCCTCCCTCAATGGCGGCGGGGCGCTCGCCTGGCCGGCCGTCGGTGCCGCCAGGGGCGCCGTCGGGACCGCCGCCGCAGGCGGTGAGGGAGCGGGTGGGGTCGCGGCCAGCACCTGCCGGAGCCGGTTGACCGCCCGCTGCAGCTCGGCGTTCCGCGCCTGAAGCTCGCTGGCGGAGCCTGCCGCCGTCACAGCATCGGCCCGTGACCTCGCCTGCCCCAGCTCAGCCTGCGCCTGCTGAACCTCCAAACGAGCTGCGGCCGCCCCGACGGTTCCCGCCAGGGCCGCCGCTTCCTGGGACAGCGCGGCGACCTCTCGCTGCAACGCCTGCCGCCGAGCCTCCTCCTGCTTCGCCGCCTCGGCGAGCTGTCCTAGACGCTGAGCTTCGGCCTCCTGCAGCTCGCTCCAGCGTGCACCGACCTGGTCTTTCACGAGCGACAGGTCGCGCGCGCTCTCGGAGGCCTGAGTGGTCGCACTTTCGATCTCGGCGGCCGAGCCCGTGCTGCGACCCCGCAGAAGGGCATTCCGGGCGCCCGCCAGCCGGTTGGTGGCCTCGTTCGCACGGGCCGCCAGCGCTGGTTGCTCCTGCCAGACCGGCGCGGCCGTGCGGCGCAACTCGGCCACCGCCTTCTCGATTTCGCCGGCCCGGGTCAGCTCGGCCTCCGCCCTCCGGACTTGCCCGCCCAGGTCCGGGGTCGGGGACACCGGAGGTCGGCTCGGCAAGGTAGCGGCGGCCGACTGCTTCTGGCATCGATCGCGAAGGCGCTGCAGCTCGCCCCACTGATCGGTGGCTTGCACCTTGCCCTGCTCCTCGGAGACGACAAAGGCCTTGAGCGCCCCCGGACAGTCGTTGGTCTGGACGAGCACCTGCCCGAGATAGAAGTGGGGCAGGTAGATCTCGAAACGCATCCCGTAGAGCTTGATGCGCTCGCCTTCCTGCGGCTGCTCCGCGGCTGCCTCACGCAGTAGGCGCGCGGCGTCGGCCCAGTTTCTCGTCTCGAGCGCCTTGATGCCATCGCTGTACTTCTGCTTGTAGTCCGCCCAGACCGGCAGTGCCAGCCAGGCGGCGACGACCGCGACCAGGAGGACTCGCGCCTGCTTCATCCGGACCACCCGAACCGCTTGAGCAGATCCTCGGCGCGCACCGCCCGTACCTCGACGACAACGCGAGTCGCCCCGGTGCCCACCACCGCCACGCTCTGGGAGCGCTGCGTCCCCGATACCGGGTCCCGCACGTTCACCACGTACCGTCCGGGCGTCAAGGGCAGCACCATGGGCGTGCTGCGGACGGCCGGCAGGTCGATCACGCCACCATTCTCGCGACTGACCGACACGACCTCCGCCCAGGGTATCGCGACGATGACGAGTGAACTCTGGGCGACGACCGGGCGAGGGGTCGGTACGACCGCGGTCGGCACCGACCGAGTCTGGGGGGTCGGATGAACCCCTGGGACGGGTCGCGACCTCAGGACTCCGACGCCGATCGCCGCCACGACGACCGCTGCTGCCGCCCCGAGAAGTGGCCACTTCCAGTGTGCTCGTCCCCTCGGCGCCTCGGCCTCCGGCGCTCGATCCGCATGGACCGCTG
>DAONEV010000075.1:0-14160 GCA_035403265.1 Thermoanaerobaculaceae bacterium | reverse complement strand
ACGCCCGGCTCACGAAGACCGCCATCTGCCAGCGCGGGGTGGGGTCGTTCGGGCAGAACTTGAGGACGGGCGTGGTCTCACACCCGGAGGTCACGCCAGTCACGGCCATGTAGTGGATGTACTTGCAGCTCCAGTGCCCTGGATCCACATCCGAGAACGCACTATGCCCCCCTTGTTCCACAGGGTGGCAATCGTAGGATTGGCCCGACGGCAGGGTTCCGCTCAGGTCGATTTGCTCCGGGGTGGACCATATTTTCGCCTTCGAGATGAACACGGCCATCTCGGCCCGTGTCACGAGGTTGTACGGGCAGAACCTGGGGGGGGGCGTCGTCTCGCACCCGGAGGCGATGAGGTCGGCGCCGAGCTGCTCGATCCACGGCGCCAGGCCGTAGGTGACCGGGACGTCGCCGCTGAAGCGGCCGGTCGGGGTGCCGATGGTGTGCCCGGGGTCGGGCCACTTGACCTCGAGCCCCTGCTCGATGAAGAGTTCCATGTCCTCGCGGGAGACCAGCTCGTACGGGCAGAAATAGCGAGCGCCACAGGCGTCCATGACACCGGCGTCGTCGACCGCCTTCATGAAGCTGCAGTAGATCTCGCGGCCCGCCAGGTCGTCATACGGCACGGGCGCGGCACAGGTGGCCGCTGACAGCGTGCCAGGCACGGTCAGGAGCGCCGCGATGCCGAGCAGCGCGACGATGGGGCAGATTCGGGACCTTGGTGGATACGTCACGTGGTTCTCCTTGGGGGCATGGTCTTGTTGTCAGGCCAGACCGAGAGTGTGGAGAAGGCCGGGCCAGGTACCGCAATGCGGGTGCGCATGGCGGTACTTGTGGGCGTGCGAGTCAGGGTGGCAACCAGGACCCCTGTGCCGCCGTCCCCTGCCGCCTGCGTCGTCGGCTCCGCCGAGCGCAGCGCCACGAGCAGCACCGCCACCGGGATCTTGATCCCAACCACCACGCCAACCCCTGGCTTCCGCTGCCTTCGCCTTGTCATGCCTCGTCTCGCTTGCGGGCTCCGGTGAGGCCCCACCTCACGTTGCCACTCGCCCCGCTACTCGCTGACTCGAACTCGACCCTATCGGCCACAATGAAGGGAAGATGATCCCAGGTACTCATCATTGGGATGGTACGTGTCCGCGGTCGCGCAGTACGGCTCCGCGGCGGTGAGGAACCCCGCCGAATAGGTGGCGTACACGGGCCGGCGCCGGGTCGCGCTCCTCAACGTCTCAACTCCTTCATCCAGGACGTAACCGTCAGCTCGCCTTTGGTGTCGATGCCCTTGAACAGGTCGACGAGCGCTTCTCTGTCCAGTCGAGCGGGTACTGAGTGGATCTCCATGTACATCTCCGGGTACTGCGGTTCGTCAGGGCTCGGGAGAAAGCGGAGTTCGAGGCTGATCCGCGTCCGACTCAAGCCCAGATCGCCTTGGAGAACGCCTTCTACGGGTGCACCGCGCCGAGCATGACTTGAACTTGCTGCGAAGCTGTACCCCACGCACTTGCTGCGTGCTGGCCTACCTGGATCTGTCTTCTGCGGAGTGCACATGAGAAGTACAGCGTTGTCGATGAGCATGTCGCGCCGACGAAACACGTCGCGCCAGGTCTCCCAGCCCCACCTGGTGGCTAGTCCGACATACGTGCCCGACGCGGTTTCCGAGTACACGCACTTCCGCACTCGAAGCCTTGCTTCCTCGGGACCAAAGTGGTTCGTTCCGTCGAAACACGCTGACAACGCCAGCGCTGGGATGACGGAAAGCACCAGCCGCCTCGTCACCTTGTGCATGCTGTTCTCTCCCCTTGACGTCGACCACGACGTCCTGGTGCGTTCTAAAGACCCCATTGCAGAGTCACGATCTTGCCGTACTGCAGAATCTCCGAGTCATTTCCCTCGGGTCCGTCGTGTCTAACCCAATCTGGCAGCCGAGGGGCTAGCCCATCCATCACTCCACTCCTCAACCCCTCCGGGACCGGGAAGACCGGCACCGGCCTGAACTGCCAACCAAACCTGCTCTTGCGTGCCCAGTGGCCAACCTCATGAAGGAGCGTCGCTCCAAAGAGGCTGTTCCCGTCCTTGTCGACCCTGTCGAAGAGCTTCCGATCCGTGTTCAGCTTGATGACGCCCTGCTTGAACCTGCCATTGATGCCCTTCACATCTGGATCGCTGTCTGATGTCAAGGTCACTGTTGGCCCTTGGCCGACCGTGTAAAGTGCAACAAGGTCAACGTCAAAGATCTCCTTGTACGCCTTCACAAGCGCCTTGCTGAGTTCCTTCCGCAGCCGCTCCTGCTCCTCGTAGGCCTTTGCGACATCCTCCGCTGTCGCACCGCCCGCAGCGACGAAAGCGAGCATGCCGTTTGGATCCAAGGACGTCATCGGTCGGTCACGTACATAGGAATGGAGGTTGAAGCTCTGAGGGGTTCTGGCCTTGCCCCGCACCGGATCGACGCTCATGAACCTCCCCAGCCTCGGCGTGTAGCTTCGCGCGTGCATGTAGTCGATGTCGTCGAGGACGTTGGTGAGCGACCCGAGGTCCCGCTCGTGGACCGTGAAACGCATCCGCTCCGTGCCCTGGGCGCTGCCGCTCGAATCCTTGCCGAACGGGCTGGTGGCGAACAGGGTGAGCTTCTCCCCGGTGCGGTTGGTGACCAGCCGCGGCGACCCCAGATGGTCGAGGTGGTAGTGCTTGAGGCCCTCACCTCGGGTCTCGGAGGCGAGCAGCAGGCTGTCGCGGTAGATGTTGTCCCGCCGCCACTTCCACCCGCCCGCAGCGGTGTACTCGAGCTCCCGGATGACGTTGCCACCGAGGTCGCGCAGGGTAAACAGGTAGGTGGTCCCGTCGCGGACGAACAGGCGCTCGCCGTCGGCGGTGGTCGCCTGGCTGCGGTTGATCCCCGGCCCCGACACGCTGGCGAGCTGGTTGAAGCGGTCGTAGGTGTACGCGTAGACGTTGGGCGTCAGGCCAAGGGCGGTCAGGTTGCCCGCCGCGTCGTACCCCGCCCCGGTCGTCGCCGGCTCGAGCCGGTTGGTCGCGGTCGCGGTGGGCAGGCTGGTGCCGCCCGAGGTGATGAGGTTGCCGTAGGGGTCGTAGGTGTAGCTCTCGCTCCCGTACCCGGCCACGTTGCCGAAGGTCAGACGGCTCACCTTGTCATAGGTGAAGCTCTGGCTGCCCATGGCGGTGATGTTGCCAGCGCCGTCGTAGACGTAGCTCCCGCTGTCCCAGTCGGCGTCGGCGCCGGTGCCGGGAACGGTCGCGCCGTCGCTCCAGATCTGCTTCGGCCGCGCCATCTGGCTCGCCGTTTCGAGGCTCTGGTGGTCGACCACCCCCTCCCCCACCTCGGCGAGGCGCTTCGCATGCGTGACGCTCTCGGTCATGCCGCTCGGATGGTACGTGATCCGGAAGCACCAGGGCAGGTTTGGACACCGGCGGTGGTCCAGCCTTCGGGGGTGGGGAAGGGCTCACAAATGTCGACCTCGCCGTTGGGCGTAGAATCCGCGAACGGCGTTCGCGCCGTGGGGGATCGACATGCGTGCCTTCGAGCGACCGTTTTGTGGCAGTCTGCGCGCCGGTGACATCGGCAAGCGGGTCGAGCTGGTGGGGTGGGTGCGGCGGCGCCGCGACCTCGGCGGGCTGGTGTTCGTGGACCTGCGCGACCGCGAGGGGTGGGTGCAGGTGCTGTTCGCCGACAGCCTGCGCACCGAGGCCGAGAAGCTGAGCGGTGAGGACGTCATCCGCGTCGTCGGCACGGTGGCGGCACGCACCGGTGGCAACGTCAACCCCGACATGCCCACCGGCGAGATCGAGGTGGCGGCCGAGGAGCTCGAGGTGCTGCGGGCCTCCGAGACGCCGCCGTTCCAGGTCGAGGACCGCGTCAACGCCTCGGAGGAGCTGCGGCTGCGGCACCGCGTCCTCGACCTGCGGCGGCCCGAGATGATGCGCAACCTGCAGCTCCGCCACCGGGTCACCTTCGAGATCCGCCAGCACTTCCACGAGCACGGCTTCATCGACGTCGAGACGCCGATCCTGACGCGCTCGACGCCGGAAGGGGCGCGCGACTTCCTGGTTCCCTCGCGCCTGGCGCCCGGCAACTTCTACGCCCTGCCGCAGTCGCCGCAGCTCTTCAAGCAACTGCTGCAGGTGGCCGGGATCGGCCGCTACATGCAGATCGCCCGCTGCTTCCGGGACGAGGATCTGCGCGCCGACCGCCAGCCGGAGTTCACGCAGGTGGACGTCGAGGCGTCGTTCATCGAGGAGGAGGACCTCTACGCCCTCATCGAGGGGCTGTTCGCGCGCATCTTCCCGCTCGCCGGCATCCAGCCGCCGGCGACGTTCCCGCGCCTGACCTACCAGGACGCCATGGAGCGTTACGGCTCCGACCGGCCGGACCTGCGCTTCGGCCTGGAGCTTTGCGAGCTCGGCCCGGTGGCGGCGGCATGCGCCTTCGACCCCTTCAAGCAGGCCGCGAGCACCGGCCGGGTCAAGGGCCTGGTCATCCCCGACGGCGCGGCGTTCTCCCGCAAGGGGCTCGACGAGCTGTCGGAGCTGGTCAAGCCCTTCGGCGCGCCCGGGGTCGTGTGGATGCGGCGCACCGCGGAGGGCACCGGCTCGCCGGTCAAGAAGATCCTCGGCGACGAGGGCGTTGGCGCCTTTCTCGAGGCCGCTGGGGTGGCTCCCGCTGACCTGCTGGTGGTGGTGGGCGGCGCGCCGAAGGTGGTCTTCGCATCGCTCGGCGCCCTGCGCGTCGAGATGGCGAAACGGCTGGGCCTGGTCAAGCCGGGCGAGCACGCCTTCGGATGGGTCACCGACTTCCCGCTCTTCGAGTGGGACGACGAGACGGCGCGCTGGTACGCCACCCATCACGCCTTCACTTCACCCAACCCTGCCGACGTGCCGCTGCTCGAGTCCGACCCCGGGCGGGTGCGGGCGCGCGCCTACGACGTGATCATGGACGGCGTCGAGCTCGGAGGCGGCTCGATCCGGATCCACGATGCCGACCTCCAGCGCCAGGTCTTCCGGGTGATGGGGATCGACGAGGAGACGGCGCGCCGCAAGTTCGGCTTCCTGCTCGAGGCGTTCCGCTTCGGCGCCCCGCCGCATGGCGGCATCGCCCTTGGCCTCGACCGCCTGATCATGCTCATGGCCGGCCGCGACTCGATCCGCGACGTCATCGCCTTCCCCAAGACGACGGCCGGCAACTGCCTGCTCACCGACGCACCCAACGTCGTCGACGCATCCCAGCTCGACGAGCTGAAGCTGTCGCTGCGGAGCTGATCCGCTGATCCCCTTCTTGGCTGGGTGGGGGAGCTGATTCGCTGACCTCCTGAAGGGCTGATGCGCTGGCTGGGGCGGGCGGGTGGCCGTTCTGCTACGCTTTGGAGACAGAGAGGGCCGGTGGGAACCGGCCGCGAGGTGCGCGATGGACGGCAACCCCCGAGCTGTAGGCCTGGTGCGCCACGAGATTTCCCGGCTGACCGCCGATGACCTCTTCCTGTTCAACGAGGGCAACCACTTCCGGCTCTGGGAGAAGCTCGGCGCCCACCTGGTCACCGAGGACGGGGTGGAGGGGGTGCTGTTCTCGGTCTGGGCCCCCAACGCCGAGGCCGTCGCGGTGGTCGGGGACTTCAACTCCTACGACCCCAAGGCCCATCCGTTGCGACCCACCGGCAGCTCGGGGATCTGGGAGGGGTTCGTCCCCGGGGTGCGCCTCGGCCAGACCTACAAGTTCCACATCACCTCGAAGGTCGGGGGGGCCCGCATCGAGAAGGCCGACCCCTTCGCCGTCCACGGCGAGGTGCCGCCGAAGAGCGCCTCGGTGGTCTGGGACCTTTCCTATGACTGGCACGACCAGGACTGGATGGCCGGCCGCCAGGCACGCCACGGACTGGGCGCACCGATGTCGCTCTACGAGATGCACCTCGGGTCGTGGATGCGGGTGGCCGAGGAGGAGAACCGCTCGCTGTCGTACCGCGAGATGGCGCCGCGCCTGGTCGAGCACATGCAGCGCATGGGGTTCACCCACGTCGAGCTGCTGCCGGTCATGGAGCACCCGTTCTTCGGCTCATGGGGATACCAGGTCACCGGCTACTTCGCGCCCTCGGCGCGCTACGGCACTCCGCAGGACCTCATGTTCCTCATCGACACGCTGCACCAGGCCGGGATCGGCGTCATCCTCGACTGGGTCCCCTCCCACTTCCCGACTGACGGCCATAGCCTCGGGAAGTTCGACGGCACGGCGCTTTTCGAGCACGCCGACCCGCGCAAGGGGTTCCATCCCGATTGGGGGTCGTACATCTTCAACTACGGGCGGCACGAGGTGCGGTCCTTCCTGATCTCCAACGCCATGTTCTGGCTCGACGCCTACCACGCCGACGGTTTCCGTGTCGACGCCGTCGCCTCGATGCTCTACCTCGACTACTCGCGCAAGCAGGGCGAGTGGATCCCCAACATCCACGGCGGGCGTGAGAACCTCGAGGCGATCTACTTCCTGCGGCGCTGCAACGAGGAGATCTACAAGCTGCACCCGGACGTGCAGGTCATCGCCGAGGAGTCGACGGCGTGGCCGATGGTGTCGCGGCCAACCTACGTGGGGGGGCTCGGGTTCGGCCTCAAGTGGGACATGGGATGGATGCACGACACCCTGGCCTACTTCTCCCGCGACCCGTACTATCGCTCCTACCACCACAACGAGCTCACCTTCCGGCAGCTCTATGCCTTCCACGAGAACTTCGTGCTGCCGCTCTCGCACGACGAGGTCGTGCACGGCAAGGGCTCGCTGCTCGGCAAGATGCCAGGGGACGACTGGCAGCGCTTCGCCAACCTGCGGCTGCTCTACGCCTACATGTACGCCCAGCCCGGGAAGAAGCTGCTGTTCATGGGCGCCGAGCTCGCCCAGTGGCGGGAATGGCACCACGACGACTCCCTCGACTGGCACCTGCTGCAGTTCGCGCCCCACGAGGGCGTGCGGCTGGCGCTGGCCGACCTCAACCGCCTCTACCGCGAGACCCCGGCCCTGCACGAGCTCGACTGCCTCCCGAGCGGCTTCCAGTGGGTGGACTGCAACGACGCCCCGGCCAGCACGCTGTCGTTCCTTCGCTTTGCCACGAGCCAGGACGAGGCGGTCCTGGTGGTCTGCAACTTCACGCCGGTGCCTCGCATCGACTACCGGGTCGGCGTACCGTGGGGTGGCTTCTGGCGCGAGATGCTCAACACCGACGCCCACGAGTACGGCGGCAGCGGCATGGGCAACGGCGGGGGCGTGACGGCCGAGGAGAGCCCGGTGCACGGGCGGCCGTTCTCCCTCTCGATGACGCTGCCCCCTCTCGCGGCGGTCTTCCTGCACGGGAGCCGCCAGGGCTAGCGGGGACCTCCGGACATGGCGCGTTACCTCTGCATCCACGGGCATTTCTACCAGCCGCCGCGGGAGAATCCGTACTTCGACGCCGTCGAGGTCCAGGACTCGGCCTACCCGTACCACGACTGGAACGAGCGCGTCTCGGCGGAGTGCTACGCCCCCAACGCGACGGCTCGCATCCTCGACGGCTCGGGCCGCATCACGAACATCCTCAATAACTACAGCCGGATCTCGTTCAACTTCGGCCCCACCTTGCTGGCCTGGATGGAGCGGTACGACGCGGAGACCTACGCCGCGGTGCTGGAGGCGGACCAGCTCAGCCGCGAGCGCTTCTCGGGCCACGGCTCGGCGCTCGCCCAGGGTTACAACCACCTGATCATGCCGCTCGCCAAGAGGCGCGACAAGGTGACTCAGGTGCTGTGGGGTCTCGCCGACTTCCGGCACCGGTTCGGCCGCGAGGCGGAGGGAATGTGGCTACCGGAGACGGCGGTGAACCTGGAGACCCTCTCGGTGCTGGCCGAGCACGGGGTGCGCTTCACCATCCTGGCGCCCCACCAGGCGGGCCGGGTCCGCCGCCTCGGCGAGGCCCAGTGGCACGACGTGTCGGGGGCGCGCGTCGACCCCACCCGACCGTACATGGTGCTGCTGCCCGAGGGACGGCACCTCGCCGTCTTCTTCTACGACGGACCGGCCTCCCGCGCCGTGGCGTTCGAGCGCCTGCTGACCAACGGCGAGGGGTTCGTCCGCCGCCTGCTCGGCGGCTTCTCCGAGAACCCCGGCTGGGACCAGCTCGAGCACATCGCCACGGACGGTGAGACCTACGGGCACCACCACCGCTTCGGGGAGATGGCCCTCGCGTGGTCGCTCAGCCACCTCGAGTCGACCCGCCATGCCCGGCTCACCAACTACGGTGAGTTCCTCGCCATTCATCCGCCCGCCTTCGAGGTGGAAATCCTCGACAACACCTCCTGGAGCTGCTCCCACGGCATCGAGCGCTGGCGCTCCGATTGCGGGTGCGCGACGGGGGCCAACCCGGGCTGGGACCAGGCCTGGCGGGGGCCGCTGCGGCACGCCCTCGACTGGCTGCGCGACGAGCTGGCGGCGATCTTCGAGCAGCAGGGAGGCGAGCTGCTGGCCGATGTCTGGGCCAGCCGCGACGCCTACGTCGAGCTCGTGCTGGACCGCTCGACCGCAGTCGTGGACGCGTTCCTCAGCCGCCACGCCCGCCGACCCCTGGCCCCGACCGACGAGATCAACATCCTCAAGCTGCTCGAGATGCAGCGCCACGCCATGCTCATGTACACGAGCTGCGGCTGGTTCTTCGACGAGATCTCGGGCCTGGAGGCGACACAGGTGCTGCAGTACGCCGGGCGGGCGCTCCACCTCGCCGAGGAGCTGACCGAGCGCCGTCTCGAGCCGACCTTTCTGGAGCTGCTCGCGAGGGCACCCTCCAATGTGCCGGCGATCGGGAGCGGCGCCGAGGTCTTCATCCGCCAGGTCAAGCCCGCCGCCGCCGACCTCAACAAGGTCGGCGCCCACGCGGCCATCTCCTCCCTCTTCGGAGCGGGTGCCAACGGGCTGCTCGGCCGCGGCTTCCGGCTTCAGCGCCCGGACCATCACACCGCCCAGGCCGGGCGCGCGCGGCTCGCCGTGGGACGCCTCGAGATCACCTCGGAGGTGACCCGCGAGTCGACGTTGCTGACCTACGGCGTGCTGCACCTGGGCGACCACAATCTGACCGGCGGCGTCCGTGTGAGCCAGGGCGAGGAGGAGTACCACGGCCTCGTCACCGAGGTCCTGGGCGCGTTCTCCCGGGCCGACCTGCCGGCCACCCTGCGTGCGCTCGACCGCCACCTCGCGCTGACCTACTCCCTCAAGTCGTTGTTCAAGGACGAGCAGCGCCGCATCCTGGCGCAGATCCTCGACTCCACCCTCGACGAGACGGCCGCCGCCTACCGGCAGGTCTACGAGAAGCAGGCGCCGCTCATGCGTTTTCTCTCCGACCTCGGAACGCCGCTACCCCAGGCCTTGCGTGCCACCGCCGAGTTCGTGCTCAACTCAGGCCTGCGACAGGCGTTTCGGGAGGATCCGCTGCCTCTCGAGGCGATCCATGCCCTGCTGGCGGAGGCGAGCCTCTTCCACGTCGCCCTTGACGGCCCAGGGCTTTCCTTCGTGCTACGCGGCACCCTGCACCGGCTGGCGGCGCGCATGGCCACCCAGCCCCGGGAGTTCAAGGCGCTCCAGGACCTCACGGCGGCGATCGGGTTGGCCGCCACCCTGCCGTTCGAGGTGGACTTCTGGAAGATCCAGAACGCCTTCTTCCGTCTGCCCGCCGAGGTGGTCAGCGCCCAGCGCGCCGCCGCCGGGCAAGGCGAGGTGCCAGCCCAGGAGTGGCTGACCTGCCACGAGGTGCTGGGCACGTTGCTGCGGATCCAGCCCCCACCCAACCATTGATCGGGAAGCGGCGGTGCGAACCACGGGTCGCGGACCTCAGGCTCGGGTGGTTGACGGGTGGGGACAGGGGCGGGACACTGCCGCCATGAAGGATCTGGTCCTCATCGTCGACGA
Source organism: Thermoanaerobaculaceae bacterium (assembly GCA_035403265.1). Taxonomy (GTDB): domain Bacteria; phylum Acidobacteriota; class Thermoanaerobaculia; order Thermoanaerobaculales; family Thermoanaerobaculaceae; genus JAAYVZ01. Next base: position 4,245 of record DAONEV010000075.1, on the reverse strand, counting down.
CGAGCCTGGCATCCTCGCCATCCTGGGGCAGATCCTCGGGGACGAGGGCTACGAGGTGGAGGCCACGGCCTCCGGTGAGGAGGCAATCTCCGTCTACCGGAAGCGGCGGCCAGTCGCCGTGTTCCTGGACGTCTGGCTGCCCGACCGCGACGGGCTCGAGACCCTCAAGGCGCTGCGCGAGCTCGACCCCAAGGCCGCGGTCATCATGATGTCAGGGCACGGCCAGGCAGCCACCGCCGTCAAGTCGATCAAGCTCGGCGCCCATGACTACCTGGAAAAGCCGCTCGCCTACGAGCGGATCATGGAGGCGCTCAACGGTGCCCTGGCGGCTCGCCGAGGGAGGGGCGCGCCGCTCTTGGACGTCGCGACCGGAACCGAGCCGGCACGGGTGTTTGCGCCCCCGCCCGTCTGGCGCCTGGTTCGCCCCGGCCGGCAGCCCCAGCGCACGATCCGCTCGTCGAGCGTGATCTACGGGCTCGGCCTGCACTCCGGCAGCCGGACCGGCCTCGTGCTGCAGCCGCTGCCACCTGACAGCGGGGTGCACTTCGTGACCCTGCCCCAGGGGACCCAGATTCCCGCCCACCTCGCGTCGGTGGGGGACACCGAGTACGCGACCACGATCTCGCGCGACGGCGAGGAGGTGCGGACCGTCGAGCACCTGCTCGCCACCCTGCATGCTGCCGGTATCACCAACCTACTCGTCAAGGTGCACGGGGAGATCCCGGTCATCGACGGCTCGGCGATCGAGTTCTGCCAGCGTCTCGAGGAGATCGGTATCGAGGAGCAGGGAGTGCCGCGGCGGGAGGTGGTCATCGACCACCGCTACGAGCTGCCGCTGCGCGGCGACAAGCGCATGGTCATCGAGCCGGCCGACACCCTGCAGATCGCCTATCGGCTGCGCTACCCGCCGCCCATCGGGGAGCAGTTCTTCGACTTTCGCCTCACCGCCTTCGACGCCTTCCAGGCCCAGATCGCCCCGGCGCGCACCTTCGGCTTCCTGCGCGATCTGCCGATGATCAAGGAGCTGGGCCTGGGCTCGGGCGGACGCCTCGACAACTTCATCCTGGTGGGCGAGGACAACGTCATCAACACGGCGCTGCGGTTCCCCGACGAGTTCGTCCGCCACAAGATTCTCGACATCGTCGGCGACCTCTACCTGCTGGGCTATCCGGTGCGGGGGCGCATCACCGCGGCGTTCACGGGCCACCGCGACAACATCGCGCTGCAGCGGCTGCTCCTGGCCGGGTAAGACCGGCCACTCGGGCCCGGAACGCTTGTGACAGAAGCCGCAAGGTGGTACTGTCGCCGCCCGAAGCGGCGGTCGCCCTCCCCTCCGACCGCCCGGGAGCTTCCCACATGCCCGACTTTCGCGTCACCCAACATCCCATTCTGACTGTGCCCGACACCCCCCGCTTTGCGTTCCTCTGGCGCGGCCAGGAGCTGTCGGCGCGGCCCGGAGAGACCATCGCGTCGGCGCTCTTCGCCAACGGCGTGCGGGTCTTCGGTCACCACCCCAAGGACGGCGCCCCGCAAGGCATCTACTGCGCCAACGGCCAGTGCGCCCAGTGCGCGGTGATCGCCGACGGCCTGGCGGTCAAGTCGTGCATGGTGCCGGTCAAGCCGGGGATGCGCGTCGACCCTCTCGACGCCCCACCCGAGCTGCCGATCCCCGAGCAGGGGTGGCAGCTCCACGCCATCGAGACGGTGGAGGTGGAGTGTCTGATCCTCGGCGGCGGCCCGGCCGGGCTGTCGGCGGCGATCGAGCTCGGGCGCGCCGGCGTCGGCGTGGTTGTCGTCGACGACAAGGAGAGGCTGGGCGGCAAGCTGGTGCTGCAGACCCACAAGTTCTTCGGCTCGATCGAAGCCTGCCATGCCGGCACCCGTGGCATCGACATCGCCTCCAAGCTCGAGGCCGAGGTGCGTTCCTTCGAGAACGTGCGGGTGTGGACCGACTCCATGGCGCTCGCCGTGTTCTCGGACCGCAAGGTGGGCATTCTCCGCCAGGGGCACTACTTCATCGTCCAGCCCCAGGTCCTGCTGGTGGCCACCGGGGCGCGGGAGAAGTCACTCGTCTTCCGTGGCAACACCTTGCCCGGGGTGTACGGCGCCGGGGCGTTCCAGACCCTCGTCAACCGCGATCTGGTGCGCCCCACCGAGCGGCTGTTCGTGGTCGGCGGCGGCAACGTCGGCCTCATCGCCGCGTATCACGCCCTGCAGGCCGGCATCCAGGTCGTGGGGCTGTGCGAGGCGCTGCCCGACTGCGGCGGCTACAAGGTGCACAAGGACAAGCTGGCTCGCATGGGGGTACCGATCTACACCTCCCATACCGTGGTCTCGGCCAACGGCGAGGAGGAGGTCAGCTCGGTGACGGTTGCCGAGATCGACAGTAGTTGGAGTGTGATACCTGGTACCGAGAAGACGTTCGCGTGCGACACGGTGCTGGTAGCGGTGGGGCTCGACCCGGTGGACGAGTTCCACAGGAAGGCGAAGGAGTTTGGGCTGCCCGTGTTCGCCGGGGGCGACGCCGAGGAGATTGCCGAGGCATCGGCGGCGATGTTCACAGGGAAGATCCGGGGCCTCGAGATCGCCAAGCTGCTCGGCCGCGACGTCGGCGAGGTTCCGCCCGAGTGGCACAAGACCGCCGAGGTCCTCAAGTCCCGTCCCGGCGCCACCGTCACCGAGGAGATCCCCGACGACGAGCAGGGCGTATTCCCGGTCTTCCACTGCAGCCAGGAAATTCCCTGCAACCCCTGCACCTCGATCTGCCCCAAACACGCCATCCGGATCGAGGGGGACGACATCCTCGGCCTGCCGACCTTCATCGAGGAGGACTGCATCGCCTGCGAGCAGTGCGTCGCGGTGTGCCCAGGCCTCGCCATCACCCTCGTCGACTTCCGGAGCGACAAGGACGCGGCCATGGTCACCATCCCCTACGAGTTCACCCGCACCATGATCAACGAGGGTGACGGCGTGACCGTGCTGGACACCGAGGGGCAGGTCCTCGGCAACGTCCCGGTCGTCAAGGTGCGGGCGCCCAAGTTCGCTGATCACGCCCTGATGGTCCGGGTGCGGGCGCCCCGCGAGATCGCCAAGCTCATCGCGGGCATCCGCGTCCAGGAGCCGTGGGTCACCCAGCCGCTCGAGGCGAGCATCGCGCGCATCGCCGACGACGAGATCGTGTGCCGATGCGAACGCGTCACCGCCGGGCAGATCCGCTCCCTGATCCGCGCCGGCGTCCGCGACCTCAACCAGCTCAAGGCCGCCACCCGCGCCGGCATGGGCGCGTGCGGCGGCAAGACCTGCCCAACGCTCATCAAACGGCTTTTCCGCGAGGAAGGGGTGGCGCTGCCAGAGGTTACCGATCTCACCCAGCGGCCGCTTGTCATGGAGGTGCCGCTGGGGGCCTTCGCCGGCGTCATCACCGGCGAGGGGCCAGCCAAGGACGCCCCCAAGGTCCACACCGTGTCGGCCCACGAGGGAGGTGTGTGATGTCCACCGCAACTTTCGACGCCATCGTCGTCGGCGCCGGCTCGGTCGGCATGCCCACCGCCATGTACCTGGCCGAGAAGGGCCTCAAGGTCCTTGTCATCGACCAGTTCGCCTCCCCCGGGCAGGGCTCCAACAAGTGTGCCATCGGCGGCATCCGCGCCACCCACTCGGCCCCGGCCAAGATCCGGCTCTGCCTGGACTCGCTCGCCACCTTCTCGACCTGGGAGCAGACCCACGGCGACCACATCGAGTGGATGCAGGGCGGCTACTGCTTTGTCGCCTACCGCGAGCACGAGGAAAGGCTCCTCGGGGACCTGTTGAAGGTCCAGAAGAGCTACGGGTTGAACATCGACTGGTACGGCCGCGAGGCACTCCTCGCCCGTGTGCCGAGCCTCAACCCCGAGGGACTGCGGGGTGGCACCTTCTCCCCCGAGGACGGCTCCGCCTCGCCGATGCTCTCGTGCCTGGCGTTCCACCGCCGCGCCCGGGCGCTCGGGGTGACGTGCCGCTTCGGCGAACGGGTCACCGGGTTGATGCGCCGGCGATCCCAGGTGGTGGGGGTGCGCACGGACAAGGGCGGCTACGCCAGCGAGACCGTGATCAACGCCGGCGGCGCCTGGGCGCGCGCCGTGGCCCAGGCCGGTGGGCTCGACACACCAGTGCTCCCGGACTGCCACGAGGCCGGCATCACCGAGCCGGCGTTGGCCAGCTTCACCGCCATCTCATAAGCACGCCCCCACAGGGCGCCCACTTGGG
>DAONEV010000074.1:0-14271 GCA_035403265.1 Thermoanaerobaculaceae bacterium | reverse complement strand
AGGGTCAGCAGCTCGCCACGCAACGTTGAATCGTCGACAGCGCGAGCCACGCCCTCCCCCGCCGCGTCATCGGTGGAGCCGAGAGCCCCGAGGGCGGCCTCGGTGTGCCCCTCGAGCAACTCCTGGAACGTCCACATCATCCGGAGATCGGCGGCATCGGGGTGGTTGACCTTCGAGAGCACGGCTCGGGCCGCCGGGAGGTCGCCCAGTTGCCAGTAGACCTCGGCCCTCGACAGAAGCGGCGCAAGGTTGTTCGGGTCGCACGCACCGGCTTGCTCGAAGACCTCCAGCGCTTCCCGGTACCGCCTGACGAGCGCCAGCGTCGATCCCAGCTCGCGGAGGAGGAGAGGGTCTTGCGGCGAAAGGTCGAGCGCCGCCCGAAAGCCGGCGATCGACTCCTGCCACCGCCCCTGCCGGCGCTGCACCCACGCCTCGGCCTCCCACACCTCGGAGAGGTCGGCCCGCAGCTTCTTGGCCTCCTGCAGCGTCGCCAATGCCTTCTCGAAGTCCTTGTCGCACCAGTAGGAGACGAGAGCCGAGGCGAGCAGGATTTGCGGTCTGTCGGGCGCCAGCTCGACGGCGCGGGCGATCGCGCTGGCGGCTTGCCCACACTGCTCCGGCTCCAGGTCGAGCCCGGTGTGGAAGATGTCGGCGTGGTCGCGACCCAGCTCCGCCCACGCCTCGGCGAAGGCCGGGTCGAGTGTAGTGGCGCGCTCCTGGAGCCGCGCCGCCACTCGCAGGCTCTCGCTGGATGATCTCGCCCGGCGGGAGCGCCATCGCCCTTCGAGGTAGGCCCGGTAGGCGTCGGGGCTGGCGGTTGGGGCGTTCTTGAGCGTCGTGAGCTCGTGCTCCTGGATCGCCACCGGCAACCGGCTTCCCACCGATGCGGCAATTTCACCCTGTACGGCCAGCATGTCGGTCGCGTCGCGATCGAAGGCGCCAACCCACACCTGGGAGCCGTCGGCGATCCGCACCACCCGGGGCGTGATGCGAACGCGGTTGGCCCTGTGGTCCCACCGCACGGTGCCGGCCACCAGGTAGTCGACCCGCAGCCGGCGGCCGATTTCGTCAATGGCACCTCCGGCTGGTCGAGCCGAGGCTCTCGGGCACGCCACGACCTGCACCGCCCGCAGCTCCGCGAGCCGGCTGCTGATCTCGTCGGCCATGCCCGCGGCCAGGAACTCGTCGGTGGCCTCACCCAGGTTCTCGAAAGGCAGCACGCCGACCCGGGACGCGGCAGCAGGGGACGGCCCGAACAGGTGCCTGGCGCCCAGCCAGCCTCCCACCGCCAGCATGGCAAGGGCGGCCGCGACCCACGCGGAGCGCCGCCGCCACCAGGTCCGGGGAGGCGCTGGCTGGCAGGTGGGCTCGCCCGATCCCTGGCCCACCGTGTCGGGTTCGGTCACCGCGGCGGCCAGCCGGTAGCCGCGACGCGCCACCGTCTCGATGTATCGCGGCTCCTGAGCCTGGTCCGAGAGCGCCTCCCGCAGCTCGAAGACGGCGCGGGACAGCACGGAGTCGCTGGTCGGCTGACCGGGCCAGACGGCGTCGAGCAACGTCTCCTTGGTGACGACGGTACCCGGCCACGCCGCGAGGGTGGCCAGCACGTTCATCGCCTTGGGCCGCACGAGGACGACGACCGCGTCGCGCTGAATGCGGTTGCGAGTTGGCTCCACCAGCCAGGCCCCCAGCATGAAAGGATCCCGTCGCGGCCCGATGCAGGTGGAGCTCATGTACAGAATACGACGGTAGTCGACTGGAGTTTAGGCGTGCGTCCCATCCTTCACATGTCTCGTCACAGCTTCAGGCGCGGCTGTCCCTCGACGGCTCGCGGGCGTCGGACGCGGCCGGAATCCCTGCACCTGGCGAGGAGCGCGCGAGCCGCCGGGCAGGACTCGGGGTCATTCGAACCCGATTGCGTTGCCGGAGCCAGGTGTCACGGCGATCGTACGTCGCTGCAGTGAGCCGCTGGGAGGCTGCGCCTCCACGACGATCGGGCCCACCGGGACGGTGGAGTCCGCGGCCCCGTTGGGTAGCTCGACCCAGCCGAGGAAGAGCCCACCGTCCAACCGTCGTCGCACCGGAAGGGACGCCCCGGTCGCCGGGTCCAATACGCGTACCCGCCAGGTGCCGCTGGTCTGGGTGGCGGGAGTGCCTATCGACAGCCGTGCCGCCTCCCGGAGCTGCACCGGTACGTCAGGGCCGGGTACCTGGACCACCGCCATCGCCATCCCCATGCCGCCGACCAGCAACGAATGCGTGCCGGTCCCAAGGCCGCGCAGGGTGGCCCGCCCACCCGCCTCGCACACCACGTACGCCGAGTGGTCCTGCATCCCTTCCCGGAAGGTCACGATGCTGACGAACTCGGCTGGTGTGCCTTCGGGGTCGCGCACCACGAGAGTCACCTTCTTCTCGCTCTCGAGAGGCACCGTGACCTCGCTCGTGTCGCCTTCGCGGATCGTCACGGCAACCGCACCCGCGGCATAGTCCGGCGCCGAGGCCGTGATCTTCACCTCTCCGGATGCGAGCTCACCAAAGTGCGCCACGCCCTCGGCATCGGTCGTCCCGACGCGCTGCCCTGCCTCGCTCCGGAGGGTTACCGTGGCTTCGGCCACGGGCTCATCGCCGTCCGCCGTCACGACGCGCACGTCGAGTGCGCCGGGACCGATCTCCAGCACCAGCCGCGTGCCCCGCTCGATCTTCTCCTGGCGGCGCAGGAGAGCGGCGTGTTGGGCGTCGTCGATGATCCGGATCTCGGCCGGACCCGTCGGGATATCGCGCATGACGAAGCTGCCGTCCGCTGCCGTCGTCGTCAGTGCATCGCCACCCGACCATTGCACGTGGACCCTCAGGTCCGCGACGGGGCCTCCGGGCCGGCGCACCTCTCCGCTCACGGTCACGCCACCGAAGTCGATCTCCACCACCGAGGTCTCCCCCACGTGTACCTCGGTATCGGCGGCGCGAATCCGGCTCCCATCCCCGACGGCGGCCACCACCGTGCGGTGCCCGGGCTCCACGTGCTCAAGCACGAACAGGCCATCGGCATCGGGCCGGGCCTCGGCACGGCCCGCATGCACCCGGCACAGGGCCAGGTCCTGGGCCGAGAGCCCCTTGACGAGCCCGGACACGGTGCCGCCGGTCTCGACGACCAGCTCGACCTGGGTGGTCTGGCCGGGATCGACCTTGACGCCGCTCCTGGTGGTGCGCCCAGCCTCGGTTGCCGCCACGAGACGGTAGACGCCTGGCGCCAGTCCCTCGGCGACAAAGGCGCCGTCCTGCTCCGACCTCGCCTCCTTGTCGACGAACATCGGTGGTGGGCCGGACACCAGCACCCGAGCGTCGGCAAACGGCGCCCCGTCGGGGGCCCGCACGCGGCCGGCGATCGACCCCGGCTCCTGCAAACGCAGCACGGCCTCGTCGGGCCCGCCCGCCGCCACCACGGCGCGCGCCGCCGACCCGTCGCGGTCCCGCGCGATCAGCTCCACCTTGCCCCTGGGCAGGTCCGCCACGACAAACCCGCCGTCGGCGCCACTGGTCGCCTCCTGGCGGGAGTCCCGTGCTCCAGGCTCGGTGGAAGCGGCGTACACAACGACCCCAACTGCCGGCCGACCTTCCGGATCGAGCACCCGGCCCCGCACCGAAAGACCCCGGCTGAGAGCGACCGTGAGCGGGGTCGGCTCCCCCTCCTCCGGCACCGCGATCCTCTGGGTGTAGCGGACGAACCCCGGAGCGTCCACCAGGAGCGTGCTTTCGCCGGGCGGCACCCCCTCGACCCGGAACGCTCCGTCGGCATCGGTGACGCGCGGTTCGTCGGCGTAGTCACTGCTTTCGTCGTTGTCGAACCTGAGGACCACCTCGACGCCGACGCTTGCCCCCTCCACTGGGCTCCTTGCCTCGGCGTCGACGACGCGCCCCTCGATCGCCCGGGTGCGCACCATGTGCACCGTCACCCCACCCTCGGCAGGCAACGTGGCTCGGGCGATGCGGATCTGGCGGTAGCCCTTCAGACTCGCCTGAACCGCGATCTCCCCTTCGCGCGGCTGGTCGGCCAGGATCAGCGAGCCGGCACTGTCGGTGATGCCGGCGTTCCAGTGGAAGCCCGCCACCGCGGACCGCAGGACCACCTGCGCGGCCTGGAGCCCCAGCCCCTTCTCGTCCGTGACCAGGACCCGGACGTCGACGCCAGGCAGCAGGACCTGCGGGCCGAGGTCGCCTCCCTCGGGCGGGACCAGGGCCGCGACGATGCGCGGCACGTACCCCCGCATGGTGACCTGCAGCCACACCGGCCCGGGCCGCACTCCAGTCAGGGCGGCCGTGCCCTCCTCGTCGGCGGCGGCCGAGGCCATGACGTCAAGGTCTTCGATCTGCATGAGCGTGGCAGCCAGCAAACCACCCTGCCTCCCGGGTCCGCGCAGGAGGAGGTGGGCCACGGCGCCGGCCAGCGGCCGTCCATCCTGCTCGCGGGCTTGGAGGCGGACGGCGACCCCTGGCGCGAGCACGAGGATGACCTGGCGGGTACTCCCCGCCGCCAGGTCTCCGGGGCCCCAGACCGCGGGAGGCTGCCCGCCACGAATCGCCACGAGCTTGACAGGACCCGGCGGCAGCTCGCCGATGCGAAACCGCCCTTGGGCATCGGTCACGCCCCACGGCAGGGTGGAGCGCACCAGACCTCCGGTGAAGCCTAGCGGCATCCTCCGGTAGGCATACCGTTCCACCTCGCACCACACCGGTACCCCGCCCAGCGGGCGCCGCTCGGCGTCCACGACGAGCCCTTCCACACGGGCTTCGCGGACCGGCCGGAACGCCAGGGCGGCCGTCCCACCAAGCAAGTGGGCCTCCTCGGGTGCCCACCCCGACGCCATGCTCCATGCTCGTCCCCGACCCGGAACCATCGTCACCGTGCCCTTGCGACCGGCCAGCACCTCCCATGCGCCACTCCGCATCGCGGCCGGCGTCAGGGGCAGGCCGAGCCAGAGCGTGGGTGGCCCCGACCAGGCGACCTCGGTGACCGGCGCCGGCTTGACGACCACCGCCACCGGCGAAGGACGCGGGCCTCGCAGCACGACATGTCCGAACAGTCCAGGTGCTGTAGCGACGAGCCGCCACTCGCCAGCGGGCACGACCTGGAGTGTCGCCCTGCCGTTTTCACCGGTGCGAGTGACAATGCCCAGGGGCGCCCCGAGCTGGGACACCTCGGCCCCGGCGATCGGCTCTCCACGCTCGTTTTCCGCCAGCACGACGATCTCGCGGGAGGTCAGGACCAGCGCCACCTCCTTGGCCCCGCGGCTCGCCAGCTCGGATCGGCCCCAGCGACCCTCCTTGTCACGCGCCCACAGCGTGGCGGCTCCCAGCCGAGGCAGCACGACCAACGTTTCCCCGCGAGCGTCGGTTCGCCTCACGGGTGCCCCGAGCTGCCACCGGCCAGCTACCCGGTCGAGCTCCCGGGTCGTCTCGACCTCGCCCCCGACCAGCGCCCCGGCGATTGCTTTGCCCTCGCGCGACACCCGGACCTTGACGGTCGTGCCGGACGGCAACCAGAGCCGAGGAAGCTCTCGCTGGGAGGGGTCGAGGACCAGGAACGTCGCCCCGGTGTGACCCGACGCCCATGCCTCCACCCGCAGCGGCGGCGCGGCGTCGACCTTCACCTCGAAGCTCCGTCCCGGCTTGACCGAGGCCGTGCCGACGGGGTCGTCGAGGAGCTCCGGATGTTCCCTGACAGCCTCGCCGAGGGCCCACACCCGCAGCTCGACCGCCTCCACCGGCTGGGCGGTGTGGACACGGCCCGAGAGCGTGAAGGCCGCGGCTGGTGTGGCAACCATGACCGCGAGCACGGCCAGCCGTGCTTCAGTCAGCGCCGTCTTGCGAGCTGCGAACCAGAGCCCGTGAAGTCCTCTTGCTCGGGTCATGGCTTCGATTGTAGAACCGGTCCGCGAGGACGAGTGCCCTCACACCTGACGGGTGTGTCTCGGTCTGGGCGCTCGGGGCGGCTGGCCTCGGCTACACTTGGCTGGTGAAGAGCTGGAGCCGGGACTCTGACGCTGCCGAATGCCCCCCGGCGGGCCGGATGCGGGGCGTCGGGGGAGCCGGCCCATTCAGGTTTCGGCAATGGAGGAGCTCACCATGAGAGGGTTCATCGCGACTGTCGTCCTCGCGTCTTGCTGCCTCGCCGCACCTGCCGGCGCCGGTGGGAACGAGGCAGTGGTGCGTGCTGAGCGTGCCGCGGAGGCATGGCTGGCGCTCACGGACGGCGGCAAGTACGCCGAAAGCTGGGACGCAGCGTCGTCACTGTTCAAGGCCGCCGTCACGAGGGCTGACTGGGAGAAGGCGCTCAAGGCCGTGCGCGCGCCGCTGGGGGCGCTCGAGGCCCGGAAGGTCAGGTCCGCTACGTTCACCACCAGCCTCCCCGGCGCCCCCGACGGCGAGTACGTGGTGATCCAGTATGACGCGCAGCTCGAGCACAAGGCCGCCGCTGTCGAGACGGTCACGCCGATGCACGAGAAGGACGGGAGCTGGCGGGTCTCCGGCTACTTCATCAAGTGACGAGATGAGGCGCGTGAGCCCGGTCGTGCCCGTCGCCGCGGAGCCGCCGACACGGTGGAGCCTCCCATGAGGCGTCTGGCCGGAGCTCTAGTCGTTGCCGCCGTCGCCGCGGTGGCGCTGGTCCTCGCCTCTGGCGGCGGGCCAGGCACCCTCGGCCCGAAGCTGCTGGTTCACGCCGCAAGGCGGGGCGACGTGGCCATCCTGCGCGGGCTCCTCTTCCTGGGTGCCGATGCCGCGGCGACCTCGCCCGAGACGTCGCCGATCCTCGCCGCGGCATGGGCCGGGCATGTTGAGGTCGTCGAGCTGCTCATCGCCCGCGGCGCCGGCGTCGACGCAGCCGATGGATCGGGCGTCACACCGCTCATGGCCGCCGCCACCCAGGGCCACGACGAGGTTGTGCGGCTGTTGGTGAGGCACAAGGCGAGCCTTACCGCGATGATTCGCTGCGGCAACGCCCTCGACATCGCCCTCGCCAACCATCGCGAGAGCACTGCCGCCATCCTCCGTGCCGCGGGCGCCGTGCCGTCGAGGAAACCGCAGTGACAGTCCGAGTCCGGCTGAAGATGCGATGGTCGTGCCTGGTGGTGTCACTCTTTCTGGGCTTGACCGGGTGCCGAACTGCCACCTCACCCCCGACCAGGCCTGCCTTGCCGCCGGTCGCGACTGCGTCCGCGGCGGTGCCACCTGCAGCTCCGGGTGCGGACGGCACCGTCGACTCGCTGCGCCTGATTCTCCGCACTGACCACTCGGAGTACTTCGCCCTCACCTACTGGAGCGGCGGGCTGCGCGTGAAGGGGTATCTGGGGCGTCCGACGCCGGGGAGCTGTCTGCCGGCCGTGATCTACAACCGGGGCGGCAACCAGGAGTTTGGTGCCCTGGAAGGGTGGGAGATCATCCCCTATGTCGAGGCGGGGTTTGTGGCGGCGGCCTCGCAGTTCCGGGGCAACGGCGGCGGCGAGGGACGAGAGCAGTTCGGTGGCGCCGACGTCGACGACGTGATGAACCTCGTGCCGCTGCTCAAGGGTCTTCCGGAGGTCGATCCGGAGCGGATCGGGATGACCGGGTTCTCCCGCGGCGGCATGATGACCTACCTGGCCCTCAAGCGGCAGGCCCTGGCCGGCAGCCATGACATCAAGGCCGCGGTCACCGTCGGGGGTTTGGCCGACCTGCTTGGGGATCTCGACGACCACCCCCACATGATCGAGGTCTACCAGACGTTCATCCCGGGATGGCCGGACGAGAAGCCGTATCAGGCCCGCTCCGCGGTCGAGTGGCCCGATCTGATCAACGTGCCGTTGCTGATCCTCCACGGCGAGTCCGACGACCGGGTCCCCGTGGAGCAATCGCGTCGGCTGGCTGACCTGCTCACGAAGGCAGGGAAGTCCGTCAAGCTCATCACCTACCCCGGCGACAACCACCCGCTCTGGGCGAATCACTGGGGGCTGGTGGAAGCCCTCGCCTGGTTCGACCTCTACCTTGGCATGCCTGGAGAAGACCACTCCTTCGCGCGTCACCGGGACGCCATGCGAGAGCTTTTCGACAAGTGGCCCGGCCTGGTCAGGTAGTCGGCAGGTCAGCAGATCAGCGGATCAGGTTGTCAGCTCCCCGGCCCACCAGGCGATGACTTCCTGGCCTGCTGACTCGCTGATTTGCTGATCTGCTGATTCTGCCGGGGTTACAGGGGCGGGACGGAGCCGGATCCTGGACCCTGGACCCCGGACCCCGGATCGTTCGGGCGGGAGAGCAGCGCGAGGACTGCGTCCTTGCGGACCTTGCCGCGCTCTGAGGTCGGCATCTCGTCGACGAGGACCAGCCGCCGGGGCAGCTTGTGGGGCGCGAGCACGCGCCGGCACGCTGCCAGGATGGCGGGCACCGTGAGGCCGGCAGCGCGATCCACCTCGACGACGGCCGCCACGAGCTGGCCACGGTGCACGTCGGGCAACCCGGTCACGACCGCCGCGCGTATCCCGGGGATCGCCTCGAGGACGCGGCGCACCTCGTCCGGGTGCACCTTCTTGCCCGCCACGTTGAGGAGCTCGGCCACCCGGCCGGTGAGGGTCAGACAGCCGGCTTCGTCGAAGACGCCTGAGTCGCCGGCCAGAAAGCGCCCTCCGCCGATCAAACCGCCGCGGTCGTGGGCCGGCACTGTGCCGCGCGCCACTGCTCCCGAACGCACCAGGACGCGGCCCTCGAGGCCTGGCGGTAGGGGGTTGAACGCCTCGTCCACGACCTCGACTCGCACCCCTCGCATGGCGCGGCCGACCTGACCGGAACCCCGGAGGGAGGGCGGGCCGGTCTCGTAGGTGATGGCGCCGCACTCGGAGCTGCCGTAGAAGACGTTGACGCGGTGACCGGTGAGAGTCTCGAAGGCCTGGGCGTCGGCAGGCGCCAGGGGAGCGCCGGCCGTGAGGCAGACGCGCAGGTCGGGCAGGGGAGGTAGATGGTCGTCCAGGCTGGCCAGCGCCCGGATGTGGGCCGGCACCGCCGGGAAGTGGGCGACGCGTCCCCGCGTGAGGGTCTCGGCGATCGCCGGGGGGAGGCTCGAGGTCGGGAACGCCAGAGGCAGCCCAGTGAGGAAGAGCGGCACGAGGCACGAGCCGATCCCGTACGAGTGGGTCAGGGGGATCGCCGCCAGCGTGGCGTCGTCCGGTCGGACGTCCATGGTGTGCATGATGTTGACGGAGTCCGTGGCGAGCTCGCGGGCGCCCACGGCGATGGCGCGCGGCGTCCCGGTCGAGCCCGAGGTGAGCTTGAGCAACGCCGTGCCAGTCGGCACCCCCACCGCTTCGAGGCGGTCTCGCAGGCCGAGCGCCGCGACGGCGGAGTCCCACACCGGCCGCGCCGACCCGAGACGCCCGATGCCAGCCAGGATCGCGGTCGCGCCCACCGCGTCAGCCGCCTGCGCAAGCTCGGCAGCCGGGGCACCGGCATCGACCAGCGCCGCCGGCAGGCCCAGCGCGCGGATGGCCCCGAACGCCGTCACCAGGTCGGGGCCGTTCGGGAGCGAGAGGGCCACGGGTCGCCCGGCGGGGAGGAAGGGAGCGAGGGTTTCGGTGAGGCCGGCGATCCGGGAGGCGAGCTGGCCTCGCGTCGCGAGCACGTCGCCCTGGGACCCGAGGAGCGCCGGCTGCTGTGGGTCGAGGGCGGCGAGGAGGAAGAAGCGTCGGAGAAGCGGGCAGGTGCTTCTAGCCGACATTTCTCACCGGGGTCCGAGGTGAAAGGTCGCAGGAGGCCGGGAAGAAGTGCAGGTCAGTCACGACGCGCCCGCAGTCGCCCGAGCATGGCCTCCACCGTGGCGTTCGCGCGCTGCTCGTAGAAGCGGCGCAGCACCTCGTGCACGGCGGGATGCCGGGCCGCGATACGGTCGAGGTCGTCCCGGTAGATCTCGATGGCGGTGACGGGACTGGTGGCGACGATGGTCGCCGTGCGGGGCCGGCCCGTGAGCACCGCGACCTCGCCGAAGAACTCGCCGGCGCCCATCTGCCCGAGGACCAGGGTCTGCCCTGAGGGGTCCTTGGTGCTCACCTCGACGGACCCCTCCTCGATGAGGAACAGGGAGAGGCCGGGGTCGCCCTCGCGGACAATCGTCTCCTTGGGAGCGAAGGAGCGCACGGAGGTGGAGTCGAGCAGCTCCTCAAGCGCCTTGGAGGGAAACCCGGCGAAGAACCTGGATGCCTCGCGCTCCTTCTCGGCCTGCTGGCGGGGGGACAGCGGCTCGGGAGGCGCGACCTGTGCTGCGGAGGGAGCCGGTGCGGGCTCGTCGGCCTCGGGCCCGGCCGAGGTCACGTCCGCGGCCTCGGGGACGTGAGGCGACGGTGGCGAGCTGACTGGCGTCGGCTCCACCGGGGGGCGGGATGGTCTGGACGGCTTGAAGCGTTGCCGCGCGACCTCCTCGGCTTCCTGCTTGGCACTGATGAAGCCTGCCAGCTCACGGGTCACCTCGGGGTGCTCGGGGTCGAGCCGCAGGAGCTTGTTGGTGACCGCGATGGCGCGGGCGTAGAAGCCGTCCTCGGCGAACTGGCGGGCCAGCTTGCGGTAGATGGCGATGGCGGCGTCCCGATTGCCGGCGAGACCGAGGATCTCCGCCTGTCGCAGCAGGAGGTTGAAGTTCTCGGGCTTGCGCTTGATCTCCTCGACGATCGCCTCGAGCGCCGATGTGTAGTCGTGCTGGGCCAGAAACTGGTCCAGCATGTCGATCTTCGACTTGGACTTGAAGATCATGACCACCCCAATCGCCCGGCCACGGCAGCACCCGCGGCGCGGGCGCGGCCCCGGATGCGGGCGTCGTCTCCGGTCCGAAGCCGACCGTCCTCCACCACGACTGCGCCGTCCACCAACACGTGCCGCACGCTCTCAACCCCCAGGCCGAACACTACCACGTCGGCCGGATCGGCAAAGGGCTCGGCGGCCCAGCTCTCGCATCCCAGCACGACGATGTCGGCGAGACGGCCGGGAGTCAGTCGTCCCACCCGACCGTCGAGGCCCAGTACCTGGGCGCCTCGCCAGGTGGCGAGCTCGAGCACGGTCCAGGCGTCCACGGCGCCGGCCCCGTGCCGGAGGTTGTGAAGGGTGCCGGCAAGGGCCATCTCGTGGAAGATCGACAGGCGGTTGTTGCACGGCGGTCCATCGGCGCCGAGCCCGATCCTCACCCCCGCGGCCAGCAGCCGCGGCACGTCCGCGATCCCGGAGGCGAGCTTGAGGTTGGAGCCGGGGCAGTGGGCCACGCCGGTGCGCGTGGCCGCCAGGCCGGCCACCTCCTCGTCGTCGAGCTGCACGCAGTGGGCGAGCACGGTGGCCTCGCCGGCCAGGCCGAGGTCGGCAAAGTAGGCCACGTTGCCCCGGCCGGTGAGCTCGCGCACGGCGCGGGTCTCGTCGGCGCTCTCCGAGGCGTGGGTGTGGAGCATGAAGCCGTGCCGTCTCGACATCTCCGCCGCGGCCCGCAGGAGGTCCTCGGTGCAGGTGAGGACGAAACGCGGAGCGAGGGCGTAGCGCAATCGGCCCCCGGCGGCGCCGTGCCAGCGCCGGCCGAGGCGCTCCGAATCCTCCAGGGAAACCCCTGTGTCCTCCTTGAGCGCATCGGGAACGCCGTCGCCCGTGTCCATCATCGCCTTGCCCGAGGTGAAGCGGATGCCCATCTCGGCTGCCACCTCGAAGATGACGTCCTGGCTATGGGTGGTGCCCATGTCTAGCGCCGACGTGGTGCCGCCGCAGAGGAGCTCGCCGATGCCCAGCCGGGCGGCGGCGTCAACCTCGTCGGGGGAGAGTGCAGCCTCGTACGGCCAGATGCGCTCCCGCAGCCAGCGGAGCAACGGGCGCCCCTCCGCCCGGTGGCGCGCGAGGCTCTGTACGACGTGGACGTGGGTCTGGACGAACCCGGGCAGCACCAGGGCGCCGCGGGCGTCCAGGCGGAAGCACCCGGAGGGCGCGGTCAAACCCGGTCCCACCTCGGCGATGCGATCGCCGACGACCAGCAGGTCAGCGGCGTGCCACTCACGGCCGGTCATGGGCACGACCGTTCCGCCGGAGATCAGGATCGCTCGGTCTTCACTCATGGCACGTTGATTGTCAGCCGCAGGCCGCGGGGTGTCAACGGCCGACGGGCGAATGACGGACACGAAAAAAGGGCGCCGAAGCACCCCAGGAATTGGATAGATTGGAGCGGGAAACGGGAGTTGAACCCGCGACTTCGACCTTGGCAAGGTCGCACTCTACCACTGAGTTATTCCCGCTCGTCACTCGCGGCGCGAGCGAGGGGGAATCTACCAAGTTGGCGCGTGATCGTCAAGAGCCCGGCGCCGGGGTCCGAGACGAAGCGCTGGAGACCTGCCCCTGCCACCTCGGCGGGAGAGGTCACCAACCTCGAGGTCCTTGGAGTTCGCCCGCGCGCGAGGCTCGCGGACAGGCGGCGACGGAGTCGACGACACGCCTGGCACCGCTGTTGAAGGTCCACGCCAGATCAGGTGGAAAGGAAATCCACGATTTCGGTGAGCAAGGAGGCGCCGCCCTCGGCCAGGACCGAGTGCGCGGCAGCGGGGACCTCCCGGAATCGGGCCTCGGGGATGGCCGCGGCGAGCGCACGGGTGAGGGCGGCCGGCACGATGGGGTCCAGCTCGCCGGCCACGACCAGGCTGGGGCAGGCGATCCTGGCCACCACGGGGCGTAGGTCCCAGCCAGCGCCGAGGCAGGCAATTTGCTGCAGCGCCCCGGGCAGGTCCTCGGGGTCGAGGGTCCAGAGGTTGGCCGCCTGGTTGACATAGCCCGGGAATCGGTCCGCGAAGGCGCCTCCGAACGCAAAGGCCATCAGCACCTCGGCGGCCTCGGCCGGGGCCAGCCGCGTGAACAGCAGCTCGAAGACGCGCAAGATCCGCCGGTGGCCCGGCGTGAGGTGGGCGGCACACGAGGCGGCGACCAGGTGATCCACCCGGTCGGTGTGGCGGGCGGCGAGGTGGCAGGCGATGAGCCCGCCCATCGAGACGCCAATCACGCCGGCGCCGGAGATGCCGGCGTCGGAGAGGGCGAGAGCCGCGTCGTCCGCGGCGCCTTCGAGCGTGAATCCGGCACCTCCCCGTGACCCGCCGACGCCGCGGTTGTCCGGCGCGATGACGGTGAAGCGGTCTGCCAGCAGGCGCGGCAGCTCACCCCAGAGGCGGGCACGTGAGCCGAGGCCGGCCAGCAACAGGAGCGCCGGGCCGGCTCCCCAGCGCTCGTACGCCACCGGCCCGCGTGGCCCCGCCACGACTCGCATCTGGGCCGCCGCGTCGCTCGAATTCCTGCTGCTCATGGCCGCGGTGTCCGGGTCGGGGCGGTCCCTGGCCGTCCCGGGTCCCTGCTCCCTATACGAGCGCCAACAGCTTCTTCTTGATGTCGTCCTTCTTGTGCTGGCCGCCGACCATGCGGTCCACCACCTGCCCGCCCTTGAAGAACAGCATGGTGGGGATCGACTGGATGCCGTACCGGGACGCGATGCCGCGGTTCGAATCGACGTCCACCTTGGCCACGACCGCTTGCCCGGCCAGCTCGGTGGCGACGGCCTCGACATGGGGTGCGACCATCTTGCACGGGCCGCACCACACGGCCCAGAAGTCGACCAGGGCCGGCTTGTCGGCCTTGAGGATGGTCTGCTCGAAGGTGGCGTCAGTAACCTCGATGATGCTCCCTGCCATGATTGCCTCCTGCTTGGCACCCCCCGACGTCGTGCGGGTGGGCGTGCGGGCTGACCAACCGCGCCCTCGCGCGGGCGAATTCCCCTTCGCACCGGCGCCAAGTGCGGGTATTGTAGTGGGCCGGGGAGGGTGGAGCAACGATCCGCACCAGGCGACAGAGGCTCGGCCAGCATTTCCTGTGCGATGTGCGGGTTGGGCGAACGATCGTCGAGGCCCTGCCTCCCTCTCCCGATCGGGTCATCGAGATTGGGCCCGGCCAGGGCGCCCTGACCCGGTTGCTGCTCGAGCGGTTCTCGCCAGTGCGGGCGGTGGAGCTCGACCCGAAGCTGGCGGTGGACCTGCCGGGCAGGCTTGGCCACCCGGCCGGGCTGGAGGTCGTCGCTGCCGACGCCCTGACCGTGGACCTCGATCAGCTCACGGGTGGGGGCGCGTGGTCGGTGGCGGGCAATCTCCCCTACAGCGTCGGGACGCCGATCATCCGGAGACTGCTGGAGCACCATCGGGTGATCGCGACCATGGTGGTCATGGTGCAACTGGAGGTCGGCCAGCGCCTGGTGGCCGGTCCCGG
>DAONEV010000073.1:0-14281 GCA_035403265.1 Thermoanaerobaculaceae bacterium | reverse complement strand
GGATCTCTGGCCTGATTCCCTTCCTCATCTCGTCTCGCGCGGATTGTCTCTCCGCCGGTGGAGACCAGAAGCGACCGGAACGCGGCCGCCACTCGGGATGTCCCAACGTATTCCTCCATGGCTCTGACCGAATGGTTCGAGCTGCCGGACGGCTGGCCGTGTTGCTCTGCTGACAGATGGAAGATGCCAAGGAGGAGCTTATCTGGCTCTCAAGACAACCTCCTGGGTAGTCCATCCCTGATCAGGAGGCTTTCGTGCCCCGGGATCCCGGTAGCGCTGTGTCTTGCCCGCGGCCGGGATGCTGTTGCGACCTCGGCGTCCACCAGCCATGACAGATTTCGGTGCACTGCTGGTCGGCGCGCACTCTTTGGTCGGTACTCCAGTTGACCAAGCGGAACCCGGGCATCCGGGCGGACCGAGGCCACTCACTCGTAACGGAGCGCCTCGATCGGGTCGAGGCGCGAGGCCTTGACGGCCGGCCAGAGGCCGAAGAAGATCCCCACCGCCGTCGACACACCCAGGCCGACGAGCGGCGACCACAGGGGCACGTTCGTCGGCAGCGACGGGACCGTCGCCCTGACGGTGGCAGCGATGGCAAGCCCGAGCGCGACGCCGATCACCCCACCCAGGGACGACAGCGTCACCGCTTCGGTCAGGAACTGCCCGACAATGTCGCGGCGCAGCGCGCCAATCGCCCGTCTCACCCCGATCTCGCGGGTGCGCTCGGTGACCGAGGCGAGCATGATGTTCATCACCCCGACCCCGCCGATGACCAGCGAGATGAAGGCGATGAAAACCATCGCCCCAGTGACCCCGCCAGTGATCGCCTTGAACTGGCCGATGAGCTGGTCGGGAGTGTTGATGGCGAAGTCGTTGGGTTTGTCGAACGGCACCTTGCGCCGGTGGCGGAGCACCTCGGTGGCCTTGTCGATGACGATCTGCAGCGCCTCGGGCCGCCGCGGCAGGACGCCGATGATGACGCCATCGTCACGGACGGCGCTGGGGAACTGGCGCTCAAAGGTCCCGAACGGCAGCAGCACCTTGTTGTCGGGCGAGTAGCCGAACTGCTCGCCCTTCTTGTAGAGGACGCCGACCACCCGATAGCGGGCGCCGTTGACCGTGACGTCCTTGCCGATCGGATCCTCGTGGGGAAAGATGGCCTCCCTGACGTCGGCACCAAGGACGATGACCGGGGCGCTGTGCACGACCTCGGTGGCGCTGTAGAACCTCCCACGCGTCACCGGGTAGGCCATGGCCGTCGGGTAGTTCTCGTCGGTCCCCAGGACATAGGGCAGGTTGGCCTCGAGGTTCAGGTGCTTGACGTGGATCACGCCGCCGTCGTCGCCCACCCGGTACGCCACGGTCTGCGCCTCGGGCACGAGCTCCCGTATCGCCTCGGCGTCGGCGACAGTCAAGTTGCGCCGGCGCCTCATTTCGTCGAAGCCCGGCCCGCCCGGGCCGAAGCGATCCTCGTACTTCTGGAACTCGATGCGGCTGGCGCCGAACGCCTGCAGGTTGCCGATGACGTTGTTGTTGAAGCCCGAGATGATGGCCACCATGGCGATGACCGTGGTCACCCCGACGACGATGCCCAGGATGGTGAGGCCGGATCGGAGCTTCCGTTCGCGGATGGCGGCGACGGCAAAGCGCGCGTTCTCGCCGAAGCCGCGGCGGAACATGTTGAAAAGCGGGCTCATGGTTCCACCTCACTCATAGCGCAGCGCCTCGATCGGTTGCTTTCTCGCCGCCGTTGCCGCCGGCGCCAGGCCGGCGAGGACCCCGGTGACCGTGGCCACGACGAGCCCCAGGATGACGAACTCGAGCTTGACCTGGGCCGGGAAGTAGACGTTGACCGCCATCGCCACGAGCGCCCCGGCCAGCACTCCAACCAGCCCGCCGGAGGCGGCCAGCATCGCCGACTCGAGGATGAACTGCAGGCGAATGTCGCGCGCGCGAGCGCCAAGGGCCTTCCTCAGGCCGATCTCCTGAGTGCGCTCGACCACTGACACGAACATGATGTTGGCGATGACGATGGCGCCGACCACCAGGGAGATGCCCGAGACCAGGATCATGACGGCGAAGGCCCCCTGGCTGATCGAAGCCCACAGGCTCTTGATCGCCTCGGAGCCGACGACGCCGAATGGGTCGGGCTCCTTGAAGCCGGTCTTGCGCACCGAGCGCAGGATGGTCCGTACCTCGTCCTGGGTGGCGTCGACGTGGGCCATGCCGCCGGTCGGGCGGACCATGATGGCCACACTGTCGCTGCTGGTGAGCACCTTCTGGAGGAGGGTGATGGGCACGAAGACGACGCTGTCACGCGGCTGGCCGAGAAACTGGCCGAGGCGGGTCTGCAGGCCGATCACTCGCAACGGATAGCCGCGCAGCAGGATGGTCCGGCCGATGGGGTCGAGGGTTGGGAAGAGCTCGTCCTTGACGTCGGCGCCGATCACCGCCACCGGCGCGGCGTGAAGCTCCTCGGTGGGATTGAAGAAGCGCCCGGCGGCAATGTCCAGGTTGAGCATGGAGTCGACGTTGGCGGTGTAGCCGGTGACCTGGACGCCCGCCAGCTTGCGGTTGCCGGCGTGGACGGTGATGGTCTGCCCGGCCTGGGCGCCGACCGCGGCGCAGCTTTGGCACTCCTCGGCCACCAGCCGGGTTTCGCGCATGGTCAGAGCCTTGCGGCGACTGGCGAGGATGAACTCGGCGCGGCTGCGGATGATGCCGTACCTGGTGAAGACCAGGACGTCCGGGTTGAGGTTGGTCAGCTTGGTCTCGACGTAGGTGTTGAGGCCGGCGATGATCGAGACGACCGACACCACGGTCATGACGCCGATGATGACGCCGAGGAGCGTCAGGCCCGAGCGCAACTTGTTGCGCCTCAGGGCGACGAGCGCGACGCGGAGCAGCTCCCCCAGGTCCATGGCTTACGAGGAGGCTGCCGCCTCGCCCGCCTCCATCGCCTTGCGCCGTTCCTCGGTCATCGGCTTGACCCGGTCGCCGTCCTTGATCGTCCTGAGCGTCTTGAACGGACCCGTGACCACCTCGTCCCCGGGCTTCAGGCCCTCGGTGACCTCGATCTGGAGCTCGCCGGACAGACCGGTTGAGACCTGAACGAAGCCCACCTTGCCGTTGACCACGGTGTAGACGCCCTGCTCGGTCTTGAGGCGGCCGGTGGCGTCCTTGTCACCCTTTGACGAGTCGCGGATCACAACGGCCGAGAGGGGAATGGCCGGTACCTTCGAGCGGGTCCCGGTGATGATGTCGGCGGTCACCGAGAAGCCGGGGCGAATGCTCGGCGGCGGGTCGAGGAGCTTGACCCGGACCTTGAAGTTGATCGCGTCGGAGCTCGTGTTCAGGCCGGCGAGCTCGACGTCGTCCCTGGCGATGGGCGAGTTGCCCACCTCGGTCACCAGCCCGTCGAAATGACGGCCCGGGTAGGAGTCCAGGGTCAGGACGGCCTTCTGGCCGAGGGCGATGCTCGGGGTGTCGGTCTCGTCGACCATGAGGACGGCCTGCACCGTCGTCATGTCGGAGATGGTCATGAGCTGGGTACCAGCGTTGTTCATCGTCCCGACCACGGTGACCTCGCCCGCCTTGATCCGGAGGGTGGTGATGGTCCCGTCGATCGGCGAGCGAACCGTGGTCTTGGAGAGGTCGTCGCGGGAGGCGTTGAGCACGGCCCGGCTCTGCTCGATCAGGTGCACAGCGGTCTGATAGGCGGCCCGCGCCGTGTCGAGGGCGGCCTGGGCGTGCTGGAGGTCGGCCACTGGAATGATGCCAGAGCGGTAGTTGTCATCGGCCCGCTTGAAGTCGCCCTGGGCCTGCTCGAGGGCGGCGCGGGCCGAGTCCAACTGGCTCTGGCTGCCGGAGAGCGCCGCCGCCGAGCCGGCCTCCTGGGCCGTGGCGCGGGTCTTGTCGATCTGGAGGAGGAAGTCCCCGGTCTTGACCGGATCGCCTTCACGCACCGCCAGGTTGACGACCTGGCCCATGACCAGTGCCGCGAGGTCGACCTTCTTCTCCGCCTGGATCTTGCCGTTGGCCGTGACCTTGGCGACGACGTCCTCGAGCCCGACCTTGGCGACCGACACCTCGGTGGGCGCGTGCTTCTTCTGGTAGCAACTGAAGGCGCCGCCGCCGACGATGAGCACCATCAACCCGCCGAGAATCAGCCAACCTCGCAAACGCCGCATGGTCTTGTTCCTCTTCTCGTGGCCGCCGCCGGCCGCGCCTCGCGGTTGCCTGTGTGGACACCGCCCCGACGGAGCACCTGGGGCGGGCCCGCGCCGTTCGACACGGGTGCCCACCGCCCGGACCTGCACCCGCTCGCAAGAGAATACGAGGCAGCCGCTGGATTTGTTCCGGGTGGGCGGGCCGACCAGGACGCGGTGCCCGGCCCAGCGGACGGCCGGGATGGCGGCAGATCGGCCCAGAGGATGCCGTCGTCATACCTGGAAGGAAGGCTCATCTTCGTACCGTCCGTGTGGTCAACCCGGGCGGCATCACGTCGGACGTCGGCCGGTGGGGGTGTCCTGGTGGACAGGGCGCAGATCATGAGCTGGTTCGGCCGGTATACTCGCATGGTGACGAAGGACGAGATCCTCAAGCTCACGCACCTCGTGTCTTGTGCCGGTTGAGCCTCCAAGCTGGGTCCGGCGGACCTGCACGCGGTGCTTGCGGAGCTACCGGAGGTGACGGACCCCCGCCTCCTCGTGGGGAGTGGTACGTTCGACGACGGCGCCGTGCTGAGGCTCTCGGACGAGCTGGCGCTCGTCCAGTCGGTGGATTTCTTCACCCCGGTCGTGGACACGCCGTTCGACTTCGGGCGCATTGCCGCCGCCAACGCGCTGTCCGACCTCTATGCGATGGGGGCTGACCCGCTGTGCGCCATGGCCGTGTGCGCCTTCCCCAAGGGGACGCTGCCCCTGGAAGTGCTGCGGGACACGCTGGCCGGGGGCCTCGAGGTGCTGCGCGCCGAGAGTGTGGTGCCGATGGGTGGGCACACGGTCAAGGGCCCGGAATTCACCTATGGCCTGGCGGTGACCGGCACGGTCCACCCGGGCCGGGTGCTCTCGAACGCCGGCGCCCGTCCGGGCGACGTGCTCGTGCTCACCAAGCCGATCGGCACCGGTGTGCTCGGCACGGCGCTGAAGCGTGGCGAGCTGGACGCCGAAGGGGAGCGCCGGCTCGTGGAGGCGATGGCGACCACCAACCGCCAGGCCTCCCTGGCCTGCCGGGAGGTCGGCGTGCACGCTCTCACCGACGTGACAGGGTTCGGCCTGCTCGGGCACGCCCTTGAAATGGCCGCGGCCTCGGGATTGGCGATCGAAATTGACGCGGCCCGTGTACCGCTCCTGCCGGGCGCGCTTACGGCCGTCCGCTCGGGCGCGGTTCCGGGCGGGCTGCTGGCCAACCGCGCCTGGGTTGCCGACAAGGTGCGGTTCGGAGCTGTCGAGGACGAGCTGGCCCAGCTCCTGACGGATCCCCAGACCTCCGGCGGCCTGCTGGCGGCGGCGGCGGCCGATCGCGTCGAGGCGCTGGTGACGGCCAGCGGGGCGCGCGGTGTCCACGCCACGGTGATCGGCCGTGCGCTGGCCGGAGCGCCGGCCGCCCTCGTGCGCTGAGCGCACGGCGACCCGTCACGTGTGTGTTTCTGGTTGTGGATGCTGACGATGTCGACCGCGGTTGGCGGTCAGGCGGGGAACGACGCGATCGCCTCTGTCTCCTGCTCGTAGACCTCGAGCAACGGTAGCACCTGGGAGAGGTGGAGCGTGTGCTTGACGCGGTCGCCCAGGCGCACGAGCTTGAGGCTGGCGCCGACCTTGCGGGCCTGCTTCCAGCCGGCCACCAGCTCCCCGATGCCGGAGGAATCGAGGCGCTGCACCTTCGACAGGTTGAGGACGATCTTCTTCCAGCCCTCGGCCAGCACCTCGGCCATCACCTCGTCGAGCATCTCCTCGCCGTCGCCGAGCACCAGGTTACCCGTCAGGTCGATGACGATCACCTCTCCGGCCTTGCGTACGCCCACGTGCATGGACGGATTCTACTCCATCAGGGATGCAACTGGGCACCTCTTCGGCACGCAGGATCCGGTAGAGAAAAGCGGTCGCGGCCAGCCGGCCGACCACCAGGCCAATGGCCGCAGCGACAGCGCCCACGAGGTTGCATCCGATGGTTCCGATCGCAATGACAAGGGCAATCCCTGACACCTCGATGCCCGTCGCCCAGGTGATCGGTGGCGTGCGGTGGGCGTGCACGAGCAGGGCCCGTTGGTAGCTGAGCAGCGCCTCGAAGGCCGGCATTGCGACGAGCAGGGCGAGGGGTAGCAGCGCGAGGTTGGCGAGGTCCGGCTTGAGCCCCGAGACTTGCTCGAGCCAGAGATGCGCGGCGGGGGTGAACGCCACCAGGGCGAGCGCCCCGGCGCCAGCCGCGGCCAGGATAGCAGTGAACCTCGCCAGAGGGCGCCTTCCTCCACGGTCGTCACCGAGCAGCGCGATGCAGACCTCCTGGAGGGCAACGCCGCCGCTGCGGAATACGAACACCAACCCGGTCACCACCGGCAGCAAGGCCAGAGACTCGATGGACATCCGGCTGCGCGCGACGAGGAACGTCACCAGGGGGTGCACGCCGATGGCGAGCAGCGAGGTAAGGGCCAGCGGCAGGTAGAAGCGGACGACGCGGCGGGTGGTCAGGGGTGCCGTCTCGGGCCTCGGCTCCCGGCCGCGCACCGCGTGCACCGCCCGGCGGGCCCACAATCGGGTGGCGCTGGCCTCCAGCACGACGCCGGATGACAGAGCCAGGGCGCCGACGCACACGCCCGGCAGAGAAGTGGCCAGGTAGACGGTCAAGCCGACCGCCGTCATGCCGGCCAGGCGCACCACCGTGCCATAGGCGACGCGGCGGGTCAGCCCCTGGCCGATGAGGATGCCCTGGTAGAACCGGCGGTAGCCGATGGCGGCGGGCCAGGGGAGGAGGATCGCAGTGGCGAGGTTGGCCAGGCGAACTACATCGTCCGGGAGGCCGATGAGACGGCCGGCCACGAGGCGAAAGACCGGTGGGAGCAGCAGTACGAGCATGATGACGGTCACGCCGCCATTGACGGCGGTGCTGAAGCGGCGGAGGACGCCGAAGGAGGCGCGGTCGCGTACGAGGGCGGTGGCGGCGCTCATCATCATGATCACCGGTGCCTCGTTGATCATGGCGAAGGCGATGGCCACTCCCCACGCCGCCAGGTTGAGCTTGGGCTGGTCCATGCGGGCGATGAGGGCAGCCACGAATGGCCCCTCAGCCGCCATCATGAGCCAGGTGGCGGCGAGGGGCGCCCAGAATCGGACGATACGCCCGGTCGTCAGCGGGGTGGAAGTCGTCATGCCGTGATGTGAACGCGATGCGGGGCACCGCGCGTCGGAGAGGATAACCCGGAAACGGCGACTCCCGCTCCCAGGGAGCTTGACGGAGCACGAAGGACCATCGGCTTGCCGACTTCTTCGGCGTTGACGGCCCCGGCGGCCTCGTCTACGGTGGGCGTGTGCTGGTTGCATCATTCGTCGGCTGGTCCGACAGCGGCAAGACAACGCTGATTGCACGCCTGGTGGAGGCTTTCCGGGCGCGCGGGCGACGGGTGGTTGCGGTCAAGAGGGGGCACGGCGAGCCGCGACTGCCGGCGGATGGCAAGGACACCTCGCGGTTCCTGGCCGCCGGGGCCGAGGCGGCGTATCTGTTGAGCGCAGACTCGATGCTGCGCTGGCAGCGAGCGCCGGCCGAGCCCTGGGAGTTGATTCTCCGGGAGCTGGGGGAGATCGAGGTGGTGCTCCTCGAGGGTCTCGTGGTCCCCGGTGTGATGGTGGTCGAGGTGGTCAGGGACGGGGGCGCGCCGGGCCTCAAGTACCCGCCCGCGGCGCTGGCGGCGGTGGTCGGCGACCGCGATCCAGGCGCTGGCGTACCCTTTGTGCCGGCTGCCGACCTGAATCGGCTGATCGAGTTCCTGGAGGGATCGTATGGCGCGCGAGGTGGTGCTCAAGGTCAACGGTGAAGTGGTGCGGATGAACGCCTTCGTGCAGGAGGCGCTGGCTGGCGTCCTCGAGGGCTTTGTGGGCGCCCTTGACGACGTGCCGCGGGAGATCGCCTCGGTCGAGGTCTCGATCTTCGAGCGATAGGCTACGCCCGGGGCTCGACGATCGGGAAGATGCGCTCGGCGAAATTGCCGCGCACCTGCCTGTCCTCGTCGCCCACGGCGGACACCTCGGGTCCGGGCGCCTGCCCCGTGTACTCCGAGAAGAGCCCCAGCGAGAGCGTGCGGCGCACCCGCACGAAACCCGCGGCAGCGAGCGCCTCGAGGATGCGGTCGGGCGGCACGCAATTCTCGATGGTGTCCCAAAAATACTGCATCAACAGCTTGGCGTCGCGGTTGCGGGTGAAGACCAGGGTGAAGAACGGCACGACCCGCTTGAGGTAGGCGCGCAAGATCGCCCGGCCGACGCGGTTGGACGGGCGGGTGAGCTCGAGGATGCAGACGCGGCCGCCGGGCCGCAGGACGCGTCGGAACTCCCGGAAGGTGCGCACCAGATCCTCGAGGTGGCGGAGGGCGTAGCCCATGCTCACGAAGTCGATGCTGGCGTCGTGCAGGGGAAGAGTCTCGCCCAGACCGAGGATGCCCGGCAAGTGCAGCAGACGCCGGGCCTCGTGCAGCATGCCTGGGCTAGGGTCGAGCCCCCACACCTGGCCGGTGCCCCCGGCCACCGCGATGGCTTCCCGAGCCACCAGGCCGGTTCCCACCGCCACGTCGAGAACCCGCATCCCGTTCTGCAGCCCGGCGCGTGTGAGGGCATCGCGGCGGTACCAAGGCCCTGATCCGAAGCCGATGAGACGCTCGATCCTGTCGTAGGAGGGTGCGGTGGCGTCGAAGAGCCGCTGCAGGAATTGCGGGCGCCGGGGCGCGTCGCCGTAGTAGTCGGTCAGCACCGGATGGGGTGCAAGCTCGGGTGAAGGGCCGGAAGGAGGCGTGCTCACGCTGCAAAGCATAGCAGGCGTGGTTGCTTTCGGGGCGAAACCTCCCTTGCGCGGTGTCGTGACGGCGTGTACCCTGGCGTCCCAGAAGGCGGTACCATCCGCTCGACCTTGCTCATGCGCCATGTCCTGACCTGTCTGCTCGCCGTCGTCCTACTACCCGCCATCGCCCTCGGTGTGACCATCAGGACCCCTGAAGGGTCGGCCGAGGTGGCGACGCAGGGCGACCTTCTCGATGTCGTGTCGTTGCTACGGCTGACCGGAGCCGATGTGCAGTTCGCGCCAGCGGCAGGGTCTTTCGTCGCCACCCTCGGGGAGCACGAGCTGCAGTTCACGCCCGGCGGTGCCCTCGCCGTGGCGGATGGGCGGCTCTTGAGCCTGCCAGGGCCGCTCAGGCAGATCAGTGGCTCGGTCTATGCGCCGTTCCCAAGTCTCGCGGCGCTCGTGGCGCCGCTGGGGTGGAGCCTCACAGGGAGCGCTTCGGCGCCAGTCCTGGCCAGGACCACGACCCGTGAGCGGCTGACCGTGACCGTATTGCGGGCCGAGGGTGGGGTCATGCTGGTCGTGTCGGGGACCTCCCGGCGGCCACGCGTGGTCACCGGTACCGGCTCGGTGACATTGGAGTTCACGGTCCCCATCGAGCTGGCCGCGGCCTTGCCGGCCGCTGATGAGCTGCGTGGAGCCGAGGTCGGGGACGACTCCATCACGCTCCGCCTGGCGCCCGACCAGGAAGTCGCCTCCAGCTACCCGCTCGAGGATCCGCCCCGTTTCGTGGTACGGCTCCAGAAGGCCCAGGCGGTCGCCGCGGTGGCTCCCCAGCAGTCCCAAGGTCCGGTGGTGGTGCTGGATCCCGGGCATGGAGGGGACGACCTCGGAGCGCAGAGTGCGGACGGCACGGCCGAGAAGGACCTCACGCTGGCGGTGGCCCGTGCCACGGCGGCGAGGCTCCAGGCCTCCGGGATCACCGCGCGTCTCACCCGCGAGCGTGACGAGCATGTCGCCCTCGAGCAGCGGACCGCCGTCGCCAACCGCCTGCAAGCCGTCGTCTTCGTGTCGATCCACGTCAACGCCTCGCCGGCCCGCAGTGCGCGCGGCGCCGAGACCTACTACATGAGCGCGGACGCCAGCGACTCCCAGGCTGCCCAGTCGGCCGCGAGGGAGAATGCCGGCGCCAGCCGGGATACCGTGCAGCTCATCCTCTGGGATCTGGCGTACGTCGCCAACCTCAACAGCTCGGCCCGTCTGGCGCGTTCCATCCAGGATCGGCTCAACGCCTTGCAGGGCATCAAGGACCGCGGGGTGCGCCAGGCGCCGTTCGTGGTACTCACCGGGGCGACCATGCCGGCGGCGCTCGTGGAGCTGGGCTTCATCTCCAACCCGGACGAGGCGGCCCGCCTGCGGGCGGCCGACACCCAGGAGCAACTGGCCGCCATCCTGGCCGAGGCCATCGGCGAGTTCCTTCGTGCCCCTTCCGGGGAGACAGTGACTCCGGTGCCGGTGGCGCCATGAGCCATCGCGGGGTGGTGGCGCTCCTGGCGGGAGCGCTGACCTGGACCGTCCTGGTGGTTTCGGCGTGCGGGCGCCGGCCAGCCCCGGCTCCGGCGACCGACCAACCCGCGGCCGCCGCGAGCTCGGGCGCCGTGCAGATCGTCCTCTTCTTCGTGGCCGAGGACGGGCGACTGCAGAGGGAGAGCCGCGAAGTCGCGGAGCTGCCGGGATCTCCGTCAGCGCGCGCCCGGGTGGTGCTGGAGGAGCTGCTGGCGGGCTCGCACACCGGACTGGCCTCGCCGGTGCCCTGGGCCGTGACCGTGCGGACGGTGTTCGTGGACGGGGCCGGCACGGCTTTCATCGACCTCTCGGCGCCGCCGCAGCCCACCATCGCCGGGACCTCCGCCGAACTGGCCTTCGTGTACGCGGTCATCAACAGCGTCGTCGCCAATGGTGGCGGCATCTCCAGGGTGCAGCTCCTGTTCGGCGGCAAGGAGGTCGTCACCTTCGGCAACGTCGACCTCTCCAGACCGCTGCCGCCCAACCTCGACATCGTCACGCCGTGACCGACTCCCGGCCCATCGGCGTCTTCGACTCCGGCATCGGCGGCCTCACGGTGCTCTCGGCACTCTGCTGCCGGCTTCCGGAGGAGCGGTTCGTCTACCTCGGGGATACGGCCCGGTTGCCCTACGGCACGAAGTCGGCGGAGACCGTCACCCGCTACGCCCTGCGTGCCGCCGCGTTCCTCGCCGGTGAGGACATCAAGATGCTGGTCGTGGCCTGTAACACCGCATCGGCGTCGGCACTCCCAACGCTGGAGCGGGAGCTACCCATGCCGGTGATCGGCGTCGTGACGCCCGGTGCGCGGGCCGCCGTGCGCTGGAGCTCGGGTCCGATCGGCCTCATCGCCACCGAAGGCACGGTGGCCTCGGGCGCCTACCAGCGGGCCGTGCGGGCGCTCCGCCCGGACGCTCAGGTGCGATCCCGTGCCTGCCCGCTCTTCGTGCCCCTGGCCGAGGAAGGATGGTTCGACCACCCGGTGACGCGTCAGGTGGCGGAAATCTACCTCCAGGACTTCGCTGGTGGCGTTGTGGACTCGCTGATCCTCGGCTGCACGCACTACCCGCTGCTGAGGTCGGCCATCGCCGCCGCGGTCGGTCCCGGTGTGCACCTGGTGGACTCGGCGACGGTCGTGGCCGAGGAGGTGGCCGAACGTCTGACCGGGGAGGGAATCCTGGGCCGCGGCGAGGGCGGGATCCACCTCCTCGTCACCGACGCCCCGACCCGGATCGCGCGGATCGCCGCGATGATCCTGGGCGACGACACGCCGCCACTGCAGCTCGTCGATCTGTCGGCGTGAACGCGGCGCGGGCCGGGGCTCCCAGTTGTCGGACGGACGAACCTCGACTACCGTGGCGGGACGGGAGGTGCCGTGACCCAAAGCTTCAACTTCGTGCGAGATGATGGCCGTGCGGATGACCAGCCCCGGCCCCTAGTGCTCACTCTCGATTTCGTCAAGTACCCGGAAGGCAGCGTGCTGGCGCGCGCCGGGGACAGCGTCGTGCTCTGCAACGTCTCGGTGGAGGGGCGGGTGCCATCGTTCCTGCGGGACAGCGGCGAGGGGTGGTTGACCTGCGAGTACGCGATGTTGCCGCGCGCGACCGAGGAGCGGACCCAACGGGAGAGCGGTCGCGGCGGACCCTCTGGGCGGTCGGCGGAGATTCAGCGTCTCATCGGCCGCTCCCTGCGGGCCGCCCTCGACCTCGGCCTGCTCGGCGAGCGCACGCTGCTGGTGGACTGCGATGTGCTCCAGGCGGACGGCGGCACACGCACCTTGGCTGTGACCGGGGCGTTCGTGGCGGTGGTACTGGCGCTGCTGCGGCTGCGCAAGGAACGGGCACTTCCCGGGTGGCCGGTGCGCGACCAGGTCGGCGCCATCTCGGTCGGCAAGGTCTCCGGCCGGGTGATGCTCGATCTCGCGTACTCCGAGGACAGTCGCGCGGCGGTGGACCTCAACCTGGTCGGCACGGCGCGACAGGGCATTGTCGAGGTCCAGGGCACCGGCGAACGCGAGTCGTTCTCGCGCGGTGAGCTGGATCGCATGCTGGACCTTGCGGAGCAGGGCCTGAAGCAGTCGTTTGCGGCCCAGGCCCAGGCGCTCGCCCACCGCATGGTCGAGGCGGGTCTCGACCCCCTGGCGGCGAGGTCCTGAGATGCTCTTCGGTTAACATTGCGGCCGGGAACAGGCGGACATGGCGCTGCTCTCCTGGCTTGACCGTGTAGCCCGGCTCGTGCGGCCGGAAGCGGTGACGTCGGGCTGGGTGCTGGTGGTCGTCGCGACCGTGGTGCTGGTCGGGGCCCGGCGCCGAGGCCGTGCTTTCCGACCCGGCCTGTCCCTGGGCGCCTTTCTGATGCTGTCGAGCCTGGCGATAGCCATGGCCCACCTCGCCGGGACCCCTCTCTCGAGCGTCCTCCTGCCGGGCGCGCTCGCGGCCGGAGGGCTCGGGTGGTGGATCGTGCGTGGGCAGGCGTGGACTGACGGCCTCCCCGAGGGTCCGCCGTGCTCGGACCGCGGCCTGCGCGTCGGCCTGGGAGTGATCGTCGCGGTGGTCGCGGTTTGCCTCTCCGTCCGCCTGACCACTTACGCCGGCAGCCTCATGACCTGGGAGCCCTCGGTCATCGAGGGGTTCGAGCCGGACGTCCGCCAACACACACCGTTGCTGTCCTTCGCGGTCGAGAGGCTGCTCTGGCAGGAAGGGCTGGTGAGCTCGAGTCACGACAGCCTGCTCTTCGGTCTTCCGGTCTTCGCCCTGTGGCGCGCGGTGGCGCCGTCTCTCGTGACGCTCCGCCTCGTCTCCCTGGTGTGGGCGGTGGTGGCGATCGTGGGTGTGGCCGCGCTGGGTCGGAGAGTCGCGGGCGCGGCTGGCGGTCTGGTGGCGGCCTCGGCGCTCGGGGCCAACGCGCTCCTTTTCTACTACGGGCGCTACGGCGTGTCGCTGTCGGCCACCCTGGCGGCTGTGGTGATCGCGGCCTGGCTCACCTTGAGGCTGGCTGACCCGGACCCCATGCCCTGGTGGAGGGGGGTACTCATCGGTTCGGCTCTGCTCGCCGCCACCCTGGCTTACTCCCCGGCGCGTCTGGTGGTGCTGACCCTGCTGGCCCTGGTCGGGCTATGGGCGGCGACGCGCTGGAGGCCGTGGCGGCGCGGACATCTGCTGACCCTGCTGGCGCTGGGAGGCGTGCTGTTCGCCGGCCTGGCGGCCCAGGTCGTGACCGGGCACACCCGGATGTTCTCCCATGCCCGCGGTGAGCAGCTCGCCAACTTCCTGGCCCATCCGGACTATGCGAGTGACTTCCTCGGCTACGACGTGCACGGGCGGTCGGTAACGACCGTGGAGGCGGTGGTGATCGTGGCCCGCGTCGTCCAGCGCACCCTTCCCCAGTACCTCCAGGTGCTGTCGCCGGTTCCCCGGTTCGACGGGCTCGCGGAGCAGGCCGTGCTCTCGGACCCGCCGGCGTTGCCCCTGGTGGCTGCTCCGCTGGTGCCGTTCGCCATCCTCGGGCTGGTGCGGTCGGTGAGGAGATGGCGCCAGCCGGTGCACCTGCTGCTCCTGAGTTGGTTCGCCGGCAGCTCCACGGCGCTCCTGCTGACGACGCGCGCCGACGCGCACCGGATGTGGTTGCTGGTCGTTCCCCTCACCCTCTGGGCTGCCGACGGGTTGCTGGTGGTGTGGCGTCTCGGGACGATGGCGGGCCTGTCGGCGCGGGGGCGGTGGTGGGCGGCGGCCGG
>DAONEV010000072.1:0-14284 GCA_035403265.1 Thermoanaerobaculaceae bacterium | reverse complement strand
CCGTCGAGGGGTTTCTGCGCAGGCTCGCCGGCGAGCCGATGAGCCTGGCCAGGGAGGCTCACCTGCTCTTCGACATCGAGCCGTCCGCCTGCGACCTCGCGGCGCTGGAGGCCGCCCGGACCCGTCTGGACTCCCTGCTGCCTGGGAACGACACCCTGTCGGCGCGCCTGAAGAAGGCGAGGGCCCGGGTCGAGGTGCCTCCGGAGCGGCTGTCTGCCGTCGTCAATGCGGTCCTGGGCGAGGCCCGCCGGCGCACGGCCGCCCTCGTGCCGCTCCCGTCCGGTGAGCACTTCGAGGTGGCGTACGTCGGAGGGAAGCCCTGGGGGGCCTACAACTGGTACAAGGGTGACTACCAGAGCCTGATCGAGGTCAACACGGACCTGCCGAAGACCCTGGACAGTGTCCTCGGGACCCTGACTCACGAGGGGTATCCCGGTCATCACGTCTACAACGTGCTGCTGGAGAGTCGCCTGGTCCACGGTAAGGGGTGGCGGGAGCTGACCGTCTACCCGCTCTATTCACCTCAGTCACTGATCGCCGAGGGCACCGCCAACGTGGGCATCGACGTGATCATGACGAAAGCCGAGCAGGAAGCCTTCCTCCGCGACGTGCTGGCGCCCATCGCCGACATCTCACCGGCCGAGGTCGGCCGCTACCTTGACGTGAGGACCGCCGCCGAGCCGTTGCGATACGCAGGCGGTGAGGCCGCACGCAGGCTCCTCGAGGACGGCGCCTCCGAAGCCGAGGTCGAGGCCTTCCTGGTCCGCTTCGGGACAGCCCCCGAGCGGGCCCGCCAGAACATCGCGTTCTATCGGACGTATCGCTCCTACATCTACACCTACACCGTGGGCGAGGACCTGGTCCGCGCATGGCTGGGCGATCGGCCCGACCGGGTAGTGCGCTTTTTCGACCTGCTGGAGCGGCCGGTCGTTCCCTCGGAGCTCGTGGCCATCCGCTAGGCGGCTGTCGGAGAAGGCGGAAGGCCCGCGGACCTTCCCATTTCTTCCACAGGTCCCTGGTCCAAGGATGAAGAGATATCGCGTCCGGACACCCGCATTCCGGCTCGTCCCGATGAGTGACCGCCAGGCCGGATGATTCCTGGTCCCGTCAGACTCTGCGGACGTCGCTGTCCTGCCGTCGCGGCTCTTCCCGCACCGAGAGCTGGCACAGCCAGGCGCCCGCAATGACGAGCCCACAGCCCAGCCAGAGCCCCGGCGGCGGCAGGGCGTGCAGGTAGAGCGCGGCCACCACGACGGAGATCAGCGGCGTGAAGTACGAGGCCGTTGCCACGCGCAGCAGATTCCCCCGGCGCATCGCGACTTCCCAGAACGCATAGCCGAGGGCCGTCGGGAAGATACCCAGGTAGCCCAGCTCGATGACGGTCCGGGCGCTCCACCGCACCTCCACCGGAGGTTGCAGCGATGCGAGCAGGCCCATCACCAGGGCCGTCGCGACCATGAAGACGGGCACCGCGCTGGCCCCGCCACCGGCGGCCCAGCGCCGGCTGAGATTCGAGTACAGCGCCCAGTCGAGCGCCGCGACCAGGGCCAGGAGATAGGGCAACCAGTCTCGATGGAGGGAGCCAGCGAAGCTCCCGGCGTTCCAGTTGCGTGCGGGCAGGGTGGCCAGGACGATCCCGGAGAGCGCCAGCGCGACACCCGGGACGAGCGTCCATCTCGCACGCGTGCCCAGGAGCGGCACCGAGAGCACGACTGTCGCTGCCGGCCAGAGGTAGTTGATGACTCCCACCTCGATCGCCTGCCGGGAGCCGCTGGCAATCCCGAGCGCCAGGTAGAAGCAAACCACGTAGCCGACGAAGAGTCCGCCGCACAGGATCAGGTACCTCGGCGACAACCTCAGCGCCCGTTTCAGCCGGGAGGGCTTCCACGCGAGGTAGGCCAGCGACAGGGCGCCGCATAGCAGGTAGACAGCCGCGGCCGCGTGGAGCGGCCCGAGCTGCGCCGCCAGGCTCCGCCCGAACGCGACGGTGCTGCCCCACAGCAACACCGCGACGATGCCGAGCGCCGTCCCGGTCTCCGTACCGTGCGGGTTGGGTTGGGTTTTCGCCATCAGACCACCGTCGGGAGCATAGTGGCAAAGCCGTCGGCCCGAGCTCTTTGGGCCGGCGCCAGGCCGGGCTCAGGGGGCGGCTGGTCTCAGCCCCGTGGCCTCCGACCACTCGGCGATGATCTTCCCCGTGCGGTTGTCGCGCACCTCGCACCAGAACTTCTTGCTGCCGTCCTTGATGCCCGCGTGGGTCCCACATGTGGCGGCTATCGTCTTCCTGTCTTCGTCCGCGCGCAGGCGCCAGAGACCCGGCTCGACCCAGATCGAGTGCCCCTCGACTTTCGTCACGGTCCCGGCCGAGAGCAGTTGGTCCAACTTCCCCTGGAGGACGTCGCTGATCCCCCCCGGCTGCCCGTCCCTCCGGGGAACAGACCCGGGCCGGAACATGCCGACGTACGCGATTGCCGTGGCGACGAGCGCCAGGACCAGGAAGCCTGCCCGCAACAGCCGCGGTCGCCGGGAGGGTGCAGCTCCGCAACTCGGGCACACCCTTTCGTCCCCGGACGCCGGGTGCCCGCACTCACGGCATTCCCTCATGGACATGTCAGCCTCCTCTCGGGGGTCACGCACCACCATCCGGCCGCTTGCAGCCTCCGGCCAAGGGAGACGAGAAGCGGCAGGAACTGGCTCCAGTGCGATTATCGCTCCGGCCGCGGTGGCATTCCACGGGTCAACAAATCCCCGGATGTCGCTGGTCGGGTCGCCACCCACGAGAAGGGGCGGCAGCCTGCGCTGCCGCCCCCGCGTTTCGTGCAGAAATGTCGGCCTACTGCTTGGCCGGGATGGTGGTCGGGTCGTTGGTGATCCGGTCGATCACCGACGCGGAGGTCTGGATGTTCGAGCCCGACAGCACGGTGACGGTCGCGAATCCCCAGCCGAGATCGGGCTTGCTGGCCCGGTTTGCGAATGGCTCGAGGTCCTGGACCACCCTGCCGGCCGGGATGGTGAGGTTGTAGGTGGTCAGCGATGTACCAGCGGTGTCGAATAGCGCGACGGCCACCTGGGCGTTGGTTGAGCCACCGTTGGTCACGCTGATGTTGGAGCGGAACTCGCCACGCTTCTGGCGCAGCCCGATGAGACTGGCCGTCTCACCGCTGTTCATGCCCAGATTGGCCACGTGACCGTCGAGGAACTGCCCGAAGGTGCCGGCCGTCGCCTTGTTGAACATGCGGCCAAGGACGAGCAGTGGCTTGTCCGAGCAAATCTCGAGCGAGCCCTTGAGGTTGTCGCCACCGACGCTGGTCACCACGTCCTCGAAGGCGCGCTGGGCGCCGCCCGCGATGGTTCCCGTACCCTCGAGGTTCCCGGTGTCGCCGTGGAGCACAAAGCGCAGCGCCGCATCGGTCGGGGCCAGGTTGCGGGCGACCAGGTCGGTCCGCCACTTGCTGGTGCCGCTCCCGGGCAGGCGAGCGACGATTTCGGCCCAGTAGACGTAAGGAGTCGTGCACGACACCGCACCGACGCCGGTACCCGGACCACCGCCGGCGGCGGGGTTGACCGTCACGCCGGTCTTGGCGTCCTTGGCCGCGAAGAGCGCAATGTCGAGCGCCGAGTTGACGAATCCGGGGTTGTGCACGCCCTTGCTGCCGTCGGTCTCGACCGTGAGGTAGTTCCAACCGGCCTTGGCGATGTTCGGGTCGGCGACCGCGTAGAACTCCTGCGCGGAGCCGACAGGGGGATAGAACTTCACGTTGTTGAGAGCCACGGCCGGCACGGTGGTGCCGTCGGCCAGGGTCACGGCGACACCCTGCCGACCCGAGGCATCGCTGAAGGCCACGGAGACGATGTCGGCCGCGTTGCTGATGACGGGGTCCGTCGCCGCGGTGCCCAGCTTGATCGACTTGCCGGCCCGAAGCTGGGCCTGCATCGTCTCCTTGATGGCGCGCTCGATTTCGGCCTTGAGCGCGACGAGCTTCGCCTCGACCACATCCTGGACGTCGGCGGTCTGGATGTTGGAATGGCACTTGGAGCAGATGGTCCTGCTGGCGAAGAAGGTGTGGTTCGTGCCGCCGAGCTGGTAGGACAGGTCCGCGGGAGGCGGCGTGGACTCCATGTGGCAGGTGACGCAGGAGTCCTCGATCATCGAGTGGTAGCTGCGCTTGCCGACCTGGGCGAAGTACAGGTTCTGGCCCATGAGGATGTCGGCCTGGGCGCCGACATGGGGCGCCCGCGAGGCGTCGGCGACCGTGAAGTTGCTGTCGTTCTTCAACCCGCGCCTGGTGTTGTGGCAGGTCATGCAGATGGCGCCGCGGCCGACACCGGTGGCCGTGAAACCCGCCATCAGAGGCGGCGTGTTGCCGGTGACGCGAACGGTCGCGTTCGTCGTCGGACCGCCGGAGGTGGTGCCGACGTCGTGCGGATCATGGCAGGCCTGGCAGGTGATGGCGTGGACCTCGTCGGCCTTCCACGTCACGTTCAGGTTCGCGTTCGAGAACCCGCTCTCCTCCCATGCAAGGAACCCATTCGCGCTGTGGCACTTGGCGCACGTCGCGTTGGTGCCCTCCTCGCCCGCCAGCTCGTAGTTGGCGTGGCCGGAGAGCTGCCACTGCTGGAAGCGACCGTGGCGCGCGGGCTCGCCGTGGCAGGTACCGCAGAGGTCGGCGGAGAGGGTCGTGCGCGAGCCGTTCTGCTGGCCGTGAGCGCCCGACTGTGGGCCGTGGCAGCTCTCGCACTGGATGTTGGCGAGCTTGGCCGTGGCCGGGAACTGGGTGAGGATGGCCGCCCAGTTGTCCGCCGCGCCGTGGGTGAGCTTGCCCGAGGCGAGGAACGCGGCCCAGTCCGGGGCGTCATCGACGCCGCCGCTGACCGCTGTCGGGTTATAGCCCACGGTGTGGCAGGAAATGCATGCCTCGCCGTAGTGACCGTTGGGGGTGTTGACGTTCTGGGTGAAGATCTCGGCATGACCCGAGTGCGCCCACAGCGGGAACGGGTTTCCCGAGGAGAGGGCGCCGTGGCAGTTGGTGCAGGCGGCATCGGCGATCGGCCGCCCGTCGGCGTCCTGGCCGGTAATGATGCCGCGCCACAGGCCGGCGACGATCGACAGCGTCACAGTGGCGTCGTTGGCACCGAGATCCGTGACCGTGACCTGGTAGTTACCAGGCAGGTCGGGAGTGAATTCGGGGCTCTGACCGGTGGCGTCGCTCAGCACCGCGTGGGATCCGTTGGGCGCCAGGAGCTGCCAGTTGTAGGACGCCTGGGTCTTGCCGTGGAGCAGGACCGGCGAGAGCACCGGAACGTTCCGGAGTCCGGTCGCCGTGCCCCAGGGCAACGTGGCATGAACGGCGCCCGTCGCGTGATAGGTCCCGGAGGTGGTCACGACCTCGATGTCGAAGGTCATCGCTCCGGCTTCCTCGAGCGACAACGGGCTGCTGCCGACAACCGTGAAGCGGTTCAGCAGCCCACCGGAGTAGTCCTCTCCTGGTGGCGGCACATTGGGGGGAAGCTGCGCCGCTGTGATCGGCGGCTCCTCCAGGATGTGGATCAGCTCCTCCTTGAAGGCCTGACGCTCAGGAATCACGACCGTGATCGTGTCCGTCAGGTTGTCTGTGACCGCGGCCGTCACCCCACCGACCTGCGTCCACTTGATGCTCTGCAGCGTGGAGCCGTCGTTGACGGTGACCGTGGCCTTGGCCGTGACCGTGGCCCCAGGCACCGCATCGCCCGTCACGGCAACAACCACCGAAACTGGCGGCGTGGCGGCGATCGCCATGCTGGCTACCCCGACCACTGCGGCCACGAGCAGCACTACGAACGTTCGTTTCAGGAGACAATACACCTTCATTCCCATCCTCCCCCCTTCTTTTTCCAAGAGGCCCGTGGATGTCGGAGGCGTAGCCTCCTCGGACCCCCCCAAGCCCTTGTAGTATACTTCAGTCTCAGCTCATCTCAAATGTCAACCCGCCGGAAATACAGCCCATTCCCATGGCTCCAAAGCCGCCTGCTGCTGCATGTGGAGCAGCCACGTTGCGGAAGGAGACCGCGAAGGCCCGCGAATCGGGCCTCCGCCTGACTCAGACTGGCCGGGGGTTGGTCACGGCATCACCGGTCGCGTTGTCGATCACCGAGGCCAAGAACGATCACGCCGCTTCCCGAGTGGATCGCCACCCGGGCAATCTCCGAGCTGACGTCGATCCGGTTCGCGCAGGTCTGAAAGACCTCGTTCTGTTGCTTCCACTCGCCGGATGCTACCGGGACCGTGTACCCGGCGAGCCGGGTGCCACAGGTGCTTTGCAGCGTCACGGCCACGATCCGAAGTCCTGCGAGCCAGGCCAGCTCGCCGACCAAGACCGCCTGATTGGTCGTGTAGGACCCGCAATACTGTCTGAACGTGTTCGTCGCGCTCGCGTGGTTGTTGGTCCGCCGGTTCGCGCGAACCGGCTGGTTGGAGCATTTCTGTAGTCCGCCGGAGCCGCTGACACCATCTGGCCCACCGCGTTTGGCCATCGTGACGTGGCGAAGTGCACCGACCGTCGTCGGCAGGGTCTTGACCCCGGCGGTCGTGTGGAGGAGGAGCTGGGCCTGGGCCGTGGAGGTCGTCGGACTGAGGATCGCGACGTCGAATCCCCAGCTCGCGCCGACACCACCCGCCTGCGTCCCCACCTGGAACCACTGCGAGTATCTGCAGGAGGCGGTCTGGCCGGTGCTGGTCATGAGGATCACGCCACGCCTGCCGCAGTAGACCCCGTCGACCATGGTCGTCATCTGCCACTCGTCGCTGCCTGCGGCCGGGCACACTCGCGACGGTGTCGAGCCTCCGGCCGGCACGGTGCGGTCCCCGAAATCCGAGAGGTGGACCGGCGGCACCGTGACGAGGCTCCAGCTCGCGAAGCTGCGGAAGTTGACAGTTTCCCCGACTCGCACCGTCGCCGGCATCACGGCCGCACAGTTGAGCCCGCATCCTGCCCCCGGGATCACCACGAACGTCCCCGACTGCAGGCGCCGTCAGCAGGGTCGTCGAGTCCTCGTCGTTCGCCCCCATCAGATTTCCGACGACGCTTTCGTTGACGTAGACCCTGTCAGCCTGGGCTGGTTTGGCGACATGTCCCCGTCCTTGCCGTTGCACAGCAGCAGGAGCTGCCCCGACACGATGTCGATGGCCCGGCCGCCACTGGGGCAGGGAGCAACCCTGCGGACCACAAAAGGCCGAGCCACAAGCATCAGCCTGCCAGCGGTACGTGGTTGAGACGCGAGCAGGTGGATCGAGGAGGAGCAACGGAGCACCTGGCGCGACCGGAGCTGGCGGCCCCTCTGCGGTGAAGCTGGATGGACCCGACAGACCACGCATGGCCCTCTCCCCGGCTCCAGATGTTACAGCCGCGTCGCGTGCGCGTGACGCCTCGGGAGAGGCGCGGCAAGCTCCCGATCCTCAGCGGTCCCCGCACGGTGGGCAGCCCCAGTCGAGCACGATCTTCCAGCTCCCATCCGGCTCGTGTCGCCACACGGAGTTGAAGGTGCCGTCCCGCTTGCCGTCCGGGTCAAAAACGGGACCCGAGCTGAGCGCCAGCTTGCCTGAAGCGAGCACGGCCACCCGGTCAGGGGCCCACGCGAATGGGGCCTTGGGCCCGTCGAAGTAGGGCTTCCAGCCCTCCGCCACCGCCTGGCGCCCGCGCCGGACACTGCGCCCGACGAACACCGTCTCCTCGGCGAGGAACGAGGTGAAGGCGGCATGGTCACGATCGGCCATCGACCTGGCAAACGCCGCCTCGGTGGCCCGCACCTCGGCCTCAAGGGCCGCCACGTCCACGCTGGCAACCGCGCCCACGGGGACCGAGGAAGGCCCGACTGTCGGAGCGCCGCCGAGCGTGCTCTCCGAGCTTGCAACCATGTCGGCGAAGACCTCCCACTCCCCGGTGCGCTGCTTGGCCCGCAGCAGGAACCGCCAGGTCTTCGTGTCGGGCCGCCACGTGAAGACGTTCTCGAAGGGCCCGTCAGGGTACTCGAAGCGCAGGTCCAGCGAGTCGCCCGTTCTCATTCCAAAGCCGAGCGTCTCGGAGAACCTGCCACCGAAGACGTCGAGCCAATGCGCCACGTAGCGCTCGCTGGTGTTGTCGAAGCCGATGAAGACACTCGCGGTGTAACGCGGCTCGCCTTCCGGCACCGCCCCCAGCCCCTCGTACTCCAGCCGGAGGAACTGGTGGTTGTGCACCCAGCTCCCCACCAGCCGCTGCTCGACCTGCTGGCCCTGGACAATGCCGGTCACCCGCCACGTGCCCACCAGGTTTCCCATCAGCTCATCGTGGAAAGTCCGCTGGGGCCCGTCGAGGGGCTGAGGCCCCTGGGCCAGAACCTGCTGACCCACCAGCGCCAGAATGGGAAGGAAAACCCCGAACCGAGTCGCCATGATCCACCTCCAGCAGGGTCGAGGCCGACCGCTCCCGCCCGACCGACAGGATACCTCGGGACGTCAGGCCTGTGCGGCCACTTCATCCGGCCTGGGCTGCTCCCGCGTCAGCCTGGGTGGAGGTTGACCTTGAAACGGCAGAGCTTGCCACCGCTGCGCACGGACTCGAGCACTTCGACGGCGACCGGAGTGCCTGTGATGCGGCCGAAAAGCTCCTTGACGTAGCCCGCCGAGCACTGGCAGTAGGTGGCCGAGAGGCGTTCGGGCCCCGACTCGACGAAGGGGCAGAGACAGACGCCGTCCGGAATCCCAATGCCCTGCGGGTTGACGTTGTCGTACTGGAAATACACGAAGTCGCCCTCGCGGCGGACACCGCTGTCCTTGCCGGACTCGACGAAGCTGGCGAGCACTTCGGGACCGGGCTTCTCATCGGGGGCGATACCGAACGCCTGGATGTAGCAGGCGCGGCCGCAGGCCTGCATGAGGTCCGACCGGGTCTGGGGGTCGAGCATGGTGTCCATGTTGTCGAGCAGGCGCTGTACCCACCCTTCGGCGAACTCGATCCGACGCCACGCCGGGGAGCGCGACCCTTCCTTCATCCTCTTCTCGAGTCCGTCGATCCATTCGGCGCCGGTCCCGGCCTGCCCGGCCTCGCCTTGCCCAAGTGAAGCCTGGCAGCAGCAAATCGCCGTGCCGGCCTGGAGCATGCTTGTCAGGAACTGCTTCCGGTCCATGGCTGATCCTCCTTCGGCGGCCGCTGCCTACCTGACCCTCTTCGCCTCGACCCGCCGGTCGGGCATGACGACCACCACTTGTGTGACGAGGCCGGAGGGGTCCCTGACGAAGTGGAACTCCAGGTTGGAGTACCCCCGAACGTACACGGTCTCCGAGCTGGGGAGCAGCTCGAAGCTCGCCCGCGGGCTGCGATACATGAGGTGGTCGTCCTTGCGGCTCACCTGCAACCTGCGGCCGTCCGGAGTCTCGTACTCCCCGACGCAGGCATCCATCGCGGCGATGCTCACCTGGACGTGCTTCTCGGGCCGATACAGGGGTGGCTCCTTGACTGGGAGCGCGCATGTCGGCCGGCCGAAGACGGCATCGTCGACCGTCTCGTCGTGGCGGATCTCGGCGAGCGTCATGACCATGTTGCTGCCCAGGCGCACCCGGAACGGCCGCACCACGCCGCCCACGGCCCGGTAGTCCTC
Organism: Thermoanaerobaculaceae bacterium; assembly: GCA_035403265.1. Taxonomy (GTDB): domain Bacteria; phylum Acidobacteriota; class Thermoanaerobaculia; order Thermoanaerobaculales; family Thermoanaerobaculaceae; genus JAAYVZ01. Next base: position 4,672 of record DAONEV010000072.1, on the reverse strand, counting down.
GAGCCGCATGTCACCGGCCCGGACGAGCAGTCCGCTCGGACTCTCGAACCCCAGCTCGACCGCGACCCCGTCGCGGGAGGTCGCCCGGACCTTTGTGATCCCACCAGCCTCGGTCTTCTCGGTTCCGGTCACCTCCATCGTGGGAAACAGCTCGCTCAGGTGCCCCGGCATCCGGGGGTCCCACAGCACCTGCAGGTCCAGCCGTTGCCGCGCCTCCATGGGCTCGATGCCCTTGGTGTCCGCCACCCAACCCCGGGTGCCGTCGAAGCCGAAGCTCTGCTGGTCGCCCCAGGCGAAGACCAGGCTGTAGCGCCACTTCCCCGGCCTCGCCACGACCTCGAACGGTGCCGGTCCGTCGGGCCCGCGGGTGAGGGTGCCCCTCCGGGTCTCCGTCTGGATGGCCTCCAGCGCCGGGCCGCCGCTCGCCCGTACACAGTCCTCGAGGAGCCTCGCCACGGGAGCCGGCGCGGCCGATGCCGGGGCACCCAGGGCTGCGGCCCGACCGGGCAGGCTCGCGGCCCCGGCACACGTCGTCATCACGATCAAGCCAGCCAACCGCAACGTCGTCGACCTGCTCACAGCCACCTCCAAGTGCCTCATACTGCAGGCGGCGCCGGGCATCCCCGGCGCCGCCCCGACCTCTGCTAGCGCTCGACCGCGCTTCGCGTCGGCTTGCCGGTCTCGGGCAGTAGACCGCGGCGCTTCAGCAGGGGCTCTACAACCGGCTCGCGCCCCCGGAAGCGCACCCACGCCTCCATGAGGTCGCCGGTGCCGGCCCGCTCGAGGATGTTCGTCCGGAACGACGCTGCGGTGGCCTGGTCGAAGATCCCCTTCTCCTTGAACGCCCCGAAGGCGTCGTTGTCGAGCACCTCGCACCAGAGGTACGAGTAGTAGCCTGCCGCGTAGCCGCCGTTGAACACGTGATAGAACTGCGGTGTCCGGTGGCCCGAGGCGATTGCTCTCGGCAGCCCCATGCGCCCAAACGACGCCTTCTCGAACGCGGCGGCATCGACTTCCTTCGCCGCAGTGAGAGTGTGCCAGTCCATGTCGAGCAGCGAGGTCGAGACCATCATGATGGTGTCGGCTGCCTGGTTGAACGTCTCGCTCTTCTTCATCTTGGCGATCAGCTCGTCGGGGATCGGCTCCCCGGTCTGGTAGTGGCGCGCGTAACCCTTCATCACCTCGGGCTCCCACGCCCAGTGCTCCATGGTCTGGGAGGCGAGCTCGCCGAAATCGAACGGCGTGTTGCCCAGCGACTGGTACCGCACCTTCGTGAAGAGGCTGTTCATGGCGTGCCCGAACTCGTGGAACACCGTCTCGACCTCGCCCCGTGACAGCAGGGCGGGCTTGCCGCCGGTCGGCCGGGTGAACGACCCGCAGTTGACCGTGATCGGCCGGACGTCAACGCCGTGGTCGATCCACTGGGAGCGGATCTCGTTGGACCAGGCCCCCGCTCGCTTGCCGGGGCGCGGGAAGTAGTCGAGCAGGTAGACGCCCAGGAACGAGCCGTCCCGGTCGCGCACTTCGAAGGTCCGCACCTCGGGGTTGTAGACGGGGATGTCCTTGCGCTCGATGAACGTCACTCCCCAGAGCTTGGTGGCGACGCCGAACGCGCCCTCCAGCACGCGGTCGACGGAGAAGTACGGGCGGAACGCCTCCTCGTCGAGGTCGTACTTGGCCTTCTTGAGCTTCTCGGACCAGTAGCGCCAGTCCCACTGCTCGATCTGCATCCCGGTGCCTGCGGGATCGGCCATGCCGAGCAGGACCTTCTCGTCCTCGGCGGCCTTGACCACGGCCGGGGCCCAGAGCTTGTGCATGAGGTCGTAGACCCGGTCCGCCTTCTTCGCCATGTTCTGCTCGAGGGCGAAGTCGGCGTAGGTCTTGTAACCCAGCAGCCCTGAGCGCTCCGCACGCAGCGCCGCCATGCGGGCGGCGATCTTGTTGTTGTCGTGGGCGTCGCCGTGGTCGGCCCGGGTGCGGTACGCGGTCCAGATCTGGCGGCGGATCTCGCGGTTGTCGGCGTAGGCCAGGACCGGACGCAGGGACGGAGGCTGCAGGATGAACACCCACTTGCCATCGAGCCCGGCCGCCTTGGCCGTTTCGGCCGCAGCGCTCACCGCGTCGGAGGGAAGCCCGGCCAGGTCCTCTCGCTTGTCGATGACCAGCTTGTAGGCGTTGGTCTCGGCCAGGAGGTTGTCGGCGAACTTGACCGACTGCAGGCCGAGCTCCTCGTTGATCTGCCGGAAGCGCTCCTGCTGCTTGGGAGCCAGGTTGGCGCCACCGCGCACAAAGCCTTTGTAGGTCTCCTCCAACAGCTTGCGCTGCTCGCCGTTGAGCTTCAGCAGCTCCCGGTCCATCCACACCGCCTTCACCCGCTCGAACAGCTTGGGGTTCAGGGAGATGTCGTCGTTCAAGCGCGACAGCTCGGGGGTGATGTCCTTCAGAATCCCCTGGATCGCATCGTTGGTCTCGGCTGACACAAGGCTGAAGAACACGCCGCTCACCTTGGCGAGCAACTTGCCGCTGTCCTCGAGTGCCTCCACGGTGTTGGCGAACGTCGGCTTGGCCGGGCTGGAGACGATGGCATCGATCTCCTTCCGCTGGGCGGCAATGGCCGCCTCGAACGCCGGCTTGAAGTGCTCCGGCCTGATGCGGTCGAACGGCGGCACGCCGAACGGCGTCTTCCACTCCTCGAAGAGCGGGTTGGCCGCCGAGACACCTGGCGCGGGGCTGGGCTGGATTGGTTTCCCCGGGGTCTGGCCACCGGGTTGCTGGGCGCCCGCCTGCACGGCGGCCGTCAACAGGACACACAACGCGAGCTTGATCTTCACGACTTGGTTCCTTTCTTGGTTGTGGCGGGGGCGCCTCCTGACGAGCTCACGATCCGGCCCTTCTCGAAGACAAGCCGCTCCCCCATGGTGGTCGGGACATGGACGCGCAGACCCGGGAACTGGGTCTGCATCGCTTTCTGGCAGACGAAGTACCCGGGGCTTCCGGGCGCATCGTGCATCGGGAACGCCGCGCCGACCTTGAGCTTCCGGAAGAAGTCCTCAGTCTGGGGCTTCGCCTTGCCCTTCAGATCGAAAGTCGGCTGGACGAACGCCAGGTCGACCCTCGCGGACTTGGTCTTGAGGAAGTCGTGCTCCGGGCTCGGAGTGCGCAACTGGCAGTCGCCGTTGTGGTAGATGACGAGGCCGTCGACCTTGACCAGCCAGGCGACCTCCGGGTCGCCCGGGAACTGGCTGTTGATCGTGGCGACCTCGAGGTCGGCCTGCTTGAGTTCCGCGCGCGGGCCTGGAAACAGGTTGACCTGGCCACCCTCTGTCGGCGTGAAGCCGAAGTAGTACGCGATGTCTGGAATGGCGCGCCGCCAGCCGAAGATTACGGGGTCGTAGTGGTCGTCGTGGGCGTGGGAGACGAACACCCGGACCTTCAGGCCCTTGATCTCGTCGGGGACGACCCAGCCGGTCGCGAGCGCGGTCTGGTCCGCCGGGTGCTCGTTCGCGGCGCCACCGTACTTCTCCTGATAGTCGAAGATGAGCAGGTGGTCCCGGGTCCGCACGGCGTAGCCGCAGGCGCCGAGATACCAGACCAGCGCCCCACCGGGTGGCGGCGCCAGCGGCGAGCTCGGCTGCTTCGACGCCGCCGGTGCCTTCGCGGCCCCCGCCTGGCCGGCAGGCTGCTGCGCCGCAGCCGCGATGGTGGCCGCCACCAGCACGAGTGCGATGAGCACGCTGGTCAGGTCCGGTCTTGCAGAGCATCGCCTTGGAGCCATCTCATCCTCCCCCGGCGCAGCTTCGCGGGAAGGCCCGCCGGAGCCTCGGCGCCCTGTTCCGCGGGACGTTGCCGTCACCTGGGCGAGCCTACGAAGGGCACGCTGCCAGGCCCTTCGGCCGTGATTCGGTTTCGATCAAGAAACGATCAAGGTCATCATCCACCGGCACCCACCACCCGGCGGCCGCGCTGGCGCGCGACGAGCGCGTCGAACCCGGGATGGTTCCGCAGCGGCTCCCACCAGGGCTCGAGCTCCAGGATCGGCGTCGCGTCCGGGATCGCCGGCCGGGTGACGAGCTGGTCGAGCGTGGCCACCGCACCGCCCAGGTCCCCGGTCATGACCTGGACCTCCGCCAGGGTGTTGAGGGCGAACGGCGCCACCAGCGCGTCCCGCTCCGCCGGGCACAGCTCGACGCCCCGCCTGGCCTCGCGCATGGCCTCGGCGCGGCGGCCGAGCCCCGCCAGAGCGACCGCCAGGGCACTGTGCACGCGCCAGTCGTCCGGGGTGCCGACCAGCCGGGGCTCGATCTGGGCGCGCGCTGCCTCGTAGGCCACCCGGGCGCGCGCCGCGTCGCCCTTCACCCGCAGCGTCTCGGCCTCGATGAGGCTGCGCACCGCAATCCCTTCCTGCCCGTCCAGGCCGGAATCCGAGATCCTTCCGAGTCGCGCGACAGCGACGTCGAAGTCCCGGGCGCAGAGGTCGAGAACGAGCCATCCCACGGCCACATCCGAGCGCTCGAGCGGCGGCATCGCCGCCATGATCGCCCGCGCCTCGCGCACCGAGGACTTCCACAGCAGCACGTTGCGCGCCCGCCCGTAGTACGCGGACACCTGGTCGGGCGCGAGCTCGATCGAGCGCGCGTAGTCACGGTCCGCGGCCTCGTACTGCCGGAGGGTC
>DAONEV010000071.1:0-14296 GCA_035403265.1 Thermoanaerobaculaceae bacterium | reverse complement strand
ACCGCCGGCGCGCGCTCGAGGGCCTCGAGCTGGCCGGGGGCGATCCCGAAAAGGCGGTGGCCGGCCTGCAGCCGCGCCAGTTCCTGATGGCCGGGGCGCGCATCGGTACCCCGGTGGTCATGGGCTCCCGGTGGGCGATGTCCTATCTGCGCGGTCCCCTCACCCTGGCGGAGCTGAGGCCGCTGCTGGCGGGCCTGGGCGCGCCGGCTGCCGTGGCGGCGCCGGCCCCGGCTGCGGCGGTCGCGCTCGACCTGCCCGACGTCGAGGAGCTTTACGCCGCCGGGGCGCGCCTGGCGCCTGCCGTGCTCCTGGAGGGTCGCGCTGTCTACCGCAAGGCCGCTCCGGTCGTGCAGCGCGAGGTGGTGGCGAGCTGGGTGGCGCCGCTGTCGCCGCAGAGAGTCGTGTGGGAGAAGCTGCAGTCGGTGGAGCTGCCGCCCCTGGACGGTCGTCCACCGGCTGGCTCCACTCTCGGTGCACTACCCGCCAACGCCAGCACCCTGCTCAAGGGGGCGGCGAAGGACCTGGTGCGCGAGCTCGTGTCCCGCCCGGTGGAAGTCCTCTACCACCGCGCCTTCAAGCTGGTGCAGGACGAGCACGAGGACGAGGAGATGTTCCGTGCCCGCTGCCTGGAGTCGGCCCGGGCGACCCTCGCCGCCAAGACCGAGCAGCTCCGCGATCGCGTCGAGGCGAAGCTGCGCGGTATCGACGACAAGCTGGTGCGGGAGCAGATGGAGCTGACCCGGGACCAGCAGGACCTGGCGACCCGCGAGCACCAGCAGCAGCTCGCCCTTGCCAGCGGTGTCGGCGGCGCGCTGCTCAAGGGGCTGGGCGCCCTCCTTGGCGGCCGGCGCTCGGGGCTCGGCAGCGTCGCCCGCTCCGGCGTCTCGGCGGCGCGCCAGGTGAGCGAGAAGGGGCGCATGACCGACCGGGCGAAGGCGGAGGTCGCGGAGTCAGAGCAGCAGATCACTTCGCTGCAGGCCGAGCGGCAACGGCTTCTCGACGAGCTGCAGCGCGAGGTGGACGACTTGCAGGGTGAGGCGGATCGCCTGGCCGGCGGCTTCGAGCGGCTCCCCCTCACGCCGGCAGCCCGGGACATCACAGTGCGGCGCGTCGCGCTGCTGTGGCTGCCCGAGGATCAACTGGCGTGAGCGACCGCGAGGAGGCGCTGCAGACGTTGCAGGAGGGCCTCGGCTACACCTTTCGGGACTGGCGGTTGCTCGAGCAGGCAGTGCGGCACCGTTCGGCGGCGCACGAGCAGCAGGTGGACTCCTACGAGCGGCTCGAGTTCCTGGGTGACGCCGCGCTCTCGCACGCCGTGGGGGCGATGCTCTTCGCCGCGTGGCCCGGGGCCGCCGAGGGGCCGCTCACCCGCGCCCGGGCTGCGCTGGTGCGGGAGGCGACGCTGGCGGAGGTGGCGCGGAGACTGGGGATCGGGGACGCTCTCGAGCTCGGGAGCGGTCTGAGGGATGGCGGCGCCGGCCCCGCCCTGCTCGCCGATGCCCTGGAGGCCGTGCTGGGCGCGCTGCTCCTGGACGGCGGCTGGAGGGTCTTCCAGAGCACGGTGCGTCGCCTGCTCGGCCCATCCATGCGCGCCCTTGACGCCGAGCAGCTCGACCGCACCGAACCGAAGTCGGTGCTCCAGGAGCTCGCCCAGAAGCGCGCGTGGCCACTGCCCGTCTATCGCGAGGCGGCGACGCGGGGCCCAGCCCACGCCCGCATCTACGTCTACGAGGTAGAGCTCCAGGGCCGGGTGCTGGGGCAGGGAGAGGGCAGCTCCAAGCGCGCCGCCCAGCAGGCCGCCGCGGCTGCCGCTCTGGAGGTTCTCCCGCCGATCCTCCCGTAGATTGGTGTCCGACCCCGGGTGATCCCGAGCCTCTCGGTTCCGCTGGTCTCCGTCCGCCGCGTCGGAGCTCACGTCACGCGGGGTGAGGGGGCAAGGTCGTGCGGGAGCGCAGGCGCCGCCTGAGCCGAAGGGGTGAGGCGGAGGAGGCGGGGGGTTGTGGGGCGGGAAGGAGCCGGAGGGCGGCGAGCTCCCCGACGAGCTGCAGCTCTCGGGCGCGGGTCGCATAGAACGAGGTCGGACGCCTGCCCGAGGTGGTGACGGAATCGGCGACCAGCCTGGGGCACCAGGTCGCAAACGGAGTCGGCTCGAACAGGAGGTCGCGCCGGGCCGCGGCGGTGTCGAGGATGATGTCGTGATCGTGGCTGAACGGCGAGAAGGCGGTGCCCAGGCCGACGCGTTCGAGCAGCTCGCTCGGCACCGGCACGAGCCGGGCCGGCAAGTCGAGCTCGCTGGCGGTGGCCTCGACAAGCTGGCGGAGCGACACGACTTCCCGTTGCGCGAGGTTGTAGGCGTTGCCGAAGGTCGCCGCGTTGCCGAGATTTCCGGCCACGACGTCGGCGATGTCCCCCACCCAGAGGAATCCCCAGGAGTTCAGGCCGCCCTCGGGCAGCAAGATGGGACCGCCGTCGGCCAGGCGCTCGAGGTAGGCCCCGAAACGCTCGGTGTAGTCGCCGGGGCCGACGACCATGGGTAGCCGAAGGGACGTGAACGGGAACCGGTCGTGCTCCCATGCCTGCTGGAGAGCGGACTCGCAGCAGCGCTTGTGGTACGCGTACAGCCAGCTTGCCTTGTTGGCAGCGGTGCGGGGCAGCAGTCGGCCGGCGAAGTCCTCCTCGCGAAACGGGCAGTACAGGCCCTCGCGGACGACATAGACCGAGGCCGTCGAAATATGGATGAAGTGTCCGGTCCGTCCAGCCAGCGCGGCCGCGGCCTGCCGGGAGTGCTCCTGGCGGCTGGCGATGACGTCGATGACGGCGTCGTAGCGTCGGCGTGCAAGAGCCATGTGCCAGGTTTCCTGGTCGCTGCGGTCCCCGACGATGCGGCTGACGCGGGTGCCGAAGGGATCAGGGGTGCGACCGCGGTTGAACAGGGTGACCCGGTGGCCGTCGGTGAGCAACCGCTGCACGATCGCCCGGCCGACGAACCGCGAACCCCCGATGACCAGGATCTGCATGCGTCATTCTAGCCCTTCCACGGGCCCGGCCGTCGAGAGTCGAATGACCAGTGGACGACAGGGGTGGAAAGGTGGGTGTCGGGGCTCGGCGGCGGTCAGAGGGGCCTCGCGCTCTTGACTCCCGATCGGGTCGGCCCAGAGCTCACACCTGCGCGACAGCGTCGCGAGCCCTGGTGAGGGCCGCCCTGACGGTCGGCGTGGGCCGCCGGGCGACCGCCGGCAGGAGGTGTGAGAAGCCGGGCAGGCCGCCGGCCACCTGCTCGACGAGGCTGGCCAGGTGCACGGCGGGATGGGTCGGGGGCGAGGCGGTGATGGCGGCCATGACAGCCTCGGGCAGACCGGCAGCGACCCCCGCAGCGACCCCGACGCGCGGGAGGAGGTGGTGCAGGGCGCAGCGCTGCATCGCCGCGCTGGCCAGGGGATTGGCGGACAGGACGGTGATCATGAGCTCGAGCAGGACCACCGGGAGAGCCGCCACGGAGTCGGAAATGTCCTCGGAGAGCCCGAGGGCGGCGGCCAGGGGCGCGGCGGCGGCGGCGCGACGAAGCACCATCAGGCGAAGGGTTTCCTCGGCTTCCTCCCGGACAACGCGCTGCCAGCGCGGGCTCTCGATGAGGAGCCTGACGAGGAACGTGGCGTCGCTGCCGGCGATGGCCCACGCTTCGCGGGGACCGGTGGCGCGCGGGTAGCCCGGAGCGTCGATGCAGTTGACCAGGCACAACAGGTCCCACACCAGGGCGGGGGCGTCCGCCACCATCATGGGCCCGCCGGATTCCAGGCGGGCGCGGGCATGTGCGACGTCCGAGGGTCCGAGGGGCAGCAGAGGTGGCCCCTGGGAGATCCAACGGTCGAGCAGCGCTCCCGCCTTGAGGAAGACCTGATAGGCCTCCCCGAAGCGGGTGGCCTCGAGCTGCTCACCCTCCAACTCGCCGACGATGGTCCAGAAGAGCTTCTCCAGGGTCTTGCTGTCGAGGTTGGCAACCACCACGGCCTTGTTCGGGTCGGAAGGGGGCAGGGTGTCGACCTGGTAGGCCGCCTGCATGATGAGGGCGGAGCATTCGAGCTGGAGGTCCACCGGCAGCTTCTCGGGGACCGGCCAGTCGGGCTTGAAGGTGAACTGGACCCCGTCTTCCTGCATGATCTTGGTGGCGAGGGAAGTGGCGAGGCTGCGCCCGGACTCCACCAGGTCCTCGGCCTTGACCCCGCCGTCGCGCAACAGCACGGTGGTCAGTTGCTCGCCGCGGGTCTGGGAGACCGCGAGGGCGCGCAGCAGGACGCGATGGGAGGCGACCCGCTGGCGCAGGAGCCAGGAGGCCAGCCGCTCGCTGGCCTGGGAGGAGGACACCCACGCAATCCTGCCGCTCTTGACCTCGAGGGAACGGGTGATCGCACCGGCGGTGAGGAGCAGGCGCCCGCTCGCCCGGGTCAGGTGCAACCACTCGAGCATGTCGCCGATGTGCAGGCGGTCGAGGGTTCCTGACATCTCGTGCACGGCCCAAGTATGTCAAAGTTCGCTGGGAATTGCTTGATGCCGTGGGGCGGCTATACTCGCCGGGCGGCAGGGGAAGGGGCGGAGGGTGGGCCGCGTTTGACTGCTGGTGGCCGGTCGTGACCGGCCGCTCGTCTGGGGGCACCATGAAGGCTCGCGTCGCCATCGTCCTGCTGCTGGTTGCCGCAACCGTCCAGGCGTCCGGAACCAGGAAGCTGACGGTTCTGTTCACCTCCGACATGCACGCCCACGTGCTGCCTTACGACGACGTACGGCAGAGGCCAGGCAAGGGCTCGATCGCCCAGGTCGCGACCCTCGTGCAGCGCGTGCGCCACGAGGCGCCCAACGTGCTCGTGCTCGACGGCGGCGACGCCATCCAGGGCACGCCGCTCGCCCACTACGCCCTGACCACGGTGCTTGGGGACGGCACCGACCCGACGATCGCGGCCATGAACACGGTGGGCTACGACGCGGCCGTGCTGGGCAACCACGAGTTCAATTTCGGTCTGGACGTGCTGCGCCGGTCCCTCGGGCGGTCCCGCTTCCCGTGGCTGGCCGCCAATCTGGAGGGAGGGGCGGCCGAGAAGCTCCTCACCGGCGACGAGCTGCTCCTCACCCGAGGCGGCGTGCGCATCGCCGTCCTCGGCCTGACGAACCCCAATATCCCGCACTGGGACCCCCCGTCGCACCTCGGGCATCTCGGCTTCGGCGACCCGGCGGCAGTGGCCCGGGAGCGGGTGCCGGCTCTGCGCAAGCGAGCCGACCTCGTGGTGGTCGTCCTCCATGCCGGCTTCGAGCGTGATCTCAAGACCGGTGCGCCCGACGGCACGGACTACGAGAACTACGCCTCGCGGGTGGCGCAGGTGCCCGGCATCGACATCCTGCTCACCGGCCACACCCACGAGGACATCGCGCCACAGAAGCTGGGGAACGTCATCGTCGCCCAGCCGGGCCGGTGGGCGGAGCTCGTGACGCGACTTGACTTGGAGCTGAAGAAGCAAGGCGGGCACTGGCAGATCACCGACTGGAAGGGCACCAACCTGCCGACCGCGGGTGAGGTGCCAGATCCGGCCGTCGTGGCCTCCGCGCAGAAGCTCGAGGAGCGCGTCGTCTCGGAGCTGAGTCGTACCGTGGGCGAGCTCGGGGCACCGCTCGCGATGGGCGGCGTGCCGACGGCCGACGACCCCACAGAGGATCTCATCCACACCGTGCAGCTCGCCGCCACCGGAGCCCAGCTCTCCCTGGCCGCTCCGCTCACCGGCGCCAGGTTCGAGATCCCCGCCGGACCGCTGCCGATCCGGGTCCTGCACGGGCTGTACCCGTACCCCAACACGCTGGTGATGGTCCAGGTCACCGGGGCGCAGGTGAGGGACATCCTCGAGCACGCGGTGCGCGGCTGGCAGGGTCTCGACTGCACACGGCCCCAGGGCTGCACGTTGCTACGCGACCCGCGGCTGCCCTACTACAACTACGACACCCTGCAGGGGGCAACCTACCTCGTCAACCCTCTCGCACCCCTCGGCCAGCGGGTGCGCGACATCCGCATCGGCTGCAAGCCCATCGATCCAACCGCCACCTACACGATGGCCGTCAACTCCTACCGCGGCGTCGGCGGCGGCAACTACCCGCACCTGCCGACCGCGCCGCGCCTGAAGGAGGTCGACCGCCCGATGGTGGATCTCCTGGTCGAGTACTTCCAGCGAACCGGCAAGGTGACACCGTCGGTGGATGACAACTGGGCGTTCACCATCCCCCTGGTCGAGGCCGCCGCGCCTCCCGCGGCGGTGCCGATGAACTGACGCCCGGCTCCCGCGCGGCACCCGTTCACGCGGTCTTCACAGCCTGTGCCGACAATCGCCGCGGTCGGCGAGGTCCGGCCACGGGAGGATCGCGATGAAGAGTGTGAAGCTCGCAGCGGTGCTGATGATCGCCGGTCTGGGGGCGTCCCTGGTAGGCGCTCAGGTGGCGCAGGTGGACACGGCCATCCCGTCGTACCAGAGGGGTGCGGCGCTCTCCGGCAACCTGTCCTCGGTCGGCTCGGACTCGATGCTCAACCTCATGACCTACTGGGCGGAGGGCTTCGCCCGACTGTATCCGGGCGTCAAGATCCAGATCGAGGGCAAGGGCTCCTCGACCGCCCCGCCCGCGCTCATCGCCGGGACCGCCCAGCTCGGGCCGATGTCGCGCGAGATGAAGGACTCGGAGTTGGACGCGATCGAGCAGAAGTACGGATTCCAGCCGACCCAGATCAGAAGCTCGATCGACGTGCTCGGGGTCTTCGTCAACAAGGACAACCCGATTGCGTCCCTGACCCTGCCCGAGGTCGACGCGGTCTTCTCCAAGACCCGCAAGGGAGGGTTCGGCAAGAACATCACCACCTGGGGGCAGCTCGGCCTCAAGGGCGCGTGGGCGCCCAGGCCGATCTCGATCTTCGGCCGCAACGCCGCCTCCGGCACCTATGGCTTCTTCAAGGAGAACGCGCTCTACAAGGGCGACTACAAGGACACGGTCAAGGAGCAGCCGGGCTCGGCCTCGGTCGTGCAGGGCGTCAGTGAGGACATGGCCGCAATCGGCTACTCCGGCATTGGCTACAGGACCTCCGGTGTGCGCGCCCTGCCGTTGGCCGCCAGGGCCGGCGAGCAAGCCTATGAGCCCAACTACGAGAATGCCCTCTCCCTCAAGTACCCCTTGACCCGCTACCTTCTGATCTACGTCGTCGCCGACCCCCGCAAGGCAATGGATCCTCTCACCAGGGAGTTCCTCAAGTACGTGCTGTCGAAGGAAGGCCAGGAGGTCGTCATCAAGGACGGCTACCTGCCCTTGCCGGCCGCCATGGTGCAGCAAGAGCTCGGCAAGCTGAGGTAGATTTCGGACGCCGGAAGACCCGGGATGGCATGCAACCCGGGCTATTCTGGCCCTTGTAACCATGAGCCTGTTCGATCCTCGTCGCCTGCGAAGCGCCCGTGTCGCCGACCGCCTGGTGGCGTTCGCCATCACCGCCGGCGGCTCGCTGATCCTCCTGGCGGTCGCATTTCTGATGCTCTTCCTGGTGGCCGAGTGCCTGCCGCTGGTGCGTGGTGGCAAGCTTCGGGCCACGGCGTCCCAGCCCGGGCCGGCGACCGCCCTCGCCGCTACCGAGGACGAGTACCGCGAAAATGTGGCGGTGGTCTCAAACGATGGCGCCCTGATACTGGTCGGCAAGGCGGCCGGTGCCCGTCTGTCTCTGGTGGAAGCAGCTCCACCGTTGCGAGAGGCGAGCTTCGCTCCGGGTGGGAGATGGCTGGCGGTCATGGACGCAAACGGGGCGCTCCGACTGTACAGCCTGCGCTTCCGGGTGAGGTGGGAGGGCCAGGAACGCGTGCTCGATCGCACCCTTCGCCTCGTGCAGTCCGCATCTCTGCCGGCCGCCTCCCACCTCTTGGCGTTGGGTGGCGAGAGCGGCGCCGCGGCGGTGCTGGTTTCGACGCCGGATGGCCTCCAGGTGTGGCGGGGTGGCGAGGCGGGGCTGACGAGCATTTCACTTGCCCTGCCGGAGCTGGCGCTGGCCGGCGCGGTCGGCCGCGATGCGGGTCACGTGTGGGTTGCCACCTCCGGCGAGCTGGCGTGGTTCGACCTTGGGGCCGCCACCGGTGGGCCGTTGGCGCCCGTAGCCACCGCCCCCCTGGCGGAGGCGGGCCGGGTCGCCGGACTGCTGCTCGGTGACATGACGTTCCTGGTCGGTGACACGGACGGTCTCGTGACGGCCTGGCAGGTGGTGGAGGGGGCGGTGCCAGGTGTGCGCGTCATCGAGCAGGCGGCGCGATTCGCCGGGGCCGGCGCCGTTCGCGCCATCGCACCGTCCGAGCGGGACAAGAGCTTCGCGATCCTGCGCGACGGAAGTCTGGAGATCTGCAACCTGACCAGCCGGCGGGTAGTCGCCCGCCCGGATCCGAGCCCGCGGGACGGCGTCCTGGCAGGGCTCTCGCCACGGCGGGACGGGCTCTGGGTGATCGAGCGGGACGGCGCCCTCCGGCGGTGGGGGCTGGCCATGCCGCACCCGGAGGTGAGCCTCGGCACGCTCTTCCTTCCGGTTCGTTACGAGGGCTTCACAAAGGCGGAGCTGGTCTGGCAGTCAACCGGCGCGACGTCGGCGTTCGAGTCCAAGATGTCCCTGGTTCCGCTCATCTTCGGGACGTTCAAGGGCGCGCTCTACGCGCTGCTGTTCTCGGCGCCATGTGCGCTGCTGGCGGCGCTCTACGTCTCGCAGTTCGCTCCGGCGCGGGTCAAGCTCATCGCCAAGCCACTCGTGGAGCTCATGGCGGCGCTGCCCTCGGTGGTGGTGGGGTTCCTGGCTGCTCTCGCCTTGGCGCCGGTGCTGCAGCGGCACATCGTGGCGGTGCTCGGCTCCGCCGTGCTGTTGCCGATCGTGCTGGCCGGGGTAGGCCTGGCGTGGGCGGCGACGCCGGTCACGGTGAGGCGACGGCTCACCGCCGGACGCGAGCTGGTCGTGGTGAGCCTGCTGATGGCGGCCGTGATCGGCCTCGCGTTCGCCGTCGAGTCGCCGGTGCAGCGACTCCTCTTTGGCGGGGATTTCGCGAGTTGGCTGCTGGCGCATCTGGGTGTCACCTACGACCAGCGCAATGCGGTGGTGGTTGGCTTCGCCCTGGGCTTCGCGGTCATCCCGATCATCTTCACGCTGGCCGAGGATGCCTTTTCGAACGTGCCGCCGAGCCTCGTCTCGGCGTCGCTGGCGCTGGGTGCCACGCCCTGGCAAGCGGCGCGCACGGTGGCCATCCCGGCCGCCAGCCCCGGCCTCTTCGCGGCGGTGATGACCGGACTCGGCCGGGCGGTCGGGGAGACCATGATTGTGCTGATGGCCACCGGCAACACGCCGATCCTCAGCATGTCGCCGTTTGACGGGATGCGGACGATGTCGGCGTGCATTGCCGTGGAGCTGCCGGAGGCTCCCTATGGCGACTCGCTCTACCGGGTGCTGATCCTGGCCGCGCTGATGCTCTTCGCCTTCACCTTCGTCATCAACTCGATGGCGGTGGTCGTGGCGGAGCGCCTGCGGCGGCGTTTCGGGAGGCTGGCGGCATGAGCGCGTTGCGCGGCTGGCTTGCCGAGGGGACCCCCCAGCGCTTCCTGACCGCAGCGGCGGTGGTCCTGTCGCTTGCGATGATCGCCGGGCTGGTGGTGCTGGTGGTCGAGACGGCGGGATCGTTCTTCTGGCCCCACCCCTTGGTGGCGCTGCGCCTCGTGGACGGCACCAGGTTACTGGGCGAGGAGTGGGGACGGGAGGCCGACCCCCGCAGCCCTGGCCAGCAACGGGTCAGGCTCAAGCTGGGCAACCGCGACCTCACGGGGACCGACTTCCTCTGGGTGCGCGGCAGCGAGGTCGTGCAGCGCGCCTACCCGGCTGACGCCTGGCTGCTGGAACGCCGGGAGTACGGCAACTTCTATGGCACCGCGGTGGCTCTGGAGCGCGGGGAGACGCGGCTCGCCCCAGGCGACCCGGCATTCCGGCGCACCCTGGACGATGAGCTCGCCAGCGTCCGGCGTCTGCTCGCCGAGCAGCGGAGCGTGCTGGGGTCGGCCGACCGCGCCCACTCCGGGGTCGCGAGGCTGCAGCTCAAGGTTGCTTCGGCCGAGCGGAGAGGGCTCGCAGCCGACGAGCTCAAGGCTCGGCTCGCGGTGGCGCAGAGCGCCGAGACGACCGCCACGGGACCCCTGTGGCAGCGGCTCGACACCGTGCGTCTGGAGCTCGATCGGGCAACGCTGCGGATGCGCACGGCGGCGGGGCAGGACGTGACCGTGCCCCTCCAGAAGGTTGTGCGCGCGATTCCCGTCAACACCTTGGGTTTCGGGGCGAAGCTCGGGCTGTACTTCGGGCGCTGGTGGGAGTTCGTGAGCGCCGAGCCGCGCGAGTCCAACACCGAGGGAGGGATCTTCCCGGCGCTCTTCGGCACCGCCATGATGGTGATGCTCATGACCCTGGCCGTGGTTCCGCTCGGCGTTGTCACGGCCGTCTACCTCAACGAGTATGCCCGGGACAACTTCTTCACCCGCGCCGTGCGGCTGGCGCTGGCCAACCTGGCCGGCGTGCCCTCCATCGTCTTCGGCGCCTTCGGTCTCGCCTTCTTCGTCTACACGGTGGGCGGGGGAATCGACCGCATGTTCTTCTCGGACACGCTGCCGACGCCGACCTTCGGCACCGGGGGCATCCTCTGGGCGTCGCTCACCCTCGCCCTGCTCACCGTGCCGGTGGTGGTGATCGCCACCGAGGAAGGGCTGCAGTCGGTGCCCCAGGCGGTGCGGGACGGCGCCCGAGCGCTCGGCGCGACGCGCTGGCAGACGCTCCGCCGGGTGGTCCTGCCCTACGCGGCGCCCGGCATCCTGACCGGAGCGATCCTGGCGCTCGCGCGCGGCGCCGGCGAGGTCGCGCCCCTGATGGTCACCGGCGTCGTCAAGCTGGCCCCGAACCTGCCGTTCGACCGCACCGCCCCGTTCCTGCACCTCGAGCGCAAGTTCATGCATCTGGGGTTCCACATCTACGACGTGGGGTTCCAGTCGCCCAACGTCGAGGCGGCCAAGCCGATGGTCTACGCCACGGTCCTGGTGCTACTCCTGCTCGTCGTCGCCCTCAACCTGGCGGCGATCGTGCTGCGCAACCGGCTGCGCCGGAAGCTGCGGAGCTCGGCGGTATGAGCGCGCTCGCAACCCGCGATCTCAGGGTGCGCTTCGGAGCCACCGAGGTCCTGAAGGGCGTGAATCTGGACGTGCAACCGGGCCAGGTGACGGCGCTCATCGGTCCCTCGGGGTGCGGGAAGTCCACAATCCTGCGTTGCTTCAATCGCATGAACGACCACCTGGCCGGTTTCTCTCACAGCGGACAGGTGCTGGCCACCGGCCGCGACGTCTACGACCCGGGCTGGCCGGTCGAGGAGCTGCGCTTCAAGGTGGGGATGGTGTTCCAGAAGCCCAACCCGTTCCCGCTCTCGATCCGCGAGAACGTGCTCTTCGGCCCGCGTCTGGCCGGGATCGCCGACAAGGGGCGGCTGGAGCAGATCCTGGAGACCTCACTCCGGCGCGCCCAGATCTGGGACGAGGTCAAGGACCGCGTTGACTCCTCGGCATTCGATCTCTCCGGCGGGCAGCAGCAGCGCCTGTGCATCGCCCGCGGCCTCGCCTGCGAGCCCGACATCCTGCTGCTTGACGAGCCGGCGTCTGCTCTCGACCCGATTGCCACCGCCAGGCTCGAGGAGACGATTCTCGCGTTGGCGGAGACGGTCACCGTGCTGCTGGTCACCCACAACCTCCAGCAGGCGGGGCGGGTCGCCCAGCGCACCGTGTTCCTGTATCTCGGGGCGCTGGTGGAGGAGGGCGAGACGACGGCGATGTTCACCAACCCCCGTGAGAGACTGACCGAGGACTACCTGACGGGGCGTTTTGGCTAGGAGGCGTGATGGACCGCTTGCTGGACCACGAGATGGAGGAGCTCAACCACCTGCTGCTGGCGATGGGCGGCGAGGTGGAGAAGCAGTTGGACATGGCGATTGACGCCCTCGTCCACCGCGACTCGGACCTCGCGCAGCAGGTGATCGACGGCGACGCCGTCATCGACCGCCGCGAGCTCGAGGTGGACCAACGGGTGATGGCGGTGGTGATCCGCGAGAAGCCGATGGCCCGCGACCTGCGGCTGGTGCTCTCGGCGGTCAAGATCGCCCCGGACCTCGAGCGCGTGGCCGACCACGCCGTCAACGTCGCCCGTCAGGCGATCGAGCTCAGCCGCGTGCCACCGCTCAAGAAGTTCGTCATCCTGCCGCGCATGGCCGAGGTCGCCCGCTCGATGGTCCGCGACGCCCTCGGGGCGTTCGTGAAGCGCGACCCCGAGCTGGCGCGCCAGGTGATCGGCCGTGACGAGGAGGTGGACGCCTACTACGAGCAGCTCTTCCGCGAGCTGCTGACCTACATGATGGAGGACCCGACTACCATCCCGCGCTGCCTGGCGCTGCTGCTGGTGGCGGCCTCGCTCGAGCGCATCGCCGACCAGGGTACCAACATCGCCGAGCAGGCGGTGTACGTCATCGAGGGCCAGGACATCCGCCACCGGCACGCCCGCGAGGGTGCCGAGTGAGCGAGCAGGTGCGCTTCGCCATCGAGAGGCTGTCCTGCTGGTACGGCCCGTCGCAGGCGCTGCGCGAGGTGTCGATGACCATCCCGGCAACCGGGGTCACGGCGTTCATCGGTCCCTCCGGGTGCGGCAAGTCCACCATCCTGCGGTGCCTCAACCGCATGAACGACGTGGTGCCGGGCTTTCGCCTCTCCGGGCGGGTCCTGCTCGACGGCGAGGATCTCAACGCGATGCAAACCGACCCGGTGGCGATCCGCCGGCGCGTCGGCATGGTCTTCCAGCGATCAAACCCCTTTCCTTCCTCGATCTTCGACAACGTCGCCTACGGCCTGCGGCTGCACCGCCGCCTCGACCGCGCCGAGCTCGAGCTGGAGGTGGAGGAGGCGCTTCACGCGGCGGCGCTGTGGGACGAGGTCAAGGACCGGCTTGACCACCCGGCGAGCGGTCTGTCCGGAGGCCAGCAGCAGCGGCTGTGCATTGCCCGCGCCCTGGCGGTGGAGCCCGAGGTGCTGCTCTTCGACGAGCCAGCCTCGGCGCTCGACCCGACCTCAACCCGGAAGGTCGAGGAGCTGGTCCTCGAGCTGGGAAAGTCTCTGACGGTCGTCATCGTCACCCACAACCTGCAGCAGGCCACCCGCGTCGCGGACCGCACCGCCTTCTTCCTTCTCGGCCGTTTGGTGGAGGTCGCACCGACCATCGACCTTTTCGCCAACCCCCGGGACCCGCAAACCGAGGCCTACGTCTCGGGGAGGTTCGGATGAGCACGCAGGTTTTCGTGGTCGAGGACGACCTCGACATCGCCCAGCTCGTCAAGCGCCACCTCGAACGGAGCGGCGAGCTCCAGGTACTCATCTTCACCACCGGCAAGGCGTTTCTCGCCGCCTGCGAGCTCGGGGTTCCGGACGTGGTGATCCTCGACCTCAATCTTCCCGACACCGACGGCCTGACGCTGTGCCGCGAGCTGCGCGGCTGGGATGCAACTCGGGCGGTGCCGATTCTCATGCTCACGGCGCGCGCCGCCGAAGGTGACCGCGTCACCGGGCTCGAGCTCGGGGCCGACGACTACGTCACCAAGCCGTTCTCGCTGCGCGAGCTGGCAGCGCGGGTGCGCGCCCTGGTGCGGCGGGTGCAGTGGGAGCGTGGCACCCCGGGCGGGCTGTACCGCGACAGCCGGCTGGCGCTGGACCCGGCGCGCTTCGAGGTCAAGGCCGAGGGCCGGCAGGTTCACCTCACGCGGCGGGAGTTCGACGTCCTCTGGCACCTCGTCTCGGTGGGTGGGCGAGTCGTCTCGCGCGAGCAGATCCTGGATGCCGTGTGGGGGCTCGCGACCACCGTCGACGCGCGTACCGTGGACGCCCACATCCGCACCCTGCGACGCAAGCTGGGGGAGGGCGTCATCGAGACCCTCATCGGGTCCGGCTACCGGTTTCGGAGTCAGGAATGAGCCGTCACCTGATCACCTGGAGGGTCTTCACTGTCACCCTGGTCGTCCTGCTGGCGGGCGTGATCATGGTGCACTTCCACACACGGCATGCCGCGCAAGCTGCGACCCGAGCCCAGTTGGGCCGAGCCGTGGAGGCCCTGGCGCCGCGCGCCGCCGGGCTGCTCTCGGTGGGGAGAGGGGATGCCGGCAACGAGGTGGCCCGCTGGGCTGCAGCCTCGGGGATGCGCGTGACC
>DAONEV010000070.1:0-14379 GCA_035403265.1 Thermoanaerobaculaceae bacterium | reverse complement strand
ACGGTCCTAAGGTAGCGAAATTCCTTGTCGGGTAAGTTCCGACCTGCACGAAAGGCGAAACGATCTGGGCGCTGTCTCCACGGGGGGCTCAGCGAATTTGTAGTACCGGTGAAGATGCCGGTTTCCCGCACCTAGACGGAAAGACCCTGTGCACCTTTACTACAACTTGTCACTGGTTCTTGGCGCTGTATGTGCAGGATAGGTGGGAGGCTGTGAAGCCGGGGCGTTAGCTTCGGTGGAGCCGTCGGTGAGATACCACCCTTACTGCTCTGAGGTTCTAACCTGGAGCCGTGAATCCGGCTCGGGGACACTGGCAGGTGGGTAGTTTGACTGGGGCGGTCGCCTCACAAAGTGTAACTGAGGCGCCCAAAGGTTCCCTCAGGCTGATTGGAAACCAGCCGTAGAGTGCAAAGGCACAAGGGAGCTTGACTGCGAGACCTACAAGTCGAGCAGGGACGAAAGTCGGGCTTAGTGATCCGGCGGTCCCGTATGGAAGGGCCGTCGCTCAACGGATAAAAGGTACGCCGGGGATAACAGGCTGATCCTGCCCAAGAGTTCACATCGACGGCGGGGTTTGGCACCTCGATGTCGGCTCATCGCATCCTGGGGCTGAAGCAGGTCCCAAGGGTTCGGCTGTTCGCCGATTAAAGCGGTACGTGAGCTGGGTTTAGAACGTCGCGAGACAGTTCGGTCCCTATCTGGTGTGGGCGGAGGACACTTGAGAAGAGCTGTCCTTAGTACGAGAGGACCAGGACGGACGGACCTCCAGTATGCCAGTTGTCGCGCCAGCGGCAGCGCTGGGTAGCTGTGTCCGGATCGGATAACCGCTGAATGCATCTAAGCGGGAAGCCAACTTCAAGATTAGGTGTCCCGGGCGTAAGCCCCTTAAGGCCCCTGGTAGATGACCAGGTTGATAGGCGGGAGGTGGAAGCGCGGTGACGCGTGTAGCTGACCCGTACTAATCGGCCGTGCGGCTTGACCACACTCTTTCCCGATTTCTTGCGTGTACAGGCCTTGAAGACCCATTTGAGTTGTGATGTTTTGGAAGTTTTTCCGGTGGTCATACCGAGGAGGAAACGCCCGTTCCCATTCCGAACACGGAAGCTAAGCTCCTCAGGGCCGATGGTACTTGGCTGGTAACGGTCTGGGAGAGTAGGTCACCGCCGGGAAGTATGAGAGCCCCGTGGGAAACCACGGGGCTTTCGCTTTGTATGCATCACCTTCAGAAGGACCGGCTGAAGGACCGGCACTTCGTTCGTGTGGGCGATGGTCAGGCCGTGGAGAGCACGCGTCCGGTGAGGTAGCCGGAATCAGGGCACTGGTCTGTGCCAGGAGGGCTTGCCAGCGCAGGGGTATGTCCGTCCTCTTTGGCCCGCACAGAGGTGTCAGCATGCTTGCAGGAAGCGATGCAGGAAGTGGCGCTCCGGGATTGGGCGCTGGGAATCCCGCATCTCAGGCCTGGGGAGGCCGGCTACTTCAGGGACGACGCGCGGCGGTAGCTCGCAGCACCGGAACCACTGCAGAGTCCGGGTCGTTTCCACTTGGGCTGGCGCCTCCATGGAGTCCCCGGGGTTGATCAGAAAGCTCGACGCAAGATGCTGCAGTCGACCGACACCTGCACGATCCTGTTGGTCGCTTGCCGAAGGTGCCCTCAGTATGCGTCGAGGATATAGTGGAGCGGGTTCTGCCTCTCGCCGTCCTTCCAGACCTCGTAGTGGAGGTGTGGTCCGCTTGTGCGCCCGGTCAATCCGACGCGGGCAATCACCTGCCCGCGCGCCACTTTCTGTCCGGGCTGCACCGCAAAGCCGTCGAGGTGAGCATAGAGGGTCGTGAATCCATAGCCGTGGTTGATCTTGAGAACCTTGCCATAGCCGGTCTCGCGATCGGCGAAAACCACGACGCCGTCGGCCGGGGCTGTCACCGGGGTGCCAATCGCGGCGGAGATGTCCAGCGCCTCGTGGAAGTCTGGCAGGTGTGTAAGTGGGTGAAGCCGTGGCCCGAAGCCATCCATGATCACGCCTACCACGGGAGCCAGCACCGGCGTATGGGAGAGCATCACGGCCTGCTCGGAGAGCTTCTGCTCCACACGCTCGATCTGCTGATCGAGCGCCTGCTGGCGTCGTACAAGAGTCTCCGGCTCGGCATCCATGCGGTTGCTTGGTCCGCCGCTGCCGGGTCCGGTGCGCGGCACGTCGAGCTGAGCCACCAGAAGGTCAGGGATGCCAGCTGCCAGTGCCAGTGACTTCGTGCGCTGTTCGAACTGCGTCAAGCGCGACTGCACCTGCGTGACGGTCTCGGAGAGGCGCTGATTCGTCTTCTTGAGCTGCTTGTTCTCGCGTTGGAGCGAGCGATAGGCGGCACGCTGCTGGAGGAATGAGCTGGAGCCGGCGAGGGAGACGATGGTGAGGATTCCGGTCACGATACCAACGACAATCAGCGTCTTGAGCACCACGCGCGAGAGATGCAGCTTGTAGACCTTGCCGTGGGCGTGGGGGACGATGATGATCGTGCTATGACGCTTGTCCGCCAACGTCCAACCTCCTTCAGGAAAAAAACCCCCACCCGCCCAATGCGAGCTACCTGGGTGATCCTGTCACACGGCCAGCGGCCTGTCAAGGCGAACGGATGCTAACCTTGCGGGCGGCCCCGCGTGGTGTCTCGCGCCGGCCAGAGCGAGGGTGTCATGACCTGCGGAGAGCTCTCCTTGCCGGCCGTCATGGTGGGACGCGGTGCGCGTAGCTGTGAGGAAGCCCTTTTGAGCGAGGTCGAGGGCCTCCTTCCGCGATCCGGCGCCGAGGAGGTTGTCGCGCCGGTCCGCATCATCGTGCCATCCAGGGTCCTGCGCCGGCACCTTCAGGGTCGTCTGGTGGACAAGTCAGCCTGCCTGGGCGTGCGGGTGCAGACACTGCGCGCTGCGGCCGCGGAGATCCTGGAGCATGCCGGAGAGCCGGTTCCGGCCGGAGCTGAGCTGCTGGAGGTCCTGGTCTCTCGCGCGGCAGCGAGGCAAGAAGCGCTTGCACGGGCTCTCGGGACACTCGACGACGGCTGGCGCGCGGTCACGGGAGCGGTAAGGGATCTCCTCGATGCCGGCTTCACCAGCGCACACCACGAGGCGGTGCTGGAGCGCCTCGCCGAGCTCGGACACGCTGGCGAGCCGACGCTCGAACGCGTCAGGGCCATCGTCGGGGTGGCGGCGGACCTGGAGGAGGAGGTGGGACGGCTCGGCCTTGGGGGGACCGCCGCGCTCTTGAGGCGGGCCACCGCGCTGCTCACGGGGCGGGGCTCCGAGCTGCTGCCATCGAACGCTGTCTTCATTCACGGGTTCGCGGAGGCGACGGGTCTGGCTCTCGACTTCCTGGAGGTGCTGGTTCGGGAATACCGAGCGCGAGTCTTCGTCGACGAGCCGGCTGATCCCGCCCGTCCGGCCGAGCCCGACTCGGGAGTGGCGTTCACCCGCAGATTGCGGGAGAGGCTGGCGGGGTGGCGGGGGGAGTCGGCACTACCCAGGGGATCGGATGGCGCAGGAACGCTGCGGTTCCTGAGCGCCGAGGGGCTCGAAGGAGAGGTGCGCGCGGTGGGGACGGCCGTCCGAGCGCTTCTCGATCAGGGCGTCGTGCCAGAGGAGATCGGTGTCGTCGCTCGGCAGGTTGCTTCCTGGGAGGCCGCGGTGACGATCCACTGGGATCGCCTGGGCATCCCCTATGCCCTGGAAGGAGGTCGCGGCCTTCTCGGTCCGGCCGGTCGGCAGATGGTGGCGCTCGGAGAGCTCCTGCGACGGGGCTCGTTGGCGCCGGTCGACGCCTGGCTCACGGCCAGGGGTGAGGAGGACGGAGGCGACGACCTGCGACTCGCGTTGTCGCTCCTGGGGGCGGCCACCGTGGGCCAGGTCGCAGTGCTTGAAGTGCCCGAGCTCCTCGGTGGGGCAGCAGGACTGGGGCTGCCGGTTCGCACCGGTCTGTCTGCCGAGGAGGATGGCGACTCGACGCGTCTGGTGGCGCACCGCAGGTGGGTGACGCGCGGCCGCCTCGACCAGGCGGTCGCGTCGGCGCGGCGCGTGTCTGCGGTGCTCCTTCCTCGAGGCTCGATGAGTGTCGGGCGCCATCTTGCCAACCTCCGGGAGCTGGTGAAGGAGGAGCTCCGGGACCACGCAGGGGGTCGCCAGGCCATTGAGAGCGTCATCGCCGACCTTGCCGGCTCGCTTCCCAAGGACTTCGAGCTGGACTGGCCGGAGCTCGTGGTCCTGGTAAGACGGGCGCTGGCTGCCGGAGCTCGGGACGCGCTGGCGGGCTCCGGAGCCGGCGTGCGGGTGCTCGGCGTCACCCAGGCGCGAGGCCTGACCTTCGAGCACCTTTTCATCATCGGCCTCAACCGCGACGTGTTCCCCCGCATTGTGAACGAAGACCCGCTCCTGCCAGACTGGGTGCGCGGGGCCCTGCTACCTGTCCTTCCCGACCTGCACACGAAGGCTGGCGGCCACGACGAGGAACGGTATCTGTTCGCCCACCTGGTCGGCGCTGCGTCGCATGTGACGCTGTCGTGGCAAGTCACCGACGACGAGGCGCGCGCCGTTCCCCAGTCGCCCTTCATTCAGCGGCTTCGACTCGCCAGGCCCGAGCTGTCCGTAGAGGTCGCCAACGCGAAGCCAGGCGCCTCCGGCGGCGGGCCAGCGACTGGGCTGGAGCATGCCGTAGCGGCTGGCTTGGCGGGAGATCGGCTGGCCTGGGAGGCGACCGTCGCAGTGGCCATGGCAGAGGGGGACGCCGCGTCGGCTGACCGCGCTCACGAGCTCGCGAGGGTCCGCGCGCGGGTGCTCGAGGAGGTCGACCCGGTCGAAGGGTGGGCCATCCGCTCGACCCCCAGCCCCTATCTCGGGCTGGTTGGTTCCCAACCTGCCGGGGGTGATCTGGAGGGGCTGCTTTTCGTGACGACGCTCGAGGCGATGAGCCGTTGCCCCTGGCAGACCTTTCTCAGGCGGGTGCTCAAGGTCGAGCCGCCCCGCGACCCGGGTCAGGAGCTGGGGGGATTCGACTCTCGCCTTCTGGGGAGCGTCGTCCACGGTGCGCTGGCAGCCATCGCCGTCGGCGACCCGGGCGTGTCCCGTGGTTGGGAAGAGGTCGTCGAAGGAGCTCCTCTTCGGGCGCCATGGCCGTCTCCAGCCCGTCTCGAGGCGCTTGCCGCCGGTGTCGCCCGGGACAAGGCGCAGTTGCAAGGCGGGCTGCCCCCCGGACTCGTGCTGGCGCTGACCAGGCGCGCTGTCGCATGGCTGCAGGAGGCGCGGCGGCTGGACTGGTCGGTCGGTGAGCCGACGGTATTGGGCGCGGAGGTCCCGGGACGCGTGGCGGTGCGGGATCCGGAGGGCCGGCCCCGGTGGTTACGCTTTACGTGCGACCGGGTCGACCGAGCCGCAGGTGGTGGGGTGGTGGGGACCGACTACAAGTCGGGCCGACCCATACCGACTGCCAGCGGGAAGGACATCAGGCGAAAGCAAGCACGGCAGGCCATCCAGAACGGGAAGGCCCTGCAGGCCGCCGCGTACGCCGGCGCGGCCGGTGCGAGCGGCCTCGGCCGCTACCTCTACCTGGATCCCGACGTGGATGACCGGGCTCGCGAGCTGGCCATTGCCGGCGACGACACGGAGATGATGGCTGACCTCCAGACCGTGGTGAGCGCGCTGCTCGGGGCCTGGGACAGTGGCGTCTTCCTTCCGCGTCTCACCGCCCCGGAGGGCGGCGACGCCAGCCGGGCCTGCGGCTTCTGCGAGATGCGCGAGGCGTGCGTGCAGTACGACTCTGGCATGAGGAGGCGTCTGCTGGCCTGGGTGGGAGCGCCGCCGGTGGACCGGGTGAGTGCGGTGGCCACCCAGCTCTGGAACCTGGGCGCGGTGGAGCCAGGAGAGGATGGGGGCGCATGAGCCAGGACCGCTGGGAGGCCCTCAGGCGGCTCGATGTCAGAGCCCGCACCCTCGCCCAGACCGAGTTCGTGCGTCCCGTCGTGATCGAGGCCGGGGCCGGCACCGGCAAGACGGCGACGCTGGTGGCGCGGGTGGTGACATGGGCGCTCGGGCCAGGATGGGAGCGTGCCTTTGCCGAGCTGTCGGCCGAGCGCCCGGGGCACGAGGTGTCACCGGAAGCGGTGGCAGCCCGCGCCCTCGGAGGGGTGGTCGCGATCACCTTCACCGAGGCGGCGGCGGGGGAGATGGCCGACCGGGTAGGTCGCACGCTGGTTGATGTGGCCGCGGGCGCGGCGCCGGGCTGGCTGCTGCCAGAAGGTCTCGAACCGGCAGGTCCTGCCGCCTGCGAGCGAGCCCGATACCTGTTGGCTGGCCTGGACCGACTCGTCGTCTCGACCATCCATGCCTATTGCAGCCGTCTTCTGCTGGCCTATCCACTCGAGGCAGGCCTGCATCCCGAGCTGAAGGTCGATGCCGAAGGCGAGCGGATCGAGTCGGTGGTGCGCGACGTCATGACCGAGGCGGTTCCCCGGCACCTGGGACCCGACCCTGATCCCGACTGGCTGGATCTGGCCATCGCCGGACATGGCCCACAGGAGCTTGCGGACTGCCTTCAAGAGCTTGCCTCGACGGGACTGCCGGCCGAGAGCCTCGAGGTGGATCGGTTCCCGCTCGCCATCCGGCGGTCCCTGGTGAGTGAGCTTGTCTCGGCCGCGGGTGACCTTGCCGATCTGGTCGGCCGGCCCCTCGCGGACGCCAAGAAGGTGGACGTGGCCCAGGAGGTCCTGGAGGCGGCGCACACCACGCTTGCCCGGGATCCAGGCTCGGCCGTCGCCGGTCTGGAAGCGTTCGACCAGGCGTGCGATGCCGTTCGCGAGGTCTGGCCGAAGAAGCTCCTCGCCCGACTGCGGGACTGGTCTGGCGGCAAGGTGACCCCGACCGAGGCGAGGGTGTTGGGAGATGCTGCCCGCTCGCTGCCGGAGCTCGCGATGCGCATGGGGCAGGCGGCGGAGCGCATGGCCGAGCTGCGGCCGCTCCTCCATGCGCGGGTGGCGAGAGCCCTGCATCCGTTGCTGGCGGCGGTGCGCCAGCGCCTCCGGTCAGAGGGTGTGCTCACCTTCGACGACATGTTGCGCGGCGCGTCCGCGTTGGTGCGCGCCAATCCGGAAGTCGCCCGCCGGTGGCGACGCAGCGTGCGACAGCTTCTGGTCGACGAGTTCCAGGACACCGACCACCTGCAGTGCGAGCTGGTTGCCGCCCTCGCGCTGGGGGGCTCGGTCGAAGAGCGGCCTGGACTCTTCCTCGTCGGGGATCGCAAGCAGTCGATCTATGGCTGGCGGAACGCCGACCTGGCAGCCTATGACCGGTTCGTCGAGCGGGTGGTCACCGAGGCCGGCGGTGAGAGAGGCGAGCTGGCGGTGAGCTTCCGCTCGGTGCCGGCGCTCCTCGACGGTGTGGAGAAGTGGATGTCGCCCCACATGTCAGAGGAGCCGGAGCTCCAGGCTGGCTTCCAACCGCTGGCGCCCTGTGCCGCCAACGCCAGCGACGGTGGCTTTCGGCAGGGCCGGTGGGCGCCGCTGGAGCTCTGGGTGTCGTGGCGCGAGGAGGCTGGCACCGGGGACCGGACGCGCAGTCGGGACGCCACGGACCTCGAAGCCGAGGCACTGGCGTCAGACCTCCTGGCGCTCCATGCCGAGGCCGGGGTGCCCTGGAACGAGGTCGGCGTGCTGGTGCGCTCGACTGGAGATCTCGATCGCTACCTGGCGGCGTTCCGGGACGCCGGCGTGCCGTTCGTCGTCGAGCGCGACCGTTCCTACTACAAGCGAAGGGAGGTCCTGGATGCGGTCGCCCTGGTGCGAGCCGTGGTCGATCCCAACGATCACGTGGCCCTCATGGCGTGGCTGCGGTGCCCGGCGGTGGGCGTGCCCGACGCGGCGTGGCTGCCCCTGTGGCGGCGGGGTTTCCCGGAGCTGGTGACGGGCTTACGGAGCCCCTTGCCCGCCTCGCTCGACGCCCTGGAAGAAGTAATCGACGCGGCCGTTGCAGCGATCCCCGGAGATGTTCCTGGACTGGAACGGATCGCCGGCTGGCCGGAGCTTCTGAAGCTGACACTCCGCCACCTCGCCGAGCTCCGGGCGAGCTTCGCGTCCGAGCCGGGAGTGCGATTCGTCGACCGACTGCGGACTCTCACACTGGTGGAGGCCACGGCCGCGGCACGCTATCTTGGGCGCTTCCGGGTCGCCAACCTGGAGCGGTTCTTTCGCCGTCTGGCCACCTCCCTGGACGACGGGACGTCCGAGGCCCAGGAGGTGCTGCGCGTGCTTCGCCGGGCGGTGCGCGAGGAGCGGGACGAGAAGGAGGCGCGTCCCACGGCCTGCCTCGACGATGCGGTGCGGATCCTTACCATCCACCGGGCCAAGGGGCTCGACTTCACGCACGTCTACCTGCTGCAGACGCACAAGCAGACGAAGCGCGGCGTCACGCGGCTGAACGAGGTGCTGGAGGGTATCGGCGGGTGGGAGGTGCGCCTGCTTGGCGCGCCCACCCCGGGGTGGCGCGACCTGCAGCGGCATCGGCAGAAGGTCTCCGAGATGGAGCTGGTGCGCACGCTCTACGTGGCGATGACGCGAGCCAAGCGACGTCTGGTGGTCGCGGGCAACTGGCCGGTCTCGGGGAAGGGCGCCCCGGTGGGAAGTCACATGGAGCTGCTGGCCTCCCTCGGGGCGGTGCCCGAGCCTGACGACGACGGCACGGCAGAGACGGACCGCGGCCGTTTCGTGTGGTTGGCGCGGCGTCGGAGCCCGGCCCCGACCCGGGAGCACGCTATCCGGCAGCCCGGCCCGGACCTGACGGCGAGGGCGAGCGCGGATGTCGCGAGGCTTTTCGGGTGCCGCCAGGCGGCCAGGGCACGGATGGATCGGCCCTTCGGTCAAGTGGTCTCGGCGGAGGCGCACCGGGCCCTCGAGCTGGTGCTGGCCGAACGGCAGCCGAGTGCCGATGAGGATGACCGGCGCCCGCCGTCGGAGACCGTGGGAGGAGGAGTTGCCGCGCTGGTCGGCGCTGCCGTCCACTGGGTCTTCGAGACGCTGCCTCTTGAGAAACCCGTCACCGAGGCGTTGCAGGAACGGCACGGCGCCCTTGAAAGCTGGGTGCGATGGCACGCACCATCTGACCTGGCCGACGCGGTCCTGCGCGAGGCGAGCAGTGTGCTGGCCCGGTTCGAAACGTCGCCTCTGGCGGAGAGGTGGGCGACGATCTCGCGATGCGTGGTGGGGCGGGAGGTACCGATGCTCCTGCCCCCTGCCGAGAGCGCGGCCGTCGGTTTCATCTCGGGGCAGCTTGACCTTCTGTACCGCGACCCCGTCGATCGTGGCCTCGTGGTCGTCGACTACAAGACGGATCGGGTGGGAACCGACCGCGAGCTGCTGGCGCGGGCCGCGGTCTACGCGAGCCAGTGCCGGATCTACTCGCGCGGCGTGCAGGAGGCCCTCAGACTTGCGGCGGCGCCGCGTTGGGAGCTGTGGTTCCTGTTTCCCGGACGGGTCGTCGTCGGAAGCATGGACCGGGAGGATCTCGCGCTAGAATGAGGTGTCGGCGGAGGGGGGAAGTGACAGGAAGCGTGGGCAGACAGGGCGGACCCGAGTATCGCGGCGAGATCTCGATGGGTGAGCTGTTGGACCGCTATGAGGTGATCCTGCTGGACTCCTATGGAGTGCTCATTCACCAGCACGGACCCCTCCAGGGTGCCCTGGCGCTGGTCGGGACCATGAACGCAATCGACAAGCAGTACTTCATCCTCACCAACGACGCCTCTCGGTCGCCGGACGCCGCGTCCCGACGCTATCACTCCCTGGGTCTGGCCATTCCTCCGGGTCGCATCATCACCTCCGGATCCCTGATCGCGTCCTACTTCGCCGCCAAGAATCTGCGGGGCGCGCGGTGCATCGTGCTCGGGCCCGATGACTCGGTGCGCTATGTCGCTGAGGCCGGAGGAGAGGTCATTCCCGCTGCTGACGACGCCGATCCCGAGGTGGTGGCGGTCTGCGACGAGAGCGGGTTTCCGTTCCTGGACACCGTGGATGGGGTGCTCACTTCGGTTTTCCGACGTCTCGACGCCGGCAAACCGCTTCACCTGCTGCTCCCCAACCCTGACCTCATCTTCCCGCGCGGGGAGCGCAGCTACGGCCTCACGGCTGGGAGCATCGCCATGGTGCTCGAGGCGGCCCTGGCACTTCGCTACCCGAGCGGCGACTACCCGCGTTTCGTGCCCCTCGGCAAGCCCCACCCGCCCATCTTCGAGGAGGCGCTGCGGCGTGGTGGCTCGCACAACATGGTGATGATCGGCGACCAGTTGGACACCGACATCCGCGGTGCCCGTGCCTTTGGCATCGACTCCGCCCTCGTCCCCACGGGCTTGACCCACATCGGAGGCGGCGGACTGGGAGACATCTACCCCACCTTCGTGCTGCCGACCCTGGTCCGCGGTCGGTGATGGGCTGCGCCGCGGGCGCTCCCCGTCTGGCATTCTTCGTCTCGCCCCACGGGTTCGGACATGCCGCACGTGCCTGCGCCGTGATGCAGGCGATGCGGGAGGTCTGGCCAGACGTCGCTTTCGAGGTATTTACGCTGGTCCCGGAGTGGTTCTTTGCCGAGTCCCTTGGCGATGGCTTCCGTCACCACCTGCTGCGCAGCGACGTCGGGCTGGTGCAGCGGACGACGCTCGATGAGGACCCGGAGGCGACCGCCCGCGTCCTGGAGAGCTTCGTGCCCTTCGATGCCGCGGCGTTGGGACTGATGGCTGACCTGCTGCACAACCTGGGGTGTGAGGCGGTCCTGGCGGACATCTCGCCCCTGGGGATCGCCATCGGGCATGCCGCCGGGCTGCCCACCGTGCTGGTGGAGAACTTCACCTGGGACTGGATCTACCAGGCGTACACGGCAAGCGTGCCGGCGCTGGCGGGACCAGCCGAGCTGCTGCACCGGGCATTTGGCCTCGCGAGCATGCGGGTGCGGTGCCGGCCTGCGTGCGGCGAAGTGGAGGCTGGACACGTCGTCTCGCCCATCAGCCGCCCGCCTCGGACCGGTCGCGACCGGTGCCGCCGTGAGTTGGGTGTCGACAAGGGCAGGCCGGTGGTGCTCGTCACCATGGGAGGGACCCCCTGGCGGCTGGCCGCACTCGCCCCGCTGCTGGCGCGCCGGGACGTTGCCTTCGTGATTCCAGGGGGAGCCGATGACTATCGGTGGCAAGAGAACCTTGTGCTTCTGCCGCACCACTCTCGCTTTCACCACCCGGACCTCGTGGCTGCCGCGGACGTGGTCATCGGCAAGGTGGGCTACAGCACCGTGGCCGAGGTGTACCACTCCGGCGTGCCCTTCGGCTTCGTGCCGCGTCGCCGCTTCCCCGAGTCGCCCTACCTGGAGCGCTTTGTCAGGGAGTCCATGTCAGGCCGGGAGATCAGTCCGCGAGAAGCCGAGAGCTCGGAATGGGTGCGGTGGGTGGACACCCTCATCCACCTGCCCCGACGCCCGACCGACTGTGGCGGTGCCCGGCAGGTAGTCGCGCTCGTGGCCGGCCTCCTCGGCGAGGTGGCGGGTTGTGGCAAGATAGCGAGAGGCGTGGAGTGAGCGTGACGATCGATGGAATTTTCACCGCCGAGACCCCGGAGCTGCTGCGTGAAGTGCGTGGTCTCTTCAAGGAGTACGCCTCGGCACTCGGCAGCGATCTCAACCTCCAGGACTTCGCGCACGAGATGGCGGGTCTTCCAGGGCTCTACGCGGCGCCCGGCGGGGTGCTGCTGGTGGCTCACGTCTCCGGCCAGCCCGCGGGGTGCGTGGGAGTGCGGCGCTTCGAGGATGACGTCTGCGAGATGAGGCGGCACTTCGTGCGGCACTCCTTCCGCAACGTCGGGCTGGGACGGCGTCTCGCCATGGCCAGCCTGGAACACGCTCGGGCTCTGGGCTACCGGCGCATGCGGCTGGACACGCTTCCCTGGATGCGCCAAGCGGTGGCGCTCTACGAGTCTCTCGGGTTTGTGACGGTCCCCCCTTACCGCTTCAACCCGGTGGCCGGCGCCGTCTTCCTCGAGAAGGAGCTCGAACGCCCCTGATTGCCGGGCCCCCAACAGCCCCTGAGAGTGAGCCAGGATCAGGCGAAGAGCCAGCGACAGACCAGAAGGGCGGCCAGCAGACCCGCCAGATCGCCCGCCAGACCGGCCATCACCGCGTGACGGCTGCGGGTGATGCCGACGGCGCCGAAGTAGACTGCCAGCACGTAGAACGTCGTCTCCGTGCTCCCGTACATGGTGGCAGACAGTCGCCCGATCAGCGAGTCGGGACCGTGGGTCTTCGACAGCTCGCTCACCAGGCCCAACGTGCCCGATCCGGAGAGCGGGCGTAGCAAGGCGACCGGCAGCACCTCGGCCGGCATCCCGATGGCGTCTGTCAGACCCCCGAACGCCCGCACCAGCAGGTCGAGCGCGCCCGAGGCGCGCAACATCCCGACCGCGACGAGGATCGCCACCAGGTACGGGATGATCCGAAGGGCCACGTCGAAGCCTTCCCTGGCGCCTTCGACGAAGGCCTCGTAGACCTTGACCCGGCGCACGGCGCCGGCGGCGACGACGAGCAGGACCAGGGTTGGGATGGCCCAGGTGGACACGGTTCCGAGCCCGCTGGCCGGGTTCACAGGGACTCCCCGCTGGCGGCCTGCCCTTCCGGCGCGACTCCGGTTGGCAGCCGGAAGACGGGCAGCCGCTCGAGGAGGCGGGCGGTGGTGGCCGCCACGACGGTGGCACACGCCGAAGCCAGGACGGTCGGCGCCACGATGTCGGTGGGGTTCGCCGACCCGAGGCTGACGCGCACGCCGATGATCGTCGCGGGCACAAGGGTGATGCACGACGTGTTGAGGGCCAGGAAGGTCACCATGGCGTTGGATGCCGTGCCCTTGTGGGGGTTGATTGTGTCGAGCTCGGCCATCGCCTTGAGGCCGAGCGGGGTTGCAGCGTTGCCGAGGCCGAGCCAGTTGGCCGCCAGGTTCAGCATCATGGCGCCAAGCGCCGGGTGATCGGCCGGCACGTCGGGAAATAGACGGCGGGCAAGGGGCCGGATGGCCCTGGCCAGCAGCTCGACGAGCCCGGCACGCTCGGCGATCTTCATGATGCCGAGCCACAGCGCCATGGCCCCGACCAGGCCGAGCGCGATGTCCACCGAAGTCCTGGCACCGTCGAAGGCAGCCTTGGTGACGGCCTCCATTCGCCCGTTGACCGCCCCGACCACCACCGCGACCACCACCAGCGCCAGCCAGATCCAGTTGAGCATGCCGAACATTGTACGAGCCCGCGCTGCCCCAGGCTCAAGGCTGCAGGCTCCGGCTCCAGTTCTCCCTCCCACCTATTCCAGGGTACGTTCCCTGTTGGCGGGAGGGTGGGGGAGCTTGAGCCTTGAGCCTGAAGCTGGGAGGAGGGGGGGGCGCCGGCATGGCTCCGGCGTTGCCCGGTGGAGTACCATGGACGGCCCTGGCGCACCGGGGGGTGGCCGGGTTTGGAGGCAACGTGACTGCAGCACCTCAGGCATCGAACCTGCGGCCGGTGGAGACGATCGCTCCGCCGGAGATCCTCGCCGAGCTTCGACACGGCGTGCTCGGACAGGACGCCGCCTTGCGGTACGTCTCGGTGGCGATCTACAAGCACGCGTCCGGACGCGTCTCCGGAAACCTGCTTCTGATCGGCAACTCGGGCACTGGCAAGACGACCATCATCAACAACATCCAGCGGCTGTACCGGGAAATTCCGGAGTACCACCCGCTGCGCGTCATGACGATTATCAACGCCAACCTGCTGGTCGACTCCGACCGCATGGAGTTCCGCCCGGAACGCCTGTTCAACGCCCTCGAGCAGCGGGCCCGCGCCGTGATCGGCCACGATCCAACCATCGACGAGCTCAAGAGCGTCATGGAGCGGGCGACCATCTGCATCGACGAGGTGGACAAGATGTCCGGCGTCATCGCCGGCAAGCCCAACGCCCTCGGCGTGGTGCTGCAGCAGGGCCTCCTGACCCTCATGGAAGGCGACATCGTGCCGTACTCCGCGCACGTCGTCGAGGACGGCGTGGAGCGGGTGCGCAGCCTCGAGCTCGACACCTCCGGGATGATGTTCATCTGCGCCGGCGCCTTCGAGGGCCTGTGGGATCAGGTCTACCTGCGGGTCACGACGCCGGGGAGCGGCGAGAAGCTCAAGTCCACCGCGATGCGCACCGCCGACGGGCAGGTGCGCATCGAGACCCGCTTCGCGCTGGGCGACTACTTCAAGATCGAGGATCTCTTCGTCTTCGGCATGGTGCCGCAGTTCACCGCCCGTTTCGACAACGTCGTTCTGCTCTCGGATCTCGGTGTGGACGTCCTGCGCGAGATCCTGCTCAAGTCGGTGGCGATC